>CAZZWZ010000057.1:0-14287 GCA_964657955.1 uncultured Steroidobacteraceae bacterium
ATTCGCGGGTCTTGTTGGGTCTCATCGCCGTGCTGCTGCTGGGTTTGAGCGGCTCTTGGATTGCCATCGACTTCGCAGCCCGGCAGGCAGGCGCCGCAGAGCCGCGGCGCACCAACCTGACCGGCGCGCGCGACGATCAGACCGGGGCGGGCGCCTCGATGGATCCCGTGCTCGGCGACCTGTGGTTGGGCGCCGGGGTGATCACGATCGTTGGACTGGCCGTGTCGTTGGTCAGCGCTCGGCTGTTGATGCGGCCCGTCCGTGCCTTGGCGGATGCCAGCCGCGGCATCGCGTCAACCGATGCCGATCATGCCGTCGGCGATGCTTTGACATCCGTCGCCTCCGCGCTGCGCGGCTTGTCGCGAAGCGCACACTACGATGCCTTGACGGGACTGCCCAACCGGACCCACTTCACGTCCCTTCTCGATGAAGCGCTGGACCGGGCACGGCGGGGCAGACATTCCCTGGCGCTCGTCTTCATCGATCTCGACGGCTTCAAGAAGATCAACGATACGCTCGGCCACAAGATGGGTGACCTCGTGCTCCGCAAGACGGGTCAGCGCATGGCCCGATCGGTGCAGGCACCCAGCAGCATCTCCCGCCTGGGGGGCGATGAATTCGTGCTGATACTCGACGGAGCCACCCAAGCAAAAGCCCTGATGGCGGTGGAGGCGATGATGGCGGCGGTCGGTGTCCCGATGCGGTCCGCATCGGGACCCATTCGAGTGGGGATGAGCGCCGGTATCGCGATCTATCCCCAGGTCGCGGCGGACCGTGAGACGCTGCTCAAGCTGGCGGATGCGGCCATGTATCGTTCCAAGTCGGGGAAATGCGGGCCCGTCGTCGCCAGGGTCGGAGACGTTGCGCCGGTACCCGCAGCGGGTGCAGCGCTCACGTCGGCGGACATGGACGCCCATGGCGAGACGTGGGACGGCATCTGGCGGGCGCCGACCGCCTCCGGCATCTTCCGCAGCCGGCCGATCCAGGTCGGCGATGACGGTCCGGCAGGCGTGCCGGCGGCGCCCATTCCGCGGGATGAGATCGAGCGACTCACGGCCCTGCGACGCCTGGAGATCCTCGACAAACCGCAATCGCCGTCGTTCGATCGCATCACGCAACTGGCCGCCAAAGCGCTCGACGTACCCATCGTTTTGATATCGCTCGTCGATGAGCGGCGCCAATGGTTTCTCTCGCGGGTCGGGCTGGATGTTGCGGAAACCTCGCGGGACGTCTCCCTGTGCGCGCACGCCATATTTGCACGGCAACCGCTGGTCGTGTCCGATGCGAGTCTCGATCCACGTTTTTCCAGCAGCGCGTTGGTTACCGGGGAGCCCCACCTTCGCGCTTACGCAGGCGTCCCGTTCTTCACGCAAGCGGGTTTTGCAATCGGCACGTTGTGCGCCATCGACCGGCGGCCCCGGGATTTTCGCGACGAGGAACTGAAAACCTTGCGTGAACTCGCCGCAGTCCTCGAGGACTTGTTCCAAGCGCGGGAATATCGGATCGCCAGCGCCCGGCAGCCGGCCAAACCCACCGAGTCGTAAAGCCAGTTCGATCACCGTTCCATTGCGTTGCCGCGCCGCCAATCTGTCAAGTCCGGCCCGTTGCAACCGATGAGAATCGAATAAGTAATTGCCCGCGAACAGCGGGGAAACTCCGGATGGCTCTTGGAACCCGCCCCCGTCACCATGCCGTTCCGGGTCATGAGAATTTCCGATGTACCATAAAATTTTGGTTCCTGTCGATGGCAGCGACCCGTCCAACTGTGCACTCATTGATGCAATCGACCTCGCCAAGAGCCAGAACGCACATATTCGCCTGTTGAACGTCGTGGATGAGCATGCGCTGGATGCAGGCTATTGCATTGGTACGTATGAAGGGGACGTAGCCGCTGCCGGCCGGCAGGCGTCCACAAAGGTGCTCAAAGAGGCCTCCGCCCTCGTCAGGCAATACGGCCTCGAAGCCGAAGCGTTGTCGGTCGAGTCGAAGGGCGGAAAAGCGGCGCCGATGATCATCGCGCAGGCAGCCGAGTGGGGTGCGCAGCTCATCGTGATGGGCACGCACGGCCGACGCGGTTTGAAACGTCTCGCGATGGGCAGCGATGCGGAAGACGTCGTGCGAGGAACGCGCATTCCCGTGCTTCTCGTGCACGACGGATCGGCGAACGTTCCGCAGGCGGGCCCCGGACCACTGGATCTTGGGAGCTTTCCCGGTCTTGCTTTCTGAATGCGCTGGTAGCATTCACCTCAATCGAGCAACGGCGCCATTCGCATGGCGTTTGCGTCGCGGGCGCTCACCAGCGCGCCGTGATTGCCCCAGGTGACACGGATGTAAGTCACCACGGCGGCCACTTCGTCGTCGGACAGGACTTGGGCGAAGGGCGGCATGCCGTATGGCCGCGGATTCTGCATCGTCTGAGGGGGATAGCCCCCGTTCAATACCATTCGCAGCGGATTGACCGACTGCTCCATCTCAATCGACGGGTTGCCGGCAAGCGGTGGATAGGCCGGCGGCATACCCCGCCCGTCACTGCGGTGGCAGGACGCACAGTGCTTTTCGTACACTGCCTGGCCGAGTGCGGACAGTGTTGCCGGTATGGGTTCCGCGGGTGCTCGCACGACCGCTGGTGTGACTTCGAGCAACGATTTCAAATACACAGACATCGCGGTCGCATCGTCACGCGTCAGATACTGCAGGCTGTTGTGCGTGACCTCGGCCATGGGCCCGTACACGGCCCCCCGCCTGGAGGCCCCGCCCGTCAGCAGGTCGGCAATGTCCGCGACCGACCATCCGCCGAGTCCTGAATCCCGATTCGACGTCAATGATGGCGCGTACCAGTTCTGCAGCGGGATCAACCCCCCGGCATATGCCGTGTCATCCGAACTGGCGCCCAGGGCATTGATCGGCGAATGACATGACGCGCAGTGGCCAAAACCCTTCACGAGATAGGCACCCCGGTTCCACGCCGCCGAGCGGGACGGTACCGGAGTGAACGTGCCTTCCTTGAAGAACAGCAACCGCCAGCCGAACATCAGGCTTCTGTTGCTGTACGGAAAGCGTAGTTCGTTGGCTCGATTGTGCTGGCTCACCGGCTTCAGGGAACTCAAGTACCCGAACAAGGCGTCGGAGTCCTGGCGCGTAACCTGGGTATAGGCGGGAAACGGCATCGCGGGGTAGAGGAGAGAGCCATCGCGAGAGCGCCCCGTATGCAGCATCCGATAGAACTGGAGCGCGGTCCAGGTGCCGATGCCAGCCGCCTTGTCAGGGGTGATGTTGGGTGAATACAGAGTGCCGAAAGGTGTCGGCATCGGAAACCCGCCCGCGAACGGCGCGCCGCCATGCTTGCTGTGACAGGCAACGCAGTCGCCCACATGGGCCAGGTACTCGCCCCGCGACATGGGGGCGTCGGCCGGCTGGTCCGCACGCGCGGCGGCGAGGGTCAGACCGAGGAGAATGGCCCCTGCGAGCCAAGTCGTCGCCTTCACGGCGCACTTCCACAGGCCAGCGGCGGTGTCCAAGAGCCGGCTGCGGCCGCAGGGAACAACGCGGGCGGTTGTGCAGCCAGCCATGCGGCCACCACGCCAATCTGCGCCTCAGTGAGTCGTGACGCGATCTCCCGCATGCAGTCCGGCTTCCTGGCGTGGCGCGTACCCACCCGCCAGGACACCAGTTGCGCGGCGATGTAGCGGCCACTCAGGCCGATCAGACCGGGGATGCCGGGTTCGAGCCCCGTGAGGCGGACGCCGTGACATTGGACGCACGCGGGCAAACCGCTCGCCGCATCGCCGCGACGGACGAGCCGTTCACCGGCGAGGTCGGCAGTCGGAGCCGCTGCGGCGGCGGGCTGCCGCACCGCCTGCGCGGCGAAATAGGCGGCGAGTTCTCTCATGTAGTCATCGTGCATGTAAGCAAGCAGGTAGTTCATGGGCGGATAGCTTCTCTGTCCGTCCCGGAAGTTCTGCAGTTGGTTGAAGAGATAGCCGGCGGGTTTGCCGGCGATTCGCGGAAAGTTCGAGTCCGCGGTTCCTTCGCCGTGCGAACCGTGGCAGGTCGCGCACCCTTGAGCGCGAGCCTCGATGGTGTCCGGCGCCGTATCCAGCTCCCCGCCACGTGCCAGGGTGCACAGCGCGAAAGTCATGAGCAAGACCCACCGCCGGTTATCGGGACGATTGCGCATAATGATCGCTCAGCGCCGTGATGTCGGCAGCAGACAGCAGATGCGCTTCGTTGCGCATGGCGGCGTTCATGTCGTTTTTCCGCGAGCCGTCCACGAAGGCGGCCAGTTGCTTTTCGAGATAGGCCTCAGGCTCGCCCTCGAGGGCGGGAGCGCCGACCTTGCCACTGCCGCGGCCGTGGCAGGAGACGCACGGGGCGATATTGCGCATGGGATCTCCCACCCGGACCAGGGCGGGCGCCTGAGCGAGACTCCTCTCCTTCGATGGCGGCAGGCGTGCGTAGAAGCGTGACAGATCGAGCATCTCCTCATCCGTCAACGTCGACACCATGGCCGCCATGACGGCATCGGTGCGTGCGCCTCGTTTGAAATCGACCAGCTGCTTGTAGAGAACCTCCGGATATTGCCCCGCGAGATTCGGCGCATCCGCACCGCTCACGCCTTCGGCGCCGTGACAAATCGTACAGCGCAGCGCAAGGGTGGCGCCCCTGCCTGCCTGATTCATCGACCCAAGCGCCGGGGCACCCTGGGAAACGACCACATGAGTGAAGGTTGCGGGCGCCATCAGCTTCAGCTGGAGCCCGCGCGGCTGCACGATGCCGGCGGCACTGCAGAGTCGCCCCCACACCGTAGCTCCGCCGCCGGGGCTGGGCATCAGGTAGAAACCCGTGAAGAAGGCCAGCACGCCGACCGCCGCCACGGCAGCCGCCGCGAGCAGGCCCAATCGGCCGGGGGCGCCCGTCCTCATCGGTTGAAGTACAGCACGGCAGGAACGCTGGTCTTGGCGATCACGAGTTGCGCGATCGGCACACCGTAATTGGCGAGAGTCAGCGCGATCATGAGCGTGATCCACACCCAGTAGCCGTTCAGCACCGGCGGTACCGCCTGCACCGGGTAGACCGTGGCGCTGAATCGGTAAGGTACGGGCCGGGCCCGCGCCTGCACGTGCGCACGCAACAAAATCAGGACGAACAAGGCACCGGAACCGACCATCATCGCCCCACCCCACACGGCCGCGGTCACGGTCCAAGCCTGCGGCGCAATGGCCGGGTTCGAGTAGTCGAAATAAGCCATCCGGCGCGGCATGCCGAGCAGACCCGCGACGTGCCACGGCAGCGTCATGATCAAGGTCCCGACGAACCACAGCCAAAGTTGCGCGCGGATCAACGTGAGCTGCCCCAGCTCGCGGCCGGTCAGGTGCGGCCAGAGATCGTAGGCAATGAGGAAATACATGATGACGACGGCTCCGGCGAAGATCAGATGAAAGTGCCCGGTGATCCACTGCGTGTTGTGAATGGTGGAATCGAGCTGGTAACTCATGTTGATGAGGCCGCCGGCGCCGCCGAAGCCCAGCATGACGAACGAGAAGGTCAGCGCCAGCATCGCCGGGCTTCTCCAGGGCAGCGACCGCACCCACCCCAGCACACCTCTGCCGCCGCGCAGGCGAGCGGCGATTTCCACCGAGGCGCAGATCGTGAAGACGGTGAGCAGGGTCGGGATGACGACCATGGCTGTAAATACGGAATGCACATACTTGAATCCTGAACCCACCTCAGGGTCCGCAAACAAATGATGAATGCCGATCGGCATGGCAAACACCAGGAACAATGCGAAGGTCAGGCGCGCCATGGCGTCGCTGTACAGGCGTCCGCCGATCGCCCTGGGAACGATGGTATAGAACGCGATGTAGGCCGGCATCAGCCAGAAATAGACGATCGCGTGCAGTGTCCAGGAGAACAGCACGCGGGCAAGGCCGGCATCGATGCTGTGCCGGAAGCCGAGTGCCACCGGCAGAATTTGAAAAATGATTTCGATGGCCGCACCGACGGCCGTCCAGGCCCACAGCGACGCCCCCGCGACGTTCGCATACATTGCCAGAGGCACCGGCTGACCGGCGTTGAGCCTGCGCCAGGCCATCAGGTTGACCACCATCAGGGCGACCCAGATCCAGGAACCCAGGACCACGAAGACGACGCCAATGTAGTAGAACGGGCTGCCGATCAGCGGAGGATAGAAGGTGTACAGCACCGAAGCCGATCCCGACGCGACCGCCGTCGCTGCCGACAACGCGCCCCCGATGACGAGAGAGAAAGCAGCCCAAGCCCATTTCAGTCCGATCAAGGGCCGCTTCAGCGCAAGCTCGGTGATCGCGTAGCCGAAGCCCATGGCCACCAGTGTTGGAAACACGTAAGCCATCACCGTGCCGTGCCCGGTCACCGCACGGTAGTAGTGTTCTGGAATGTTCACCCAGGCGTGTAACGGACTACGCAGGACCATCTGCCACTCACCCAGCAGCAGCGCGATGAAGAACAGGGCGAAGGCGCTCCAAAAATGCGCAAGCACCAGGGACCGTGCCCTAATCACAGTGGGAACCGAGGCCGGCGCCGGTGAGTCGTTCGAACTCCGCCGGCATCACCACGCGTACATGGGCCCACATGGCGGCATGGCCGGTGCCGCAGAATTCATGGCACGGCATCAAATGATCGCCCGGATGTGAAAACTCCGCCGTGAACGTGGTGACATACCCCGGCACCAGCATGGCGTTGGCGTTGGTTCCGGTGACGAGAAACCCATGCACGACGTCGGCACTGGTCCCGCGAAAGGTGATTTTCGTGCGCGCGGGAACGACGATGCAGCGGGGATTGAAGGAGTATTGCTGCCCGATCAGACGAACCACGACCGAGCCGTCAGGAAGCCGGGTGGAGCCAAGATTCTGCTCGATGAACTCACCGGAGACGTGTAACGTCGTGGGGTCGACCGGCTCGATGCCCGAGGGCGGCATGGTCGCCCAGTGAATTCCCGTAAATGCGACCACACCCAGCAGCATGGCGATGAGGCCGAGTGCTACCGCCGCCCACCGCCTCTCCGCCTGATGCGCCGCATCGTCCCGATGTTCGGGAAGCACGACGATCACCGTTGGAAGCCCCGCGGCAGAAAGACCGCGAGATAGAAGACGAGCCAGAGTGCAAACACGAGTCCCGTGGCAATACCCGCCACCGTCAACGCCCCGACCGGCGATCGCCGGTAGATGGAGTCCAGTTCCGGGACGGTGGGTTCGCGCGTCGTCTCGGGCTCAAACATGGCAGTCGAATCTCATCGGCGTTACCCCGTGACGCAACGATCACACTCATTGCGCATACCTGATCCCTGAATGGACGTCCGTGGGCTCTCCAGGCGGGCCGCTTCCGATTCTCAATGATCGGATTCGCGTGACAAATACGGACTTGCCGCAACGGATGGCGGAAAATCCCGGCGCCGCGCATGGCCGATTTCAAGACGTCTTCAGGCTGCGCACAAATCGGCGATCGCGGACAGCAGATCATCGGTATCGACAGGCTTGCTCAAAAAGCGGCATCGCGGGACAGAGGCCTTGACCACCCTGAGCATCGAGGGCAGATCACCGCTCATGATGATGGCGGCAACCTCATGCCCCTGCTGCTTACGCAGCTGAAGCAGCACATCGAACCCGGTGAGCGGCCCGTCCAGATTGAAGTCCGTGATGAAGACATCACCCGGTCCCAATGTCGCGAGAATGCCCCCGGCAAGCTCGACGGACGCGGCGCTTTGCACATTGAAGCCCTCCAGTGCGAGGAAAAGCTCCGTCGCCTTGCGGACGGAATCATTGTCCTCCAGAAGGACGAGGCGGCAGGCCCCGGGCGGCGCCGCCAACGGCGGGCGTTCCGCGATACGCTCGATCGCCGGCGCATCGGCAAGTCGCCGGGCCGCAGGAACTCTCACGTTGAAACAGGAACCTGTTCCGAGCACCGACGTGACATCCACCACGTAACCGAGCAGACGCGCGACCTCACGAACGATTGCAAGACCCAGACCCACGCCGATGCGCTCGGTGCCGTGCGGGCCCACCTGATAGTATTCGTCGAATATGCTGCCGAGTTTTTCCGGTGAAATGCCCATGCCGGTGTCCTCGATTGCGATCACCAACAGATCCTCGGCCGCCTCGAGGGATACGCGGACAAACCCGTGTTCAGTGTATTTCAAGGCATTGCCGATGAGGTTCTGCAGCAGCTGCGTGAACAAAACGGGATCGGATGCGATGACCACCCGGGTATTGATGAATTCCAGTTTTATTCTCTTCAGGATGGCGCCAGGCTGGAACTCATTCTCGAGCTCATTGAAAGCGGCTGCGATCTCGACCGGTTGCAGCTGAGGTTCAATCGCTCCTGATTCGAGACGACTGATGTCGAGCAGCGCATTCAGCAGCTGGGTTGCACCGTCGATGGCCAATTCTTGATGGTGAACGAGTTCGTTCAGCGCCCGGTCTTCGCGGCTCAGCCGACGCATGGAAGCATTGATCAGTCGAATGGCTTGCAGCGGTTGTCGCAGATCGTGACTTGCGGTGGCGAGGAAGCGGCTTTTCGCCCGGTTTGCCCGGTCGGCTTCCTCGCGCGCAGCGACCAGCGCATCGCTGAACATCTGACGTTCCGTCATATCGCGCACGGCTGCGGCCACGAATCTGCCGCCATCGTCCTCCAAGGGAGAAAGGCGGATACCGGCGGGAAATTCGGTCCCGTCGAACCGCCTCGCGTACAGCTCCCGTATTCGAGCCCCCATCTCCCGGCTCGCGGGAGCATCCAGGTAAGCTGCAAGGTGCAGCCGGTGTCGATCATGAAATCGCTGCGGAATCAGGATAGAGACCGGCTTTCCCACCAGGAACTCTATAGGATAGCCAAAGAGGCGGCTGCAGGTCTCGTTGGAGTACCGGATGGAGCCGTGCTCATCGATGATCAACAGGGCGTCCGGCGACACTTGCAGCAGCCGCAGCGTCAGGGAACTCATGTCACCCATGGACGACCTTTGAGATGAGACTGATGGTGCGAGCGCGCTCGGCACCGGGCGGCATTCGATCATACGCTAACAGATCCGGCTGTCGGTTGTGTTGCTAACACTGGTCGGGCCCGGATCTGTGATTGTCCGTAATTGCCTTCGGTGATCCGCGAGTGCGTTGCTGCACCGCAATACCCCATACTGGGTTACGAAGGTGGAGTTGCTTCACGAAGGGATTTCGCGCTGGATTCACACTCGGGGAACAGAGATTTCTATGAGTGCAAACGACATCGACTTGACGGCCTCCGAGCGATTCGTGCTGAACTTGTGCGCGGCCGAGCAATCCGCCGTGCTCGAGGAAGTTGCAAGCGGCGTGGCACACGAGATCAACCAGTCGCTGGCGGCAATGGCCACATTTTCCCACGCAGGCGAGCGCATGCTGGACCGCCCGACACCGCTGCTTTCCGCGGCATTGGAGGTGTTCCGCGATATCAGCCGTGAAGCGCTGGGGGCGGGTGCACGACTGCAGGGCATCCGTCGGTCATTGACGCAGGTGCCGATCACGCGCACGCGACACCGACTCATGGATCTGGTGGCGGAGATGCGGCCCGTCCTCCGACATTGGGCGCTGCGCTTCGGGTCGGTACTCATCGTCGAAGCCGGCGCCGAGGTTCCAGAGGTGGAAGTCGACGGATTGAACATCCAGCACGTTTTGCTGGCCCTGGTCAAAAATGCATTCGAATCCATCGCGGGCATGCCGGCCCCGCGCGAGGTGCGCATACGCATCACGCACGATCGCCATACCGTCATCACCAGTGTGACCGCGCCCGGCTCCAAATTGCCCGAAGGCGTGGCGGCACATTCATTCCAGCCCTTTTTCGCGACGAAGCCGCTCGGCGCAGGTATCGCACTGGCCTCCAGTCGTGCCGTCATCGAATCGCATCAAGGGACCATCGGATTCGAGAACGTCGAACCCGACGGGGCCCGCATCTGGTTCCGGTTGCCAATCGCGCATCAGGACGACTGAGCATGGCGAAGGTCGTGGAGAAGCCACCAAGAGTCACTGTCTACATCGTCGACGACGACGATGGGATGCGCCGCGCATTGGCAGTCTTGCTGGGCACCGTCGGGTATGAGACCGCCGCATTCTCCCGCGCCAGACATTTTCTCGAAGCTTGCACGCCGGCCGCCCAAGGCTGCTTGCTGCTCGACATTCGCATGCCCGACATGAGTGGTCTGGAGCTTCAGGCAACATTGAACAGCATCGGTTGCACCTTGCCCGTCGTGTTCATCACCGGCCACGGTGACGTTCCGATGGCCGTGCAGGCCATGAAGGAGGGCGCGTTTGAGTTCATACAGAAGCCGTTCCGCGATCAGGACCTTCTGGATCGCATCAATCAGGCGTTACGCCTGGACGAGCAAATGCGCGGCGCCGGCGAGGAGCGAGCTGAATTGATGCTGAGAATCGAGTCGCTCACGCCGCGAGAGCTGCAAGTCATGCAGTTGGTGGTCAATGGGGCGGCCAACAAGGTCATCGCTCTCGATCTTGCATTGAGCGAACGAACCGTCGAGATTCATCGTGCAAAAGTCATGGATAAGATGCGGGCCCGATCGGTCGCGCATTTGGTCAAACTTCACCTGACCTCGGTCTCGAGGGTCAGCGCAGGCTCACTGGGTCACCCGACGCGTGATCGTCACCCCGGCCGGTGAGCCCCCGGACTGCCGGATGCTGATAACAGTCGGAAGCGCGCGAAGCACGGTCATCGATCGGCGGCTCGCCTGCACCCTCGCCGCGATCGCCGGAGGGGTCAACACGGTCGCGTTTCATGCAGTCGGATTTTTCTCTGCCAACATGACCGGCAACGTTTCATCCGTCGCAGACCATCTGGCAGTCGGCGAATGGGTCATCGGAGGATTTTATCTGACGATCGTCGGATGTTTCGTGACGGGGGCGGTGGTATCGGCCATCCTCATCAACTCCGGAAAGCGACGCGGCATCCGCGGTGTCTACGCCTGGACCGTGGTCGCCGAGGGGGCCTTGATGAGCGGCCTGGCCTTTTACCAGAGCTACCCGCCCTCGAGTCAGGCAGGGCTCGTCCTGGGGCTGAGTTTTCTGATGGGAATGCAGAATGCAGTGGTCACGAGGATCTCCGACGCCCGGGTACGCACGACGCACGTGTCAGGAATGGCCACCGATGCCGGCATCGAACTGGCGATGCTCATCGATATCGCGCGCGGTCTGGAGCCGACGTCGGAAGCACCGATCAACCGGTCCAAGCTTCAATTGCACCTGCAATCCATCCTGTCCTTCCTGGCAGGTGGTTCCATCGGAGTGCTGCTGTATGAATTCGCTCCCGGCGGCCTGCTGTTCACGGCCTCGGCATTGCTGCTGTTGATCGGATTCGCCGGCGTGCGTCGGGCCGGCGCATGAACCGCACGGTTGTCAGATGGTGTCATCACCTACCGGCGCGCGACTATCCCTTATTGCCCGGCTGCCACGCCGCCCCTAGTCTGCGTGGGGGTCGCATGCGATCGGCGATCGGCGAAGCGGCACTGGAGGTCGAAATGTATTCAAGAATTCTCGTCGCTGTCGACGGTAGCGAGGCATCCCTGAGCGGTCTCAAAGAAGCGATCGGGATCGCGGAAGCAGGAGCCGGCAAGGTGCGCTTGCTGCATGTCGTCCGACGCCCGGAACTCAACTACTACTTCAGCCCCGGAGAGGGAGCCCGAGAGGTCGTCGAGTCGCTGTGCAGGGCCGGGAAAGAGATTCTGAATGCCGCCGAATGCCAGGTGCGCGGGCGCGGCGTGATTCCGGAATGCGTGCTGTACGAATCGAACGAGGGCTCCACCGCAAGCGTGATCCTCACACAGGCTCAACAGTGGCAGGCCGATCTGATCGTGATGGGTTCTCATGCCCGACACGCCTTTGTCGGTCATGACACCGCCGAAGTGTTGGCCGAGGCCGTGGTGCCCGTGCTGCTCATGCGATGGCAGGCTGCCACGGAAGTTCATTGAGCGAGGCTCCCCTTTGGCGCTGCAGCTCGACATTCCGCGCAGTGGTGGTGGGATCCTGAGGTAGGCCGGCCTAGCGCAGCGCCCAATCCCGGGAGCCTACGTCAAGGTCAGCGAGCCCCAGATTCGGTGTCGATACGGATTCGACCCCGGCTTCACTGCTGTATGCGAACGTACAGACCGGCTACCTGGAAGGCGGATTCTCCCTCGGCGGAAATTCCGACGCGAGACGTTGCTGGCCTTCTCGGTGGGATCGAAGAATCGCTTTCTGAACAACCGGGGGGAGTTCAATACCGAGGCCTTCTACTACGACTACAAGAACTACCAGCTGTCCTTCAACAACCCGACCAGCGGCTTGCAAGAGATCTTCAATGCGGACAAGGCGTCCGTATACGGCATCGATTTCTCGTCCCAGTTCAACATCACCGTGCACGACAAGTTGGATGCCACGCTGGAGGCGCACCGGGGCGACTATGAAAAGCAGCAGGCGGACTACTCACCCCCGTTCGTCAAGACGAACATCACCCTGAACTACACCTCGGCCGACACCGGATGGCATGCCGGCTTGTATGTGTACAATCTCGAGAATGCGGCCAGTTTTGGACAGGGAAGGGCGTGCGCGGGAACCTACATCTTTGCGCCGCGCACCTACGGCGCGAAATTCGGAATGAAATTTTGAAGAGCATCACCATGGCGCGTTGGATGATCGGCGATATCGCAGTGGACCGGGTCCACGAGATCGAAGGCGCGTTGTTCCGGCCCCAAGACGTGTTTCCCGATTACGGTCCCAAGGTGTTCGAGAAGCACGGGGCCGACCTGGTAGCAGGGCATTATTCACCCCAGGTGGGACTGGTCTTGGGCACGGTGCAGAGCTACGTCATCCGCTCGGGCGGCTGCAACATTCGCGTGAATACTTGCTGCGGCAACGGCAAACAGCGGCCGCACGAGCCGCCGTCCCACGTCCAGTAAGGCCAGTGTGCCCACCGACCCCTTCGACATTTCTTCGTTTCTCGACAACTGCAAATTTGGCAAGGTGCAACGCCGTGTGCTGTGGATCTGTGCCCTCATTGGAGCAACCGAGGGATTCGACGCACAGGCGCTGGGCTACATAGCACCCACGTTGAGCGAAAGCTGGCGGCTGGCGCCGGGCGCGCTCGGCCCGGTGTTCTCCCTGGGTTTGTTCGGACTGATGCTCGGCGCGTTGTTCGTGGCGCCGCTTGCCGACCGTGCGGGTCGTCGCCCGTTGTTGATCGCCAACCTGGTCATCTTCGGCGCCGGGACATTGCTCACCGCGCTGGCGCCCGATCTCACCGTCCTGATGGCGCTGCGGTTTCTGACCGGCGTGGGCCTGGGCGGCGCAATGCCGAACGCGATTTCGCTGACCGCAGAATACATGCCGCGCCGGCGCCGCGGATTCCTGGTCATGCTGATGTTCAACGGGTTCAACGTGGGCTCCATGCTGGGTGGCATCCTGGCAGCGCGCTTCGTCGGCTCGCTGGGCTGGCAGGCGGTGTTCGTGGTGGGCGGCGCTCTGCCGTTGCTGCTGGTTCCCCTCGTGTTCTTCGTGTTGCCCGAATCGGCCGCGTTTCTGGCCCTGGAAGGCGGATCGCGCGAGCGCCTCATCGGCCTGCTGCGCAAGCTCGATCCGAATTTGCGCGAAGACGAGGCCGTACGACTGCACGTCGCCCGTTCGCCCGGCGCGGCCAAAATCGCCGTCAGGCAGCTTTTCGTCCGCGGGCGCGGCACCGCCACGTTGCTGCTGTGGTGCGTGTTTTTCTTGAGTCTGCTCGACATCTACCTGCTCGTGAGCTGGCTGCCGACCGCACTCAACGCGGGCGGCGCCTCGGTGCGAAATGCCATCGTCGCCGGCGTCGTGCTGCAGCTGGGCTCGGTGATCGGCTGTTTCCCCATCGGCTGGGCGCTCGACCGCTTGGGTGCTACGACCGCGATGACGTGCGCTTATCTCGCGGGCGCGATCTGCATCGCGGGAATCGGCCTGTTCTCGGGCAACGTCCCCATGACGCTCGGGATCGCCTTCGCAGCCGGGTTCGGACTGATCGGCGGACAGGCGGCGGCCAATGCACTCGCCGCCATGTCGTACCCCACGGAACTGCGTTCCACCGGGCTGGGCTGGGCTCTCGGGATCGGCCGGATCGGCTCCATTCTGGGACCGCTGCTGGGCGGGGCGTTATTGATGGCCCGGATCACGACCGAGAAACTGTTTTTGATCGCCGCCATCCCGGCGGTGCTTGCCGGACTGGCGGTGGCGGCCCTCGGGATGCACGGCGCCGGCAGGAGTCGATCAGGCCATGACGC
>CAZZWZ010000058.1:0-14281 GCA_964657955.1 uncultured Steroidobacteraceae bacterium
GGCATCCCGTACGGCGGATACCATCATGGCTGGGGCGGCTATGGTTACGGTGGCTATCGCGGTGGCTACGGCGGTTACGGGTGGCGCGGCGGCTACGGCTGGGGCTGGGGGTGGGGCAGCGGCTTGGCCCTCGGGCTGTATTTCGGTGCTTTGCCCCTTTACTACTCGACGCTGTGGTGGGGCGGAATCCCTTATTACTACGCCGACAACACCTATTACCGCTACGACGACGGCGCCCGCGAATACGTGACGGTGGCACCGCCGGACGGTCTTGCCAGCCAGCAGGCAGCCCAAACGGGCGCTCCGGCCGGCGAGCTGATCGCTTATCCCAAGAACGGGCAGAGCGAGGAGCAGCAGAAGACCGACAAATACGAGTGCCACCATTGGGCCGTGCAGCAAACCGGCTTCGATCCCACGGGCGGCACGGCAGGTGCGCCGGCCGGCGGCGCGGCGGGCGCCGGCGCTGGCGGCACCGTCAAACGCGGTGACGACCGGCGCTCCGACTACATGCGCGCGGATGCCGCCTGTCTCGACGGGCGCGGCTACAGCGTCAAGTGACCGCCCCGGCGGCGGGTCGAACAACGGCGGCGGGCCATGGGGCGGCCGGCCGCCGGCTCACGCGGTGAGCAACAGTTCCAGGGTGCGATAGTACAGGCGGTGCAACAGATCCACGTCCTCCACTCTCACGCACTCGTTGACCTTGTGAATGCTGGCGTTCACCACACCCAGCTCGATGACCTGCGCCCCGAGCGGCGCGATGAACCGCCCGTCCGACGTGCCACCTCCGGTGGACAATTTGGGCTGAATGTTCTGCGACTCGACCACCGCACGCACGGCCGCCTCCGATAGCACGCCTGGAACGGTGAGGAACGGGTGCCCCGACACGAACCACTCCAGGGAATGACGAACTCCGTGTTTCCGCAGCAGCCCCTCGACGGTGGCCTGCAGCCCGGGGATGGTCTGCTCGGTGGAAAAACGCAGGTTGAACCGCGCCTTGAGCTCGCCCGGTATGACGTTGGGAGCACCGGTGCCGGAGGAAATGTTCGAGACCTGGAAGCTCGTGGGCTGAAAGTGTTCGTTGCCCTGATCCCATCGCCGCGAGGTCAGCTCGGCCAGTGCCGGCGCCAGCGCATGGATGGGATTGTCGGCGAATTGCGGATAGGCGATGTGCCCCTGCACCCCATGCACCGTGAGCCGGCCGCTCAAGCTGCCGCGGCGGCCGATCTTGATGGTGTCGCCCAGCACCTGCTCGCTCGAGGGTTCTCCGACCAGACACCAATCGATGGGTTCGTGCCGTTCCCTCAGGACCTCGACCACCCGTCGCGTGCCGTCCACCGACGGCCCCTCTTCGTCGCTGGTGATCAGGAACGCGATGGTGCCCTTGTGCGCGGGATGGCGCCCGACGAATGCCTCGCAGGCCGTGAGCATGGCGGCGAGTCCGCTCTTCATGTCGGCGGCGCCGCGCCCGTACAACATGCCGTCCTCGATGACCGGTACGAACGGATCCGTCCGCCAGTCGTCGAGCGGTCCGGTGGGGACCACGTCGGTGTGGCCGGCGAAGCAAAACACAGGACCCCCGCTGCCGCGTTTGGCCCAGAAATTGTCGACGGCGCCGAACCGCAGATGCTCGACGTCGAAGCCGATGGACGCGAGGCGTGCGGTCATGAGCGCCTGGCAGCCCCCGTCGGTCGGGCTTACCGAGGCCCGGGCGATGAGTTCCTGCGTCAGGCGCACGGTCGCCGACACTGGGGCGGGCTGCGTCAAAACCGCAGCACCGGCGGCCGCCGCCTCAGATTGGCCCACGAGCCATAGGCTCCCAGTGCGGTCGCGGCGATCAGAACCCATGCCGGCATGGCGAGACCGAGAAACCGCCACGTCACCTTGGCGCATTCGCCGGAACCGGTCAGCACCTTGACGAGAACCTCGCTCAGCGGGAACACCTTGAGCATGAAATCGAGCGACGCCCCGCACGCGGCGACGGTTCCGGGCGGCAGGTTCTGGATGACCAGGTGACGCACGGCGACGGCGACGGTGGCCAGGGCCGCCGCGGCCAACAGAGCCGCGTAGACACGGCGGCCCCATCCCGCGGGATCATGCGCCGCCGCCGCCGCGAACAGCACGCCGATGGCGAAGATGCCGACCCGCTGGAAGATGCACAGCGGACACGGTTCCAGGTGAAGCACGTACTGTGCGTAGTAGGCGTACGCCAGCAGGGCGGCGCAGGCCAGGAAGCCGACCGTATTCGCCGCGCGCGCCGTCATCAACGCCGCGAGTTGGCATGGGCGGCGTCGATCTGCTTGGCCACGTCCTCGAGCGAGGTGTGGCGGATGTCCTTGCCATGCACCATGTAGATCACGTACTCGCAGATGTTCTTCGCATGATCCCCGATCCTTTCCAGCGAGCGCACGATCCACATGATCTCGAGCGCCCGGCGGATGGAGCGCGGATCCTCCATCATGAACGTGATGCACTGTCGATGGATGGATTCGTACTCCTCGTCCACCATCTTATCCTCCTGCGCGGTCTTCAGGGCCGCCTGCGAGTCCATGCGGGCGAACGCGTCGAGCGCATCATGGACCATCTGTGCGACCTGCCGGCCGAGATGCTTGACCTCGCGATATTTGTCCGCCGGGCGCTCCATCGTGGCCAGCCGCGAGGCGATGTAGCCGATCTTCTCGCCCTCGTCGCCGATCCGCTCCAGATCGGTGATGGTCTTGATGATGGCGACGATCACCCGCAGGTCGCCGGCGGCGGGCGCGCGGATCGCGAGGATGCGGCTGCACTCCTCGTCGATCGACACCTCCATGTCGTTGACCTTGTAATCGTCGGTGGCCACGGACTCGCCCAGCCGGCTGTCGCCGTCCACCAGGGCCGTTATCGCCTTGTGCAGTTGCTGCTCGACGAAGCCACCCATCTGCAGCACCTGATTGCGCACCTTTTCCAGGTCCTCATTGAAGCGCCGGGAGATGTGGTGGGTGAGATCGGCGGTTTCCATGAACGTTACCTTCGGGCCTGAAATTCGGTCTCGGCGCCGCGCGCATGGCGCCGGTCGCACGGCGTCATCGTTTACATGCGATCGCACCGCACGTCAACAGCGTGCGCCATAAATGTGGGTTCACGCGCTCGCCGCCTGGCGCAGGTCCGTGCGCCAGATGCGTTGCGGCGGGAAATGACAGGTGAACGCGCTGCCCTTGCCCTCGGTGCTGCGCACGTCGAGCCAGCCGCCGTGGAGCTGCAAGGCGTGCTTGACGATGGCGAGACCGAGACCCGAACCGCCCCGTTCCCTCGAACGTCCCGCGTCGACCCGGTAGAAACGCTCCGTCAACCGCGGAATGTGTTCGGCCGGGATCCCGATGCCGGTGTCGACGACGGAAAAATACGCGCCCTCGTCATCGCTCCACCAGCGCATGTGCACGGTGCCGTCGGCGGCGGTGTACTTGATGCCGTTGACCAGCAGGTTGGTGAACGCCGATTCGAGTTCCTGCGCGGAGGCGAACAGCCCGTCCTCCGATTCCAGGTCGAGCAGTATCTGCCGCGGGCGTTCATTGCGCGCCAGCGCATCGCGCTGCATGCGTTCCAGCATCGACGGGACGTCGACGGGATCGCGCGCCGCTTCGCCGTCGGTGGATTCGAGGCGCGACAATTCGAGCAGATCGGCGATGATGGTGTTCATGCGGCGCGCCTGGGCACGCATGTCCCGGATCGGGCCGGCCCATGCCTGGTCGATGGAGGAATCCTCGGCCAGGGTGTCCAGGTAGCCGGAAATCACGGTGAGCGGCGTGCGCAGTTCGTGCGAGGCGTTCGCGACGAAATCCTTGCGCATGGCCTCGAGCTGCATCTGCCGCGTCACGTCGCGCGCGAGCAGCAGCGATTGCCCCTCCCCGTACGGCACCACCTGCAGCGCCAGATAGAGCTCCAGCTGCACCGGGGGACGGATGATCAACGGCTGGCCGAAGTCCTCCCCGTGCAGGTAGTGCACGAATTCCGGCGTACGAATCAGATTGTCCACCCGCAATCCGATGTCCACCGGCCGCTTCAGTCCCAGCAGGCGCGCCGCCTGCCGGTTGAACCAGACGATCTCGTTCTGACGGCTCAGGATGATGACACCGTCGGGCAGCGCGGCGGTTGAGCGCCGCAGCTCCCGGTAGAGCTGCACCAGGCGCTGCTTGTGGAACTGCTTGCGCCGGTGCAGGCGCACCACCTGGCCGACGACGTCGCCCCAGATGCCGCCGATGGCGGGCGGATCGATCTGCGAGCGCAGCCGCAGCCAGCGATCGAGTCGGTACAAGTTGGCGAGCTGCCAGGCCAGATACAGGCAGGCGGCCACCAGCGGCCAGAGCCAGATGGGCCCGAACAGCAGACCGACGCAAAGCCCGGCGAGCAGGATTCCTGTGAGGCGCGCGAGTGCGAAAGTCCACATGGGTGCCATGGGAGAAAGAGTATCCCGCTTCAGGAGTCTCGTGCGGAGAACCGGTAGCCCGAACCGCGCACGGTCTGCACCAGGCGCTCCAACGAATAAGGCTCGAGCGCCTTGCGCAGCCGCCGGATGTGCACGTCCACCGTCCGCTCTTCGACGTAGGTGTTGCCGCCCCAGACCCGGTCGAGCAGCTGGCCCCGGGTGAACACCCGCTCGGTATGGGTCATGAAGAAATGCAGCAGCCGGTATTCGGTGGGGCCCAGCGGTATCTCGCGGTCACCCGCACTGACCCGGTGGCTGGAGTCGTCCAGCTTGAGGCCGTCCACCTCGACGATGTCCTCCGCGCCGGCGGGAGCCGCCCGCCGCAGCACGGCCTGGATGCGCGCCAGCAACTCGCGGGGCGAAAACGGCTTCGTGATGTAGTCGTCGGCGCCGCCCTCGAGACCCCCCACCTTGTCCTGCTCCTCGGCGCGGGCGGTCAACATGATGACGGGAATCTCGCCCGTGTCCTTGGCCCGCTTCAGCGACCGGGTGAGCTCGAGCCCGCTCATGTCGGGCAGCATCCAGTCGACCAGCAGCAGGTCCGGCCGCACGTCGACGATGCGGGCCCGGGCCTCGCGGCAATCCTCGGCCTCGCGAACCTCGTAACCCGCACGGCGCAGACCGAATGCGACCATGTCGCGAATCGCTTTTTCGTCCTCCACGATGAGAATGCGCTTTGCCGTCATGTCGCTAGTCCGTTGATTCTTCTAGGGGCCTATTACAGTCCTCGGTTGTGACAGTTCGATGACGGGCGAAGCGGCGCCCGCCCGTTCCGCTTCGGTCAATGCCACCTTGTCGCGCAGATACCGCGGTTGCACGTCGGCCGGGTCCATTCCCAAGCCCAGGGCCAGGCGCAGCCCACCCAGCCGTGCCATGTCCTCCGCCACGGGCAACGCATCGCGGGCACCCGGCCGCAGCGTGAGGCCGGGCAGCGACTCGAGGCCCGGGTAGGCGCCGAAGCCCCGGCCGATGCCGTACACCGTCCCGCCGAACGGCAGCGTCACGGCCTCCGCCCGGCTCAGCCGCAAGTCGCCCCGGGCAACGATACCCTGTTCCCGCTCGGCGCTGAAACAACCCCAGTAAATCTCGCCCATTCTGGCATCCAGGCAGGCCAACACCTGCTGGGCGCCGTCGCGCACGGCCCGCAGGGCCATCGCCTCGAGCGTGGTCACGGGCACCACCGGCAGGCCCGCGCCGAATGCCAGCCCCTGCGCCACCGCGACCCCGATGCGCACGCCGGTGAACGCGCCGGGACCGACGCCGGCGGCAATGCCGTCGAGCGTGGACAAGCTCAGGCCGGTTTCGTGCAGCACCGCATCGACCATGCCGAGAATCTGTTCGGCGTGCCCGCGACCCACCTCGCGCCATCGCCCGACCGTCTCGCCGCCGGACAGCACCGCGACGGAACACGCCTCGGTGGCCGTGTCGAGCGCCAGGATGCGCACCCTAGGTGCCCTCGCCCGCGGGGGCGGCCACGGGCGCGTGTGCGGGCACGGTGACGGGCGCCGGCGCGCCGGCGATTTCCACCCGCGCGCGCCGCAGGCCGTCGCTGAGAAAGCTCGCACCCGCCGCCGGATCGGTGATGACGGGACTGGGCGGCAGCGCCTTCAAGAAAATCTTGCCGTAGCCCTTGCTGCGCAGCCGCGGGTCGCCGAGCACGATCACGCCAAAATCGTCGAAATCGCGGATCAACCGCCCCACGCCCTGCTTCAACGCCAGCACGGCCTGCGGCAGCTGATATTCCGAGAATGGGTTGCCGCCACGCCGCCGAATGCCCTCGAGCCGCGCCTTGAGCAGCGGATCGTCGGGCGCGGCGAACGGCAATTTGTCGATGGCGACGATGGACAGGGCATGACCCTTCACGTCGACTCCCTCCCAGAAACTGCCGGTGGCGAGCAGCACGGCATTGCCGAGCTGCCGAAACCGGTCGAGCAACGCCTCGCGCGGCGCCTGTCCCTGCACGAGCACGGGGAACGGCGGTGCCGGAAAGCGTGCCTGCAGCGCCGCCACGCCCTCGGCCAGGCCGCGGTAACTGGTGTAGAGCAGAAAGGCGCGCCCGCCGGCCGCTTCCAGCAGCGGCGCACAGGCGGCAATGAATCTGGCCGCATGGGTGGGATGCTGCGGCTCCGGCATGTCGCGGGGCAGGTAGATGCGCGCTTGATCGCGGTAGTCGAAAGGACTGTCGATGCGCAGGGTGCGCGCATCGGCCAACCCGATGCGGGCGGCGAAATGCGCGAAGTCGTCGCCGATGGCCAGGGTCGCGGACGTGAACACCCACGCGCACGGGCGTGCATCCACGTAGCCGCGCAGTCGATCGGCGATTTCGAAAGGGGTGAAGTGCAGCGACAACCCGCCCGTCGCCGCCTCCACCCAGCGCAGACCCGACTCCTCGCTCATGGAACTCAACGATCCCAGGGAGGCCGCCAGCTTCACGGCGCGACGCGCGCCGTTGGCCACCCCTGCGCCGGCTCCCAGCCTCTCGAGCTCCCGGCCCAGGTCCCCGAGCGCGGTCTCCAGGTCGGGCAGCACCTCGAGGAATGCCTCCGGCAATGCGGCCCATTCGTGGCGGCCGGCGCCGCCGGGAAAGGTGCCGCGCAGGTCATCCAGGCGGGCTTCCACGATGGCCAGTTCACCGGCGATCGCGGGCGAGCGCACCGCGCCGGCGGCCAGTTCGGCGCCGATATCCCGCAGCAGCACCTGCGCCTGGCGCACGGACCACACCTGGCCGAAGAATTGTGCAGCGATGTCCGGCACCTGATGCGCTTCGTCCAGGATCACCGCCTCGGCGCCCGGCAACAAATCGCCGAAGCCCTCGTCCTTGAGCGCGAGGTCCGCCAGCAGGAGATGGTGATTCACCACCACGATATCGGCCGCCTGCGCGGCGCGGCGCGCGTCGATCACGTGACAGCGCGAGAACTGCGGGCATTCCTGGCCGAGACAATTCTCCCGGGTCGAAGTGACCAGGGGGACGGCGGCCGATTGCTCCGGCAGGTCGGTGAGCTCCGACAGGTCGCCCGAGGCGGTGGTGCCCGCCCACCGCGAGACCCGCGCCAGGTCGCGGGCCATTCCCCGCTCCCCGCCCAGGAGTGAACCCTGTTGCAGGGCGAGTTCCAAGCGGTGCCGGCAAAGATAATTCGCGCGCCCCTTCAGCAGCGCAGTCTTCGCCGGCCGGCCCAGCGCGCTCGTCAGCAGGGGCAGATCGCGACGGTACAGCTGATCCTGCAACGTCCGGGTACCGGTGGAGATGATGACGCTGCGGCCCGACAGCAGGGCCGGCACCAGGTAGGCGAACGTCTTTCCTGTTCCCGTGCCGGCCTCGACGATCAGGGGTTCCAGCAACGAGAGCGCCCGTCCCACGGCGGCGGCCATGGCCGTCTGTTCCGGGCGGTGCGCGTAACCGGGAAGCAACCGCTGCAGCGGACCTCCCGCTCCGAACACGTCTTTATAATTGATGTCGATGGATGGGGCCTCGTGGATGTCGATTCACCACGCTCGGGACGGGTATCGGGGACGGCACGTCGGCATGCGCGGGGCGCTCCTTGGAGCCGCCCGAACCCGCGGCGGCTATCTGACCGTTGCGCGGAACCGTGCGAACGCCACCGACCGTGACTTCAGAGTGTATTTCAATTGCCATCGTATGTGGGTGTAATCGCGAGCATTGGCACGATACAGGCGCCCGTCGACCCCCCGGATCTTCAACCGATCGGCACGGTCGAAGGTAAGTCCTCCGTCGATGGAATAGCTCACCTCGGCGCCGGGGCCGGCGGCTGAATCCGCCACGTAGGCCATGTGGTCGGGCACGGGCCTGACGATGCACGGCGCAACGACATCGGTGGCACCCGTGTTGCGGATTTCGAGGCTGTACACGACCCGGTCTCCGGGAACCACCCGCTCGGCAGGTACCAGACGACGCACTGCCTGCCCGTCCTCGGTCACCTCGACCTCCACTTCCGCAACCGTCTTGACGTCGATGGAATCGGAGGTGGCTTGACCACTCGCCAACGAAACGACGCACAACGTGCCGGCAAGCCAATGAAATTTCCGTTCCATGATATCCAGCCGGAAGACTGTACCCTGTTATTTTGTTAAATATTATCAATTATTTATAGATTCTTCATAGAAATTGATTCGACCGGCGCCCCATGCCGTGCATTCCCGTCGAGAGGAGGTTTTTTTTGCCAGTTGGCGGCCCGCCTGCTCTCTGTCATCCTGCGTCGGATACCATCCGGCGACGAGGATTTCATGGCGACAGCCCCCCAACACGTGACGCATCTGGCGTCTCTGAATCTCGATGTGTCGAACTGGGTGGACGAGGTGGCGCGCCTGACGCGGCCGGACCGTATCTACTGGTGCGACGGCAGCGACGCCGAATTTCAGAACTTGCAGCGGGAACTGGTGGCACGCAAGGAGCTGCTGCCGCTCGACCCCACCCATTTCCCCGGTTGTGTCCTGTCGCGTTCCGACCCCGCCGACGTGGCGCGGGTGGAACATCTGACCTTCGTCTGCACCGAGAACGCCGAGGATGCGGGCCCGAACAATCATTGGATGTCGCCCGCCGAGGCGCATCGAAAAATGGACGCGCTGTTCGACGGTTGCATGCAGGGCCGCACCCTGTACGTCGTGCCTTACTGCATGGGCCCCATCGATTCCCCCTTTGCACGTTGCGGGGTCGAGATCACCGACAGCGCCTATGTGGTGCTCAACATGAAGCTGATGACGCGCATGGGGCGGTCGGCGCTGGAGCGCATCGGGCGGGATGGCATCTTCATCCGGGGGCTGCATTCCACCGGTGACCTGAATCCCGAACGCCGCTTCATCATGCATTTTCCGGCGGAGCTGGCCATCAAGAGCTTCGGTTCCGGGTACGGCGGCAACGCGTTGCTGGGCAAGAAGTGCCATGCACTGCGCATCGCGAGCTGGCAGGCCCGCTCCGAAGGATGGCTGGCCGAGCACATGTTGATCGTGGGCATCGAGAATCCCCAGGGCGAGACACACTATGTGGCCTGCGCCTTTCCCTCCGCCTGCGGGAAGACCAACCTGGCCATGCTCATTCCGCCCGCCGGTTACCAGGGCTGGAAGGTGTGGACGGTGGGCGACGACATCGCGTGGCTGCACCCGGGCAAGGACGGCCGCCTGTACGCCATCAATCCCGAATCCGGCTACTTCGGCGTCGTGCCCGGCACCAATGCCAGGACCAACCGCAATGCCTACGAAACCATTCGCAGGGACACCATCTTCACCAACGTTGCGTTGACCGAGGATCGGCAGCCGTGGTGGGAGGGGCTGCCCGACGGCACGCCCGTCCTCGACTGGCAGGGGCGTCCTTACGATCCGGCCAACGGTCCCGCCGCTCAACCGAATTCGCGGTTCACCGTCGCCGCGAAACAGAATCCGAGCTATTCCAAGCTGGCCGACGCACCGGGCGGCGTGCCGATTTCCGCCATCGTGTTCGGGGGGCGCCGCCGCAGTCTCGCACCGCTGGTCTACCAGGCGCGCAACTGGCTGCACGGGGTTCTCGTGGGCGCCGGGGTGGCCTCCGAGACCACCGCAGCGGCGACCAGCGCCGTGGGCGTTCTGCGTCGCGATCCCATGGCCATGAAACCTTTCGCCGGCTACAACTTCGGCGACTACTGGGCGCACTGGATCGACGTGGGCTCGAAATTGAAGTCCCCGCCGTCGATATTCCACGTCAACTGGTTCCGTCAGGACGCCGCGGGCAAGTTCCTTTGGCCGGGCTTCAGTGACAACCTTCGGGTGCTGCGCTGGATCATCGACCGCTGCAAGGGTACGGCGGGAGCCGTGGAAACGGCAGTCGGTCACCTGCCGACGACGGCCGACCTCGACACCCGGGGCCTCGCCATCGAGCCGGAGGCGCTCCGGCAATTGCTCGAGGTGAACCGCGCGGAATGGGAAACCGAGTTCCGGGGCATCGACGCCTACCTCGATGAGTTCGGCGCGCGTGTACCGCCGGCGCTGCGGGGGGAACTGGCCGGCGCGCTGCGGCGGGTGGCGGCCCAGGCCGAGGGTGCTTCTTCAGGGGCGTGAAGGTCATTCCTCGCAGGTGTAACGGATCACCTGCGAGGAATTGCTGTCCGGCGCCTTGCCCAGTCCGATCAATCCTTCGCCTCGAATCTGCATGGTATCGCGGCGCACGAAAGCTTCCTCGCCGTCCTTGCCCACCACGAACGTGCCGTTGGTGCTCTGGTCGATCAACATGAACTTGTTGCGATTGAACTCCACCCGCGCGTGCAGTCGCGAGATGAGATTGCCCTTGACCACCAGGTTGTTCTCCTCGGCGCGCCCGAGACTGATGTTCGCATGCGCACCATCGACCACGATCTCGAGCCCCTGGTAGCGCAGCCGCAGGCGCGCTCCCTTGTCGGACCTCTCGCGCGAGGTCATGCCGATGGCCGGCACCATGCTGGTGATGTCGTCGGTCTGCCACAAAACCTCGAACAGCGCGACTTCACTGCTGCGCCCCTTCAACGTCGCGATGTCGATCTGCCGCACCGAGGCTCGCCATTCGCCGGACAGCTTGTCCACCATGGTGGCCGTGGTGATGATCTGCCCCGCCTTGGCCTGGCTGGTCATGCGGTTGGCCGTGTGCACGGCCGAGCCGAACACATCGCGATTCTCGAGCACCACCGGGCCGAAATTGCAGCCGATGCGGATGGCCACCGTCTGCTGTTCCACCTTGAGTGCCGGATGCGTCATGATCTGTTTCTGCATCTGCGCCGCGGCGTTCAGCGCATCGTCGGCCGTGGGGAACGTGGCCATCACCTCGTCACCCATGGTTTTGATGACGGTGCCGTGGTTCTGATCGGTGGCCGTGCGCATCACGTCGATGCATGTGCCCACCATGTCCCGGGCACGCAGGTCGCCCAGCAATTCGTAGAGCTTGGTACTGCCGACCACGTCGGCGAACACGATGGCAACTTCGATTTCTGTTCCCATGACGGAGCGGAATTATACTTAACCTGACCCGCGCCGCTCGGGCCGTTTATGCAGCCAACCCCTGATTCACGATGGGCCATGCCGCCAGGAGCGTGTCCGCCGCCGCCCCCGGTCGTGCCGCGACGTCGGACAGAAAACGCCGCCAGGCCCTGGCGCCCTCGCGACCGGCCATCAGGCCGTGCAGATGCCGGGTGATGCTGTGCAGACGCACACCCTGCTCCGCCTGCCGCCGGGCATACGCCACCATCGACTCGACGATTTCCCAGGGATCGGGCACCCGCCAATGCGGATCGATGAGGGCACGCTCCAGCTCCGCCAGCAGCATCGGGTGATGATAGGCGGCCCGTCCCAGCATGACGCCGTCCACACCCGCGTCCGCCTGGGCCAGAACCGCGGACAGCTCCGTCAGCCCGCCGTTGATGACCACGGGCAGGGTGGGTCGCTGCGATTTCAAGCGGTGAACGTAGTGGTACTTGAGGGGCGGAATCTCACGATTCTCCTTGGGCGACAGGCCGCCCAGAATGGCCGCGCGCGCATGGACGATCAACGCGTCCACGCCGGCATCCGCCACCACGTCGACGAACCGGGAGAAGAATTCATAGCTGTCTTCATGGTCGATGCCGATACGGCATTTCACGGTGACGGGCACCGTCACGGCCTCGCGCATGCGCCGCACGCACTCCCCCACCCGCTCCGGATCGAGCATGAGGCATGCCCCGAACGCGCCGCTCTTCACCCGGTCGCTGGGACAGCCCACGTTGAGGTTGATCTCGTCGTAGCCGAACGAGACACCGATGCGGGCGGCGGCGGCCAGTTCTTCCGGGTCGCAACCACCGAGCTGCAGGGCGACGGGATGTTCGGCCGGTTCGTACGCCAGCAGGCGCGCGGCATTGCCTCGCACCACGGCCGCCGCAACTACCATCTCCGTGTACAACAACGCGTGCGGCGCGAGGAGGCGATGAAAGAATCGGCAGTGTCGGTCCGACCAATCCATCATAGGAGCCACATTAACTCTTCGGTCTAAGCTGCTCATCTTTATAAGATATTTAAACTCAGGGTCAGACCGGGCTTTGCATCACCATCCGTCCAGTATAGTCGATCAAGTGCATGATCCAGATCGCTTTAGCTCCCGCGCGGCAACCTCGGCCTCGCGCTAGAGGTCGAGCGACAGCTGCGGCGACGCCGGACGCGGGGGCCGGAACAGGTCCGTGGCCAGTGCATGACGTTCGCGCGCCGGGTCGAAACCCAGCTTTCGCCCGGCCAGTTCGAATCGGTGCCGGAGCAATTCGGCATAAGGTCCCGTCCCCCGCATCCGCGTCCCGAAGCGGGCATCGTAGTCCTTGCCGCCGCGCGCCTGGTTGATCAGCGACATCACGTGGCGCGCGCGGTCCGGGTAATGCACGGCCAGCCATTCGCGGAACAGATCCTTCACCTCGTGGGGCAGGCGCAGCAGCACGTAGCCCGCGGAACTCGCGCCCGCGGCCCGCGCCGCCGTCAGGATGTCTTCGATCTCATGATCGGTGATGGCCGGAATCACCGGCGCCACCAGCACTCCCACCGGAATTCCCGCCCGCGCGAGGTGTTCGATGACGCGCAGCCGCGCCGCGGGCGAGGCGGCCCGGGGCTCGAGCGTGCGCTTGATGTCGTTCGTGAGCGAGGTGATGCTCAGCGTCACCGAGATCAGCCGGTCCTCGGCGAGCGAGGTCAGCAGATCGAGATCGCGCAAGACCAGCGCGCTCTTGGTCACGATGGTCACGGGATGCCGGCAACGCGCCAGCACCCTCAGGATGCCGCGCGTCACCTCGAGGCGTTTTTCCAGCGGCTGGTAACCGTCGGTATTGATGCCCAGCGCGATGGGCTTGCAGACGTAGCGTGGATGGGCCAGTTCGGCTTCGAGGAGCCGCGCCGCATCGGCCTTGTAGAACAACCGGGTCTCGAAATCCAGACCGGGCGAGAGACCGAGGTACGAGTGGGTGGGCCGGGCAAAACAATAAACACACGCATGACCGCAGCCCCGGTAAGGATTGATGGACGAATCGAAGCCCACGTCGGGAGAATCGTTCGAGGTGATCACGCGGCGGGCGTGATCTGGCAGCACCTGCTCCTCGATGCCGGGCTCGTCCTGGAACCAGCCGTCGTCCACCGCTTCGCGCTCCAGCGTTTCGAACCGGCCGGGAAGGTTCGAGACCGCGCCGTGACCCTTGAAATGATGCCGACCGCGGAACTCAGGACTCATGGGTACCCGCCCGGCCCGGTCGGGGCGGGCCCCGCGGCTCCGGCCGCCTCCGCGGCCGATCGCAGATCGCTGACGAGGGCGCTGCGCAGCGTCTCGGCCTGGTCGCCGATGGCGCGCAGGATGGCCGACGGATGGTACGTGGCCACGATGCGCGCGCCGCCCGGATGGCGCAATGCCATCGGTCTGGCGCTTTCGATGGACTGGGAGGCGCCGGTCAGCGCGCGCAGCGCCGAGGCACCCAGCGCAACGATCGCCGAGGGCTTCACCGCGGCGATTTCCTGCAGCAGCCAAACGTTGCAGGCATCGATCTCGCCCGCACCCGGTTTCTTGTGCAACCGGCGTTTTCCGCGCGGCTCCCATTTGAAATGTTTCACGGCGTTGGTGATGAACAGCCGGCCGCGCTCGACGCCCGCCTCGGCAAGCGCCCGATCGAGCACGCGGCCCGCCGGACCCACGAACGGTTGCCCGCGCAGGTCCTCCTCGTCCCCCGGCTGCTCGCCCACCAACATGAGAGCCGCCGTGCCCGGACCGGCACCGGGCACCGCCTGGGTTGCGTGCTGCCAAAGACCGCAGCGGCGGCAGTTCTGCGGTCCTTCACCGGGTGTTCCCTCGCCGGGCGCCCCCTCGCGGGG
>CAZZWZ010000059.1:0-396 GCA_964657955.1 uncultured Steroidobacteraceae bacterium
GCGTTTTCTTGGCGGCGCGCGCCGCCTCGGCCTGGGCGGCGGAGGCTGCCTTCTCGGTGTCCGCACGCTGCTGTTGCTCGGCCGCCGCGGCCTTGGCCGCTTCAGCCGCCCGCGCAGCCTCGGCGGCTTTTTCCGCCTCCGCCGCCTCGGCCTCGGCCCGGACGGACGCATCGGCCTCGGCCTGCTTCGCGGCGCGGGCTTCCTCGGCGGCACGCGCCTCGGCCTGTGCCTGGGCCTCGGCCGCCGCCCTGGCATCGGCCTCGGCTCGAATGCGGGCAGCCTCCTGTGCCTCGCGATCGGCTCTTGCCTGGCGCGCGGCACGATAGACCTGCGCGTCCACCACCACCGCATCGATGGGCAGCGTGTCGAGAACCTTACGCCGGATGCCCGCGCGGA
>CAZZWZ010000059.1:406-14254 GCA_964657955.1 uncultured Steroidobacteraceae bacterium
GCCGGCCGCTTCGCCAGGTACGCCGCGACCAACAGGGTGACTACCAGCAGCGCGTGCAGCACCATGGATGCGGCGACCGGCCAGCCATGTTCGCGCACGAAGGCCCGCATTCAGCGGCCGCCGCCATCCCCAGCCGGGGGCTTCACCGGATCGGTCAGGAATCCCACCTTGGCGGCGCCGGCCTGCTGCAGCAACACCATGGCGCGCACGACCGTGCCGTACGGCACCGTGGTGTCGGCCTTGACCAGAACCGGCGTCTGGGCGTCCCGGTGCAGCAGCGCGGCGGTGCGCGCACCCACCGTGGCCTCGGTGGCGGGCTTGTCCTGATCCTGGCCGATGTTCACGTACATCCGGCCGCGCGCATCGATGGTCAGGATCAGCGGCTCATGCTTCGCGAGGAACTCCGCGTCGACGGGTTTGGCACCGGCGTCCGGCAGGTCCACCTTCACCCCCTCCTTCAGCAACGGCGCGGTGATCATGAAGATCACCAGCAACACCAGCATGACGTCGATGTACGGCACCACGTTGATCTCGCCCATCAGCTTCTTCCGACGACGCAGCGTGCCTGACATCGCGTTACGCCGCCGTCTGCGCGCTCCGGACGGGGCCGTGGCGCTGCAATATCGTGGAAAATTCTTCGACGAACGTCTCGAAGCGCGACTCGAGCCGGCTCACCTGATCGGCGAACCGGTTGTAGGCGACCACGGCCGGAATGGCCGCGAACAAACCGATGGCCGTGGTGATCAAGGCCTCGGCGATGCCCGGGGCGACCGCCGCCAGGGTGGCCTGCTGCACGTTTCCCAGATTGTGGAAGGCGCTCATGATGCCCCACACCGTGCCGAACAAACCGACGTAGGGACTGGTGGAACCGACGGTGGCCAGCAGCGCGAGACTCTGCTCCAGACGGTCGAGTTCCCGCATCTGCGCCACCCGCATGGCCCGGCGCGCACCCTCCAGCCACTGCTCCGCCGGCGCACCCAGCTGCCGCAGGCGGCTGAACTCCCCGAAACCGGATTCGAAGATGCTCTGTTCGCCGGTGCCCCCGCGACCCTTGATCTCGATGCTGCGATACAAAGTGGACAGATCGCCGCCGGACCAGAACGCCGTCTCGAACCGGTCTGCCTGACGGCGCGAGCGCGAAATCACGCGGCTCTTCTGGAAGATGATGGCCCACGAGGCCAGCGAGGCCAGCAACAACAAGACCATGACCGCTTGGACGGTGACGCTCGCGTCGAGCACCAGATTCCAGATCGACAGATCATTGGTCATGGCGCCACTCCAGGAACAAATCTTTCGGGATGGGACGCGGTTTCAACGTGCCCGAATCGAGACACGCGATGCGCACGGTCGCGTCGATGAGCTGCAGGTCGCCGCGCAGTATGGTTTGCTTGAAATAAATTGTCGCACCCCTCAGGGAGACGAGCTCGGCGGTGACGACAATTTCATCATCGAGCTGGGCGGGCCGCAGGAAGTCGACGCTCACGTTCGCGACGACGAATTGCAGCGAACGCTCCGTGCGCAGCGCGCGCTGGTCGACGCCCAGGCGTCGCAGCCACTCGCTGCGGCCGCGCTCCATGAATCTCAAGTAATTGGCGTAGTACACGACGCCGCCGGCGTCGGTGTCTTCCCAGTACACCCTCTGCAGAAACTCGAACTTATTATTCATTATTTATCAGATATTTACGGCACTTATCTTATGTAAAGCTTAAAAACCCGCGCCACGGGATGGGGCCGCGAGGGACGGGTTCAAGGCGCGCCCGCGTGATGTCGTGCGACATTCTACCAGGGCATCGCCGGAGGTGATGGGAGCGCCCGGCGAAGGCGTGGGCGTCCCGCCGCGGCGCCTGCCGCTACAGCTTCTCGGCGACGCGCGTGAGGTGCTGCATTTCGAAGTGCACCCGGCGGGAGTAGTGATCCCCGCCCACCGTGCCGAGATACCGGCTCAATGCGTTCTCGACGTTGCCGTCCTCGCGTTCCAGATACTCGGCGAGGATGGCGGCGCCGACGTCGATGTTCGGCGCGATCAGGAACAGCGACGGTTCGCCGCCCACGTTGAAGACTTTGTCGGGATGCCACCGCGGCATGACCTGCATCAGGCCCCGGGCCCCCGTCACCGGGTTCAACGCCTTGGCCTTGAACCGAGACTCCACCGCCGCGACCGCGAGCACCAGCATGGGATTGATGCCGCGCGCTCGCGCGGCGGAAAACGCAGCGTGCGTGATGCCCAGCGCCGAGCTCTCGGCCACGTGGAAGCGCCTGGCGATGTCGGCCGACACGGCCTTGATCTCCGGAGCCACGGCCTGCGCGGGAATCCGGCAGAGCAGCGCCGGAAGACGGCCGGTGACCTGCCACGTCGACACGAAGCCCGATTGCAGATCCGAGGTGTGGAACAGGAGGCTGACCCCGAGCAGCATGCTCGGTACCCACAGCCATCGATGATCGATGCGTCCAGAGTCGACGACACGGTTCATTGGGTCTCCTTCTCGCCGCGCGGCCGAGGCGCGCACCGAACGAGCGTTGCCCGCCCGAGGGGCGGGGGATTGTCAAATGAAAGACGATGGGCTCGGCACGGGCTCCTCTGTTGATCGAGTCGGATGAGCGTAGCGTGGGTCTGCCGGACGCTCGCTGCGGGTCGTCACAGTTCCGGGCATTCACCGGACCGGGGCCGCGCCAGCCATTGGACCGAAGACGGTCGCTGCCGCGGCTCCCCGCGCGGGGCGCAGAGTGCGTCAGTCTCGCCCGGTCTGTGCCAGCGCCGCGGCGGCGGCGAGCACCTCGGCCTCCCCCGGCAGGCCCAGCAGCGACGCACCGGCCAGGGGCGTGAAAGTGTCCGCGCCCACCACCCGGCGCAGGGGGGTGGCGCCGCAGCCACCTTCGACCAGCGCCGTGATCACGCCCTCGCCCACTCCGGCGCTCTTGCGCCCCTCGTCGAGCACCAGGATGCGGCGCGCCGTACGCCCCTGCGCGACGATGAACGCATCGTTGAGCGGCACCAGCCAGCGCAAGTCCACCACGCGTACCCGCCAATCGAACATCCGCTCGATGCTGCGCGCCGCGCGCAGCGCCATCGGCACGCCGTTGCCGAAGGTGAAGACGACCAGATCGCACGCCGTCTCCTGATAGACCCGGCCTTCGCCCAGGGGCATGGCCTGCTCCGGCGGCGGATAGTCGAACTGCCATCCTCCGTCGCCCGCCTCGTACAGATCCTTGGTCATGTACAGCGCGATGGGCTCGAGGAAGGCGCAGACGCGGCCGTCGATCTTGGCCAATGCCATCATGGTTCGCAGCATCGTCGCCGCGTCGTCGCCGCGACAGGGACAGCCGGCGACCAGCCCGGGAATGTCGCGCAGGGCCGTGACCGAGTTGTCGTTGTGGAAGTGGCCGCCGAAACCTTTCTGATACCCCAGTGCCGCGACGCGCATCACCAGGGGATTGCGATATTGATCGTTGGAGAAAAATTGCAGCGAAGCGGCCTCGCCGCGGATCTGGTCGCAGGCATTGTGAAAATAGGCGAGGTACTGGATCTCGGGCAGCGGCAGCATGCCCATGTTGGCGTATCCCTGCGCGAGGCCCAGTATCATGGTCTCGTCCAGCAGCGTGTTGAAGACGCGGCTGCCCTTGAACGCGCGGTGCAGCCCCTTGGTGACGGTGTAGACGCCGCCCTTCTGCGCCACGTCCTCGCCGAACAGCAGCGCCTCGGGGTACTTGGCGAGCAGATCGTGCAGGGCGTGGTTGACGAGCACCGCCAGGTGACGGGGGGGAAGCCTTTCGGGCAGCTTTGCCGCGCCGCCGAACACGGCGAGCCGTCGTTCCGCGTAGTCGGCGCGGCCGGCCTCGGCGGCCACCGCCGCCGGCGACCAGGGTGCCAGGGGCCGCATCACGTCAGCCAGCGCGGTGAGGCGCGGTCGTGCATCGGCCACCGCGGCCGCTTCGAAGCAGCGACGGCGGATGGCCTCGTAGGCCTCCGTGAGCTGCGATTTGGAGTACAAGCCCGAGCCCAGGGCAATGTCCACCGACCGCAGCAGCGGGTCCGACGCTTCGACGGCGGCCAGTTCTTCGATGCTGCGCCACTCGATCTCGAAATCCGTGCCGGCATGCCCCATCAACCGCGTGGTGCGCAGATGCAGGAACGTCGGGCGGCGCGTGAGCCGGCAATGGTCCACGGCCCGCCGCACCTGCGCATAGCCGTCCGCGAGATCCAGACCGTCGGCGAAGAAATAATCGAGGTTGGCGCGCTGCCGGAAATTACTCTCCACCCAGCCGGCCGGGGTCTTGACGGAGATGCCGATGCCGTTGTCCTCGCACACGAACAACACGGGTGCCGGCAGCTTCTGAAACGCCGTCCAGGCCGCCGTGTTGAATGCCGTCTGCGCACTGGCGTGATTGCTGGAGGCGTCGCCGAACGAGCACAGCGCGATGCTGTCCTCCGGTATGGGCAGCCGGTGACCGATCCGGCGCGCCTGCTCGATGGCCACGGCGGTGCCCAGCGCCTTCGGCAGATGCGAGGCGATGGTGGAGGTCTGCGGCAGCACCCACAGCGGTTTCGAACCCCACACCTTGTGGCGCCCGCCGGAGGCAGGATCGTCCCGGCTCGCGGCAAAACTCAGCGCTGCGTCGAGCACCGGATCCATGCCGGGCAGTTGTCGGAAGCGCTCGGCCATGAAGGCGCCGGACCGGTAGTGCAGGAACGCCGGGTCGGTATGCCGGGTCAGACGCGCCAGCATGGCGTTGCCTTCGTGCCCGCTCGAGCCGATGGTGTAGAACACCTTGTTCTGCAGACGCAACACCCGCGCCATCAGATCCAGGTGACGCGAGATCAATTGCGATTCGAACAGCTCGCGAAAGCTCCGCGCATCGAGCGCACTGCCGGCCCGTACCGCCTCGTCCTCCGACGGCGCGGCGTTCGCACGTTCATGCCAGGCTTGCACGTAACGAACGAAATTCCGGTCGACGATCTCGGCACGGTTGATGCCCCTGTCCAAACCGGCCGGGTCGGGTGCGCGGGCGATTTGAACCGGCCGGGTGTCTTTCGCTGGAGAGTTCATGCCGCTGGTTCCGTACCGCTGCGTCGGCGGAGGGCGTATTCTACTCCGCAGGCTCGACGGATTGACACCCCGGCCGCCGAATCCAACCTTTCACTCTCCGAGGGCATTGACCATGGGAATACTCGACGTTCTTAAACAGTATGCGGGTTCGCCGCAGGCACAGGGCGATACGCACGCGCATTTCGACGAGGTCGCGAGCCAGGCCTCACCGGCCAGCCTCGGCAGCGCGCTGTCGTCGATGTTCCGCTCCGATGCCACGCCGTCGTTCGGTCAGACGGTGGGCAGTCTGTTCGACAAATCGAATCCGCAGCAACGCGCGGGCGTGTTGAATCAGATCATCCAGTCCATGGGCCCGGGCGCTCTGACGGCGGGCAGCGGGATCCTGAGCAAGATTCTGGGTGGAGGCGCGGCCACCGGCGGCGCACCGGCCGGCACACCGCCCACCATCACGCCCGAACAGGCTTCGCAGGTGTCACCCGCCGACGTGGGCGGACTCGCCGCCCACGCCGAGCAGCACAATCCTTCCATCGTGGACACGGTGGGATCGTTCTATGCGCAGCATCCGGCGCTGGTGAAGACGTTGGGGGTGACCGCGCTGGCGGTGGCCATGGGCCAGATGCAGAAAAATCACGCCTGAGGCGGGAGCGGCAGCGCCGCGCGAAACGCGGAGTGGTGCTCGATGTCGAGCACCACCCGCCGACCGGTCAGATGCGCGAACCGCGCCCGGTGATCATGTGGTACACGAACAGCACCACGACGGCGCCGACGACGGCGACCAGGATGCTGTAGATATTCACCCCCGTGACTCCCGCCATACCGAACGTTTGAAACAGGTATCCGCCCACGACGGCGCCGATGACACCCAGCACGATATCCATCAAAAATCCTTCTCCGGATTTGTTGACGATTTTGCTCGCGATGAATCCCGCGATCAATCCAAGCACGATCCAGGCAATAAATGACATGTTGGTTCCTTAATAGTTACGTTGAGGCTGCGGTCAAACTTATCGAAGCGATGGTCTGAAAGCGTGTGACGAGGCGCAGAGAGTTTGCCAGAGTGGCCGCGCCGAATCGCAGGCTCAGCAAGTAACCGAGAGTCGGAATAATGCGTGACTCGGTGTCGGACAAACGGCCGATTCGTGGTTATGTCCACTCGTAGCACGCCGCGGCGGCGTGGCGGATCACTGGGGCGGCGGGCAGTTCAGAACGCACAGGCCGGGCGGCACATAGATGGCCGTCCCCTTGCCCGTCTTCTTGTAAACGCCGAGCGAACCCCCGACGCCCACGCCCACCGCGGAATGGCGCGAATAGGAATCGGAACCCACCCCCGTGCCGATGGAGCCGGTCTGGCGATCCTGGAAGTCTCCGAGGATGATGCCGTTGGCCCCCAGCTGGGCGGCCTCGATCTTCAAGCGTTCGATGACCTTGTCGACGGACTTCTGTCCGCCGGCACCGAACATGCTCTTGCTCGACGCGTCGAGCAGCGCGATCTGATCGTAGCGCGGCGGTGGGGTGGTGTAGATCTTGACGTCGGCCGGCGCGATGGGCGGCCGCGCCGTGCCCGTGAGGATGTGCGAGGACGGCGCGCACGCGCTCATGACGCCGACCAATCCCATCAGCAACACGACCCTCTGCAGCCGGCTCCGCCACGCTCCCACCCGGGCAACATATTCTCGCTCGCTCATGGCCCGCAAATTAGCACAAGCCGCGGGCAGCGCCTATCGCGCGGGCGGCGCAATGCGCGCCGCGGGCGTGCAGTGGTCGGGGGTGCCGTGACGGGTGTGCCGCGTTGCTCGTGCCCGCCCTACCGCTCGTCCCGGAACAGCGGCAGATTCAAGTCGCGCTCGACGGGCGGTGGTTCGCGGCCGAAGTGCGCATAGGCGTTGCGGGTGGCGACCCGGCCGCGCGCGGTGCGCATCAGAAAGCCCTGCTGGATCAGGAAGGGCTCGATGACGTCCTCGATGGTGCCACGCTCCTCGCTCATGGCGGCCGCCAGGCTGTCCACCCCAACCGGGCCGCCCTCGAATTTCTCGATCACCGTCATCAACAGCTTGCGGTCCAGCATGTCGAACCCCTGCGGGTCGACGGCCAGCATGTCGAGCGCCGCCACGGCCACCTCGCCGCTGATCAATCCGCCCGCCCTGACCTCGGCGAAGTCGCGCACCCGGCGCAGGAGGCGATTGGCGATGCGCGGCGTACCCCGCGACCGTTCGGCGATGCGATCGGCGCCGTCGGACTGCAGCCGCAGCTTCATGATGGCGGCGCTGCGCACGACGATCTTGGTCAATTCCGCGGTGGAGTAGAATTCCAGCCGTTGCACGATGCCGAACCGATCGCGCAGCGGCGAGGTCAGGAGGCCGGCGCGGGTGGTGGCGCCCACCAGCGTGAACGGCGGCAGGTCGAGTTTGATCGAACGGGCGCCGGGGCCTTCGCCGATCATCAGATCGAGCTGCGAATCCTCCATCGCGGGGTACAGGACCTCCTCCACCACCGGGCTGAGCCGGTGAATCTCGTCGACGAACAGCACGTCGCGGGGTTCGAGATTGGTGAGCAGGGCCGCGAGGTCGCCCGGACGCTCCAGCACGGGACCGGACGTCTGCCGCAGGTTCACGCCCAGTTCATTCGCGATGATGTTGGCGAGCGTGGTCTTGCCGAGTCCCGGCGGGCCGAAGATCAACACGTGATCCAGGGCTTCGCCGCGTTGCCGCGCCGCCTGGATGAAGATCTGCATCTGGTTCTTGACGCTGGGCTGCCCCACGTAGTCGGCCAGACTCTTGGGCCGCACGGCACGGTCCACCACCTCGTCTTCGCGGACGACCGTGCTGCTCACGACGCGATCTGACTCGATCCCCATGCACGACCCTACGCTTTGACCGCCGACTTGAGCGCGCGCCGGATGATCTCCGTGGTGGACAACCCCGGCTCGTCCGCCGACTTCAGCAAGCGCGTCACTTCGGGCGGCTTGTAGCCCAGCGCGATCAGGGCGCCGAACGCCTCGCTCTGTGGACTGGCCGGCGTCATCGCGCCCGCGCTCGGCTCGCCGGCGGCGGGCGCCGCCAGCCGCTGCACGTTGCCGCGCATCTCGATGATCACGCGCTCCGCCGTCTTGCGGCCGATGCCCGGTATGCGCATCAGCATGGCCACGTCCTCGGCCTCCACGATGCGCAGAAAATCATCGACGCTGGCCCCCGACAGGATGCCGAGCGCGAGCTTCGGGCCCACGCCGGATATCTTGATCAGCGTGCGAAACAACCGGCGCTCGCTGTCGGTGCCGAAACCGAACAAGATGTGGGCATCCTCGCGTACCACCAGGTGGGTGAACAAGGCGACCGGTTCGCCCGTCGCGGGCAGTCCGTAGAAAGTCGACATGGGGGCTTCGATCTCGTAGCCCACGCCGTTGACGTCCAGCATCAACGAGGGCGGTTGCTTGACCGCCAACCGACCCTTCAGGAATCCGATCATCGGCGGCTACCGGCACGCAGCAACGTACTCACGCGGCCGCGCAGGGCGTGGCACACCGCCGTCGCCAGCGCATCCGCGGCGTCCGCGGCGACCATGCCCTCGATCCGCAACAGGCTCTTCATCATCACCTGCACCTGGGCCTTCTCCGCGCTGCCCGTACCCACCACCGCCTGCTTGATCTGCCGCGTGGCGTACTCGAAGACGTCGCGCACCTCGGCGGCGCCGCAGATGGCCGCGCCCCGCGCCTGGCCCAGCTTCAGGGCGCTGTCCGGATTGCGATTGACGAACACGCGCTCGACGGCCATCTCCTGGGGAGCGTACTGTTCGACCACGGTGCGTACGCCGCGGAAAATCTCGCACAGCCGCGCCGCGAAATCGCCCTGCGTGGTGCGGATCACGCCGCTGGCGACGTAGGTCAACCGCGGCCCCATGACGTCCACGACGCCGAAACCCGTGCGTTGGGAGCCGGGATCGATTCCCAGCACGCGGACGGTCATGAGAGTTGACATGCCGGTTATGATACCGCATGGAAACCACGGCAACGACCGCAAGCCCGAGCGGCCGGGTGCTCGCAGGCGTCGTCGCCCTGCGCGCCATCGAGTTACCGCCGGCCGCCGAACCTCTGCGGGCCGCGGCGCTCGACGTCGCGCGCATCGTGGGTGTGCTCGAAGCCGACGATGACGTGATCCTGGCCGCCATGCTGCAGCCCCTGCTCGGCATCCACCTCGAACACGACGCGGCCGAGGAGCTGTTCGGGCACGAGGCCGTGCGCCTCGCCAGGGGACTGGGCCGCCTCGGGCGGTTCGGATTGCCGGCGGACTGGACGCCGGAACGCGGCCTGGAATCGAGCCAGGCCGAGGCGTTGCGCAACATGCTGCTGGCCGTCATCGGCGATGTCCGCCTGGTCCTGGTCCGGCTCGCCGAACAACTGCACAGGATGCGGGGGGCAAAGCATTTAGGTGCCGTCGAACGACGCCGGCTCGCCCTCGAGACGCAGGCGGTCTACGCGCCGCTCGCCAACCGGCTCGGCGTCTGGCGGCTCAAATGGGAACTGGAGGATCTCGCCTTCCGTCATCTCCACACCGCGCAATATCATGAGATCGCGGCAGCGCTGAAGACCAACCGGAGCGAGCGCGAGGCCTACGTCGAGGCGCTCAAGGCGTCGTTGCGCGACCGGCTGCGGACCGCCGGAATCGAGGCCGCGATCGAGGCGCGCCCGAAACACATCTACAGCATCTGGCGCAAGATGCAGTCGAAGCGGCTGGCCTTTGCGCAGCTCATGGACATCCGCGCGGCCCGCGTGCTGGTGGGCAGCGTGGCCGATTGCTATGCCGCGCTGGGCGTGGTGCATGCAGCGTGGCCGTTCATCCCGGGCGAATTCGACGACTACATCGCGACGCCCAAGGACAATCAGTATCGCTCCATCCATACCGCCGTCATCGGCCCCGGCGGTCAGCCCGTCGAGATTCAGATCCGCACGCACGCCATGCATGCCGATTCGGAGCGCGGCGTCGCCGCGCATTGGCGCTACAAGGAGGGCGGCCGCGTCGACCAGGCGTACGAGCGGAAGATCAGTCAACTCCGTGATTTGCTGGCGCCCCGCGATGCGGCGCAATCCGGCGGCGACTTTCTCGACCGGGTACGCGGGGACCTGTTCCAGGATCGCATCTACGTGGTGTCGCCCAAGGGTGACATCGTGGACGTGCCGGTGGGCGGGACCCCGCTCGATTTCGCCTACCGCGTCCACACCGAGCTGGGCCATCGAACCCGCGGGGCCAAGGTCAACGGCCGCATCGTGACTCTCGACCACCGGCTCGCGAACAGCGACACCGTGGAAATCATCGCCGCACGGTCGGCGCAGCCGTCGCGCGACTGGCTCTCGGCCCGCACCGGCTTCCTCGCGAGCGCACGTCACCGGCTCAAGGTGCGCGCCTGGTTTCGACGCCGCGACGCGCTCGACCCCGCGGCCGAACCGCGCACCGCAGAACGTCAGGGGGCGCGGGCCACGGCCGCACGGACGAAAGCCGGGCGGGAAGCGCTTCTGCGCCGACCGCAACCGGCGCGTCTCGGGACACTGCCGGCCGGCGCAAGCGCGCCGGAGGGCGAGGTCCAGGGTATCGGCGATTTGTTGACGAGCTTCGCCCGCTGCTGCAAGGCGGCGCCCCCGGAGCCCATCGTCGGCTACGTGACCGTGGGCCGCGGCGTCAGCATCCACACGCGATCCTGCGCGAATTTCCGACGCCTGCGGACCAGGGCGCCGGCGCGGGAGCTGGCGATCGCCTGGGATGAGGTGAAAATCCGCGACGGTCGGCCCGCGACCCGGCCGGATCGCAGCGCGACGCAGCCAGGTCACGACACGACGCGGCCACGCCGCGCCGACGCGCCGCCGCGGCGCGAGCCTCGACTCAGCGATTGATCGAATCGATCGCCCGCTTGTCCACCGCGAGCGCGGCCTCGTGGATGGCCTCCGACAGGGTGGGATGCGCATGGATGGTGCGCTGCAGGTCCTCGGTGCTGGCCGAGTACTCCATGGCGAGCACGGCTTCCGCGATCAGTTCGCCCGCCATCGGGCCGATCACGTGAACGCCGAGCACCTCGTCGTCGTCCTGGGCGGACACGATCTTGGCCATGCCCTGCCCGGCTTCCATGGCCCGCGCGCGACCGCTGGCGGCGAACGGGAAGGCACCCACCTTGTAGGCGCGTCCGCTCGCCTTGACCTGCTCTTCGGTCTGACCCACCCAGGCGATTTCGGGCGCCGTGTAGATCACGGAAGGAATCACCTTGTAGTTCACCTCGCCGAATTTGCCCGCGATGAGGTCGGCCACCATCACGCCTTCCTCCTTCCCCTTGTGCGCCAGCATGGGACCGCGCACCGCGTCGCCCACCGCCCACACGTTGGGCGCCCCGGTCCGGCAATGCTCGTCCACCTCGATGAAGCCGCGCGGGTCCAGCTGCACACCGGTGCCCTCGCCCAGCAAGCCGTCCGTGAACGGACGGCGCCCCACGGCCACCACGAGTTTGTCCACCTGCAGGGTGTGTTCGCCCTGCGCATCCGAGTACACCACATCCACGGCGCCCGACCCTGCGGTGGCGGCGCTCAGCACCTTGGCGCCGAGCTTGATGTCCAGACCCTGCTTCTTCAAATGGCGCTGCGCCTCCTTGGCGATGGTCTGATCGGCGATGGGCAGGAACTGCTCCATGGCCTCGAGCACCGTGACCTGGCTGCCCAGGCGCCGCCAGACGCTGCCCAGTTCGAGACCGATCACGCCGGCGCCGATCACGCCGAGCCGGGCCGGCACCGCGTCGAATTCCAGCGCGTTCCACGAATCGACGATGGACTTGCCGTCGTGCGGCACGGTTTTCAAACGAATGGGCGTGGAGCCTGACGCGAGGATCACGTTCTTGGCGCTCAAGGTACGCTCCGTGCCGTCCGGTGCCGTGACCTGCACCTGGTTGCCCGGCAGCAGCCGCGCGTGTCCCCGGATGCCCGCCACTCCGTTCGCCTTGAACAACGCGAGGATCCCGTTGGTCATGGTCTTGACCACGCCGGCGCGGCGCTTCTGCATGGCGGCCAGATCGAGCTGAATGTCGCCGAGCTTGATCCCATGGACGGCGAATTCGTCCTTCGCGCGCTGCAGCAGCTCGGAGGACTCCAGCAGCGCCTTCGACGGAATGCAGCCGGCGTTCAGGCAGGTGCCTCCGAACGCATGGCTGCCGTCGAAGTTCTTCCACTCGTCCACGCAGGCCACGGTGAGCTTGTTCTGAGCCGCCCGGATGGCCGCGGGATAGCCGGCGGGTCCTGAGCCGATCACGACCACGTCGAATTGGTCGCTCATACGCTTAGCATCATGCGTGCCGGATCCTCGAGGCACTGTTTGACGGTGACCAGGAACTGCACCGCTTCGCGGCCGTCGATGATGCGATGGTCGTAGGTGAGCGCGATGTACATCATCGGGCGCACCACCACCTGACCGTCGACCACCACGGGCCGATCCTGGATCTTGTGCATGCCGAGAATGGCGCTCTGCGGCGCATTGACGATGGGCGTGGACAGCAGCGAGCCGAACGTGCCGCCGTTGGTGATGGTGAACGTGCCGCCCGTCAGTTCATCGATGGTGATGGTTCCCGCCCGCGCCCGCGCGGCGAATGCCGCGATGGCCTTCTCGATGTCGGCAAAACTCATCTGATCGGCATCGCGCAACACCGGCACGATCAACCCGCGGTCGGTGGCCACCGCGACGCCCACGTCGAAATATTCGTGGTACACGATGTCGTTGCCCTCCACCGAGGCGTTCACGGAGGGGAACTTCTTCAACGCCTCGACGCAGGCCTTGGTGAAGAACGACATGAAACCCAGCTTCGCGCCGAACTGCTTCTCGAACGCCTCCTTGTAGCGGCCTCGCATGGCATTGACCCCGAGCAGGTCCACCTCGTTGAACGAAGTCAGCAAGGCTTGCGTGGCCTGCGCCTGAACCATCCGCTCGGCGATGCGGGCTCGCAGCCGCGTCATGGGCACGTGCTGCTCGGCGCGCGCTGCGCGGGCCTGCGGCACGCCGGCCGCGGGGTCGCGGATCGCGGGAGCCTGGGTGGCAGGCGCGCGGCCGGGAGTCGCAGGCGTTTCCGCCTGGGCGACGGGCGCGGCATCCTTCGCGGAGAGGTAATTCACCACGTCCGACTTGGACACGCGTCCGTCGCGGCCCGACCCGGCAACGGATTTCGCATCCACCTTGTGCTCGTCGACCACGCGCTTCGCCGCGGGGCTCAACTTCGGCGCGCCACCGGGCGCGGCCGCTTCGGCTTTCGCCGCCTCCTGGGCGGTGGTGGCGGCGCCGTTGGCGGCACTCATGATGGCCGGCGCACTGGCCCCGGGCACCGGCGCGGCCGCGGCGACGCCCTCCTCGATCACGGCGATCACCTGTCCGCTCGTCACCGTGGTGCCGTCGGGAAGACGAATCTCCCGCAGCGTGCCGCCTGCCGGCGCGGGCACCTCGAGAACCACCTTGTCGGTTTCGAGATCCACCAGATTCTCATCGCGCGCCACGGCATCGCCGGGCTTCTTGTGCCAAGACACGAGCGTGGCATCGGCCACCGATTCCGGCAGCTGCGGCACGCGCACTTCGATAGTCATGAACCAGTCCTAGTGTGAGCCGCCGGCAGGCGCATGGTTTGCCGGGAAGCCTCTTCGGGCGGCGAGCCTTGCAGGGCGGCGGTGACGAGATTTTTCTGCTGCTGCTCATGCAGGGCGGCGATGCCCGTGGCCGGCGCCGCGGCGCCGGCGCGGCCGGCGTAAAGCAGTTCGTGTTTCACGCCCAGCGGCAGTTGCAGGCGATGACGGATCTGA
>CAZZWZ010000060.1:0-14069 GCA_964657955.1 uncultured Steroidobacteraceae bacterium
TGCCCGAACCCGCGGTGGGGGTCACCAGACGCAGGCGACCGCCGGAGGCCGCGGCGGCGCCCTCGCCGCCGCGCCAGGCGTCCATCTGTCGATGGACCTCGCCCATGGCATCCTTCTGATTCAGCGCGGCGATCTGATCGCCGTTGGGCACGCGCAGGATCGCGCCACGCCGCAGCAGGTTGATGTTGCCGCCGAAGGCGGCGGGGTTCGACCGGTACAGCGCGATCATGGTCTGATCGACGGCTGCCGGGGCGGCGTTGGGATGCAGGCTGCGCGCGATGCGCGAGAGCGTGTCGCCCTGGCCCACGCGGATGGCGTTCGAGTCCGCCGACGGCGCGGATTGCGGTCCCGACCCGCCTGCGCCCACCGCCGGCGAGGCGTCCGCCGACGGCGTCACCGGCGGCGCGGATCGGCGCACCGTGGCGGGCGGCGCGGTGGTCGCCCCCGCGACGGGCGCGGTGGAGCTCGCGGACTCGCCCGGCGTGTAGACGGGCGGATCGAGCAGCACCGTGTACTCGCGCATCAGGCGGCCGCGCGACCAGTTCACCTCGACCAGGAAGGTCACGAACGGCTCGGGTATGGCATCGGTGGAACGCACCAGCAACACGTTCCTGCCGTCCTTGCTCCTGCCCACCTTGAACGTGAGCGTGGAGAGAAACGGCGGCCGCTCGATGCCGTAGCGCGTGAAGGCCTCACGGCTCGCGAGCGTCGCGCGCAACGCCGCGAGTTCGTCGGGCGCCGCGGCCACCAGATCGATCTCAGCGCTCATGGGCTGGTTCAACGACGAGGTCAGATGGATTTCACCGAGGCCCAGCGCCCACGAAGAGGACGGCCCGAACAAACATGAGCAGAGCAGGCACGCCATCAGCGTCACGCGGGGCATCTTCAGCGGCATTTTCTCTCCCAGAAGTCCGGTGGGCAGGCGGCGGAAATTCGTTCGGCGATCGGGCGCTCGACTTGCTCGCTTGCCTTCGACATGTCGCTCAGACTATAGCTCACCGCGCACGGTTTACCAAAATCTGGGCTGCGGAAACTGCGTTATGCGCCCCACATTTCCGAACATTGTCGCCCACCACCCAGAAATTGACGGCGCGGGCGCGGGTGGGATCCGCCCGCAGCCGTCCCACGTACACGTGGTCCGGGGAGGTCGCCATGGTGGCGGGGGTTGGAAACTCCGCCGTGGACTGCGCATCCACCATCTGCAGCCCGCGGGCCGCCTGCAGCGCCGCCGTCACGGTCGCAACCGTGACCTCGCGTTCGAAGCTCGCATGCACCGCGAGGCTGTGGCCGAAGAACACCGGCACGCGCACCGCCGTCGCGTTGACGGCGAGCGCGGGCAGGTCGAGCACGCGGCGTGTCTCCTCCCACAGGCGCCGCTCTTCGCGCGTCACGCCGTCGGCGTCGAGCGCATCCACCTGCGGGATGACGTTGAAGGCGATCTGACGGCCGAAGGCGCGGCCGCGCGCCGTCTTGCCGCTCAGCATGGCGACCGTTTCGCCCGCCAGTTCGTCCATGGCCGCGCGTCCGCTGCCCGAGACGGACTGGTAGGTGGCCACGTCGACGCGCAGCAGGCCGGCGAGCGCGTGCAGCGGCGCCAGTGCCGTGGCGAGCGCGACGCTCGCACTGCCGGGCAGCGCGATCAATCCATGACCGTCCGCCGCCACGGCGGTCAAGCCCTCGCCGTTCACATCGGCCACGACCAGCGGGACGTCCGGGCGCAGGCGAAAGGCGGCCGAACAATCGATCACCCACGCGTGGGCGGCGGCGGACTCGGCATATTGCGTGGCGAGCGCCGCCCGGCCGCAGAAGAAGACGAGGTCCACCGCCGAGAAATCGAAGGTGCCCACGTCGCCCACCGGCGGCCCTCGCGGGGCGGCCTCCTCGGCATCGTCGGTCACCGATCTTCCCAGGTGGCGCGATTCGTCGAGCGCATGCAGCGCGGAGTGGCCGAACTTCCTCGCGCGCAATTCGTCGAGCACGGCGCCGCCGAGGAGGCTCGAGACGCCGACGACCGCCACGCGCGGCGGTGCGCGGCCGTTCGTCACGGGCCGCCCCCGCGCTTGCGGCCGATCACGGGCGTCGTCGACCGGACGTCCGCGCATTGCGCGCGGAACCGCAGGTAATGATCCATCAGCACCAGCGCCATCATGGCCTCGGCGATGGGCGTCGCGCGCAGGCCCACGCAGGGGTCGTGGCGTCCCGTGGTGACCACCTCGGCGGCGCTGCCGTGCACGTCGATGGTGGCGCCCGGCACGGTGATGCTCGACGTGGGCTTCAAGGCGATGCTGACCACGATGTCCTGGCCCGAGGAGATGCCGCCGAGCACGCCGCCGGCATGATTGCTCTTGAAGCCGTCCGGCGTCAGCTCGTCGCGGTGCTCCGACCCGCGCTGCGTGACGGCGCCGAATCCCGCGCCCATCTCCACGCCCTTGACGGCGTTGATGCCCATCATGGCGCTCGCGAGGTCCGCATCCAACCGTTCGAAGACGGGCTCGCCCAGCCCCGGCGGCACGCCCTCGGCGATCACCGTCACCCGCGCGCCGATGGAGTCGCCCGCTTCGCGCAGCGACCAGATGTAGTCCTCGAGTTCCTTCACGCGGCCGGGATCGGGGCAGAAAAACGGATTGTCGTGGACGCTCTCCAAGGACTTCGGCTCGAGCACCAGGTCGCCCATCTGCGCCAGGTAGCCGCGGATGCGCACGTTCAACCGCTCGCGCAGATATTTTCTCGCGATCGCACCGGCGGCCACGCGCATGACGGTCTCGCGCGCCGAGGAGCGGCCGCCGCCGCGATGATCGCGGAATCCGTATTTTTGCTGGTAGGCATAGTCGGCGTGGCCGGGGCGGAAGCGATCCTTGAGCTTCTCGTAGTCCCGCGAGCGCGAGTCCTCGTTGTTCACCAGCAGCCCGATGGGCGTGCCGGTGGTGCGGCCCTCGAACACGCCCGAGAGGATGCGCACCGCATCCGGTTCGCGGCGCTGACTCGTGAACTGCGACGTTCCGGAGCGGCGCCGTTCCACGTCCGGCTGCAGATCGGCCTCGCTCAGCGTGAGCCCCGGAGGACAGCCGTCCACGATGCAGCCGAGCGCCGGGCCGTGACTCTCGCCGAAACTCGTCACCGTGAAAATGCGGCCAAAGGTATTGCCCGACACGCGCCTTACTCCCCCCGGGCCGTTCGATCCAAGTCGGCCGCTCGCAAGATGAAAATTCCGCCTCCGCCCATGTCGATGTGCGGCCAGATGAAGGGCATCCGCGGAAAGGCCCGCAGCAGCGCCCGCTCGGTGTTGCCCACTTCCACGACCAGACAACCGTCTTCGCGCAGGTGCCGCCGCGCCCCCGAAAAGATCGCCCTCACCGAATCCAGCCCGTCCGTGCCCGAGGCCAGGCCCAGACGGGGTTCGTGACGATACTCGCGCGGCAGGCGGCGCATTTCCTCGCGGCCGACGTACGGCGGGTTGCTCAGGATCATATCGTAACGGCGTCCCCGGACGGCGGCGAAATGATCCGAGCGCAGCACCCGCACCCGCCGCTCCAAACCGAGGCGGCGGACGTTGCGGCGGCAGACGTGCAGCGCAGCCGCCGAGATATCCACCGCATCCACCCGGGCGCGCGGAAACGCGCAGGCGCTCGCCAGGGCGATGGCGCCCGAGCCGGTGCCCACGTCCAGTATGCGGCGTACGGAATCCGCCGCGACCCAGGGCGCGAAACGCCCGGCGATGAGCTCCGCCATGGGAGATCGGGGCACCAGCACGCGCTCGTCCACGTAGAGTTCCAGACCGGCGAAGAAGGCGCGGTGTGTGAGATAGGCGAGCGGGATGCGCTCGGCGATCCTCCGCCGCAGGAGCTCATCCACCCGCGCGCCGCGCCGCGCGGTCAGGACGCGGTCGTAGCCGCCCATTCCCACCGCATGATCCACGCGCGCGGCGAAGAACACGAGTTCGGCGGCCTCGTCGCGGGCGTTGTCCGTGCCGTGACCGAAATGGACGCCCGCGCGCCGCAGTGCGCGGGCGCAGCGGTCGATGGCGGCTCCCACGGTTTCCCCCGGCGTGTGGGATAATCTCGACATGGCACCTCGAACCACTGGGTTGAAGATCGCGTTCGTCGCCATCGCCGGCATGGCCGGTTTCGCCGCGGCGCTCTTCCATCATCGGGCGGCGGTCCCCGAGCTGACCACGGGCGTGTACTGGTCGCCGAGCCGGCCGGTGCCGGAGTTTAGCCTGATCGATCAGCGGGGGCAGCCCTTCGGCAACGCCGACCTGCGCGGTCACTGGTCCCTGCTCTTCTTCGGCTACACCAACTGCCCGGATTTCTGTCCCACCACCTTGACGACCTTGGCCGCGCTGGAGAAGCGGCTGCGCGCCGAGGGGGCGCCGGTGCGGCCACGGGTGATCTTCATGTCGGTGGACGCACGGCGCGACACGCCCGCGCAGCTCGCGAAATACGTCCCCTACTTCGATCCCGAGTTCATCGGCATCACCGGCGCCGACCAGGCGGCCGCCGATGCCGCGGCCGCGAAACTCGGGGTGGCCGTCGTCTTCACACCGAAGGCCGGCGGCGGCTACGACGTCGATCATTCGGCCCAGATCCTGGTGGTGAACCCGGCCGGTCAGCTCGTGGCGACGCTGAGCGGACCGTACACCGTGGCCAGCCTGCAGGCCGATTTCGCACGCATCGTCGCGGGACACGCGTGAGGGAGGGTGTGCGCGGACGACTCTTCGTCTGGATGCAATACCTGCTGCCGCAACACGGCCTGTCGCGCCTGGTGCTCGCCGCCACGCGGGTCCGCACCCGCTGGTTCAAGAACGCCCTGACCCGCGGTTTTCTCGGTTTGTTCCCCGTGGACATGCACGAGGCCGTCGAGCCCGATCCCTACGCCTACCCCAGCTTCAACGCCTTCTTCACGCGCGCCCTGAGCGCCGCCGCCCGGCCCATCGATCCCGGCGCCCGCGCCATCGTCAGTCCGGTGGACGGCGTCGTGAGCGAGTGCGGCGACATCGACGGCGACCGGCTGCTTCAGGCCAAGGGCCGCGACTACACCCTGGCCGATCTGCTGGCCGGACAGCCGTGGGCCGGCCGGTTCGCGCGCGGCCGGTTCGCCACCATTTATCTCGCGCCGTACAACTATCACCGCATTCACATGGCGGTGCGCGGCACCCTGCTCGACACGGTGTTCGTCCCGGGCCGCCTGTTCAGCGTCAACGGGGTGACCGCGCAGCACGTTCCACGCCTGTTCGCCCGCAACGAGCGCGTGTTGACCTTGTTCGACACGGATTTCGGGCGCTTCGCGCTGGTGATGGTGGGCGCCCTGAACGTGGGCAGCATGGCCACCGTCTGGGCCGGCGACATCACGCCCGCCGCGCGCCGCGCGGTGACCACGCTTGCGGCGCCTCCGTCCGGCTTCACCCTGGAGAAGGGCGCGGAACTCGGACGCTTCAACATGGGCTCCACGGTGATTTTATTGTTCGAACCCGGGCGCATGCGCTGGCACCCGTTGTTGCGGGCCGGCTCGGTGGTGCAACTCGGCCGGGCCATCGGCGGCGGCACGTGAGTCGGCAGTCCGCGGCGGCGCCGGACGACTGGCGGCCCGGCGCGACCCGGGAGTTGCTGCGGCGGCGCGCCGCCATGCTCGCGAGCCTGCGCGACTATTTCGCCGAGCACGCGGTGCTCGAAGTGGACACGCCGATCTTGAGCGCGAGCGCCGTCAGCGATCCGCAGATCGAATCGCTGCGCACGCGCATCGCCGGGATGCCGGCCGGACACTATTTGAGCACGTCGCCGGAATATCCGATGAAACGGCTGCTGGCGGCCGGCAGCGGCGACATCTACCAGGTGTGCAAGGTGTTCCGCGACGAGGAGCGCGGCCGCTGGCACAACCCGGAATTCACCATGGTCGAATGGTATCGCCTCGGCTTCGACGACGGCATGCTGATGGACGAGGTCGAGGCGGTGATCGGCCGGCTGCTCGCCGTCTGCCGGGGGTTCGCGCCCCCGCGTCCTGCGGAACGCCTGACGTATGCCGAGGCGCTGCGGCGACATGCCGACGTGGACGCCCACGGGGACGACGAGGCGACGCTCGCGCGCGCGGCGCACCGGCATGGCATCGAGTGTCGCTCCGAACTCGACCGGGACGGTCGGTTGGATCTGTTGATGGGTCTGGTGGCGGGCCCGAAGCTCGGGCACGGCCGGCCGTGCTTCGTCTGCGACTATCCCGCCTCGCAGGCCGCGCTGGCCCGGCTCAAGCCGGGATCACCGCCGGTGGCGGCGCGCTTCGAGTGTTACCTCGACGGTCTCGAGCTCGCGAATGGTTTTCACGAACTGATCGATGCCCGAGAGCAAGGCGGACGCTTCGTGGAGGACCTCGCGGTTCGACGGCGTCTCGGCCTGACCGAACCGCCGGTGGACCGTCGTTTGCTCGCCGCGCTGGCGGCGGGCGTGCCGGATTGCGCGGGCGTGGCCCTGGGCTTCGACCGGCTGGTTGCCGTCGCGCTGGGCGCGGAAAGCCTGTCGCAGGTCATGGCGTTTTCGATCGACCGCGCCTGACCCGTCTCGCCGCGGGCCGCGCCGGCCGCGCCGCGTGACTCAGTTCTTGCCGCGGGACAGGTACTCGCCGGTGCGCGTGTCGATGCGCAGCACCTCGCCCTCGTTGATGAACAGCGGAACGCGGACCATCGCGCCGGTTTCAAGCTTGGCGGGCTTGGAGCCGCCGGTGGCGGTGTCGCCGCGCACGCCCGGATCGGTCTCGATCACCTTCAGCTCCATGTGTGCCGGCGGCACCACCTGCAACGGCACCCCGTTCCACAGCGTCACCACGCACAGGGTTCCATCCTTCAGCCACTGGGCACCGTCGCCCACGGCCTCCTTCGATGCCGCCATCTGTTCGTAGGTGTCGGGCACCATGAAGTTGAAGAAATCGCCCTCCCGATACAGATACTGCATGTCGGTGTCGACGACGTCGGCGGCTTCGACCGTGTCGCCCGATTTCCACGTGCGCTCGATGGTGCGTCCGGTCTTGAGGTTGCGCACCCTGACGCGGTTGAAGGCTTGTCCCTTGCCGGGCTTGACCATCTCGTTCTCGACGATGGCGTAGGGGTCGCCGTCGATCAAAATTTTCAGGCCGGCTTTGAATTCGTTCGTGCTGTAGTTTGCCATCGAGGCCTCGCGTTGCAGGGCGCGTATGATAGCGACAACCCGGCATTCTGGCCAATTCAGCGGCGAACCCGCCGCCGGCGCCACGGGCTCCTTGACGCCTGTCCCAGAATCGCCGCCACCCGGATGCTACACTTCGCCTTCATTTTGCGAGGATTTTCACCAGTGTCAGAACAGGGTGCCGTCCCGATGATCGTGATGTCGAGGTCGCAGGACCACGTCGAGGCGATCAACAGTACGCTGCGCAAGGCGGGTCATCCGGTGCATTGCACGTGGCTGCCGGACGCCCGCGACCTGGGCGACGCCCTCACCCAGCTGAATCCCGAGATGCTCCTGGTCTTCATCGAGGAGCTCGGCACCGATCTCGGCTCGATCATGAAGATAAAACAGCAGAGCGCGCCGGAAATGCCCGTGCTCATCGTCCGCGAGAGCATCGACGAGGCGGCGATCGCCGATGCCATGCGCCTCGGTGCGCAGGACGTGGTGACCCTGGCCAACCGCAACCGCCTGCAGTCGGTGGCCAGCCGGGAGCTGCGCGCCTACCGGCTGGAACGCGCCTTGTCGACCACGCTCTCCTCAGCGCGCGAATATCGCGAACAGCTGCAAAATTTTCTCGAAGGATCGGCCGACGCCATCACCCACGTGCAGGAAGGCATCATCGTCGAGGCCAACGGTGCGTGGCTGGAGCTGTTCGGCTACTCGGGAGAGGATGCGCTCACCGGGACACCGCTCATGGACCTGTTCGAACCCGAGACGCATCCCGCGCTCAAGGGCGCCCTGGTCGCCTGTCTGCAGGGCAAGTGGACCGATCACGGCCTGAAGGTGCAGGCCCTGCTCTCCGACGGGTCCAGCATGGCGCTGGAGCTGACCCTCACGCGGGCGGATTACGAGAACGAGCCGGCGACCCGGATCAGCATTCCGGCGCGGCGCAAGAAGGATCTCGATCTCGAGGTGCGCCTGGGCGATGCCGTCAAGAACGATGCTTCCACCCGCTTCCTGCAGCAGCGCTATCTGATCGCGGCGGTCCGCGAACGCTGCAAGGCGCCCATGAAGGGTGGCGTACGCCAGTTCGCCCACATCAAGCCGGACCGTTTCATCGACATCCAGCGCGCCATCGGCGTCCTGGCGAGCGAGGACTTCATGGCGCAGCTCGCCGACCTGCTGCGCGTTCAGATCACGCCCTCCGACGTGTGCGGGCGCTTCGGCGGCAACGGATTCCTCATCCTGCTCGAACGCGGCACCGCCCGCGACGTCGAGATGTGGGCCGACAACGTCGTGCAGCGCGTCGGCGAACACACGTTCACCATCGAGGACAAGACCCTCTCGGCCACGGTCACCGTGGGCCTGGGTTTGCTGCCGTCCGCCAATGCCGACGTGGGCGTGAGCATCACCGACGCCATCGGCGCCACCCGCCGCGGCCGGGAGCTCGGCGGCAATCAGATGTACGCCATCGACAAAACGGTGACGGATACGCGGGTGCAGGCCTACGACAAGATCTGGGTCAAGCACATCAAGAGCGCCTTGATGGAGAACCGCTTCCGCCTGGTGCAGCAGCCCATCGCAAGTCTGCTCGGCGAGGACAAGGGCATGTTCGACGTGCTGGTCCGCATGCTCGACGAACAAGGCAACGAGGTGTTGCCGGCGGAATTCATCGCCGCCGCAGAACGCAACGACCTGATGAAGAACATCGACCGGTGGGTGATCGGCGCCTCCATGTCCTTCGCGGCCAACCGCAAGGCATCGTGCATCTTCGTGCGCGTCTCGAAGGATACGATCCTGGACAAGAGTCTCATCGGCTGGCTCGAGACGCAGTTGCGTTCGCTCAAGGTGGAGCCCAAACGGCTGTGCATCCAGGTCACCGAGGACATGGCCGGCCAGTACGTGAAGCAGACCAGGGACCTGTCGGAAAGCCTGCGCAAACTGGGCTTCGGCTTCGCCCTGGAACACTTCGGCACCGGCAGCGACCCGCTCAAGCTGCTCGCCGAGGTGGGCGCGAATTTCATCAAGGTGGACGGCTCGCTGATGCAGGGCCTGTCCACCAACCAGCTCCAGCAGCAGCGCGTCAAGGGATTGGTGGAGGCCGCGAAGCGCAAGGGCGTGGAGACCGTCGCCGAACGCGTGGAGGATGCGAACACCATGGCCGTGCTGTGGCAGCTCGGCATCGAATTCATCCAGGGCTACTTCGTCAATGCGCCGGAGGAAGTCACCATGGCGGGCGACCGCTAGCGGCGCACCCGCCCCGACCGGCCGCGTTCCCGCCACGCCGCACCCGTCACGCCGGCGCCACGTCCAGCCGGTCGATCTGCTTGTAGGCGCGGGAGAAGCGCTGCCGCCGCTGCCCCTTCCTGTCCTGGAACGGCTTCAATTCCTCGTATCGGAGCTTCATGGGCGCGCTGTTGCCGCTGTACACGGTGAGCACGTCGCCGGGGGCCACCACCGCCATCGCCACCACGTATTCCTCCCGGTCCGCCGACTTCCTGCCGGGAATGCCGAACAAATTCTGGCCCTTGCCGGCGCTCATGGTCTCCACCTGCGCAGCGGGCATGGCCAGCACCTCGCCGTCGTTGTTCACCAGCACCACGAACGCCGCCGCGTGTCTGATGGGTTGGGCGGGCAGGACCGATGAATTCTCGGGCACCTTGAGCACCGATTTGCCCTTCTTGTTGCGCGCGTACAGCTCCTGCAACGTCACCGCGAAGCCGTACCCCGCATCGCTCGCCACGAGCCAGGCATCCTCGGGTTCGCCGATCAGCACGGCCGCGAAGGTCGCGCCGTCCGGCGGGTCCACGGTGCCGGACAACGGCTCGCCGTAACCGCGCGCGGCCGGCAGCTGATGCGCGTCCAGACTGTAGGCACGGCCGGTGGAATCGATGAACACGGCCTGCTGCAGATTGCGTCCGCGCGCGGCGGCCTGGAATTCGTCGCCGGTTTTGTAGCTCAATGAACGCGGATCGATGTCGTGTCCCTTGGCGGCGCGCACCCAGCCGAGCCGCGACAGCACCACCGTGGTGGGCTCGCTGGTGAGCAGCTCGGTCTCCGCGATGGCCTGGGCGGCCTCGCGTTCCACCAGCCGGGTGCGCCGTTCGTCGCCGTATTCCACCGCATCGTTCGAGAGCTCGTCGCGCACCAGCTTGGTCAGGCGCGCCTTGCTCTTGAGTATGGCCTGCAGCTCGTCGCGCTCGTCGCTGAGCTTCTTCTGCTCCTCGCGGATCTTCATCTCTTCGAGACGCGCCAGGTGGCGCAGCTTGGTCTCGAGAATGGCCTCGGCCTGCTCGTCCGAGAGTTTGAACCGCTTGATCAGCACCGGCTTCGGCTGATCCTCGGTGCGCACGATGCGGATCACCTCGTCGAGGTTCAAGTAGGCGATGAGCAGCCCGTCGAGGATGTGCAGGCGCGCGCTGAGTTTCGCCAGCCGATGTTCGAGCCGCCGTGTCACGGTGGATTTGCGGAATTCCAGCCATTCGAGCAGCAGGTCCTTGAGGCCCATCACCCGCGGCCGGCCGTCGAGCGCGATGAGGTTCAGATTCACCCGGTAATTGCGCTCGAGATCGGTGGTGGCGAACAGATGCGCCATCAGCGCGGCCGTGTCCACGCGGTTCGATTTGGGCACGATGACCAGCCGCGTCGGATTCTCGTGGTCGGACTCGTCGCGCACGTCCTCCACCAGGGGCAGCTTCTTCTGCTGCATCTGGGCCGCGATCTGCTCCTGCACCTTGCTGCCGGACACCTGGAAGGGCAGCGCGTCGATGACGATCTGGCCGTCTTCCAGCGAGTAGGTCGCGCGCGCCTTGAAGCTGCCCGATCCCGTCTCGTACATCTGCACCAGATCCTCGCGCGGGGAGACGATCTCGCCGCCCGTGGGCAGGTCCGGCCCCTTGATGCTGCCCATGAGCTTGCGCGTGCTCAAGGACGGGTCGTCGAGCAGCGCCACGCAACCCTTGACCACCTCGCGCAGATTGTGCGGCGGGATGTCGGTGGCCATGCCCACCGCGATGCCTGAGCCGCCGTTCAGCAGCAGGTTCGGCACCCGCGCCGGCAGCATGGTCGGCTCCTCCAGCGAACCGTCGAAGTTCGGGATCCAATCCACCGTGCTCGAGCCGAGTTCCTGGAGCAGCAGCGTCGCGTAGCGGGTGAGGCGCGATTCGGTGTAGCGCATCGCGGCGAAGGATTTCGGATCGTCCGTCGAGCCCCAGTTGCCCTGGCCGTCGATGATGGGATAGCGATAGGCGAAATCCTGCGCCATGTGCACCATGGCCTCGTAGCACGCCGAGTCGCCGTGCGGATGAAACTTGCCGATCACGTCGCCCACGGTACGGGCGGATTTTTTGTGCTTGGCACCGGCGGCGAGGCCCAGCTCGCTCATGGCGTACACGATGCGCCGCTGCACGGGCTTCAGGCCGTCGCCCAGATGCGGCAACGCCCGGTCCAGGATGACGTACATCGAGTAATCCAGATAGGCGCGTTCGGCGAAGGACTTGAGCGGCTCCTGCTCGATGCCCTCGAAATTCAATTCCTGGTCTTTCATCGCTACACGTGCGCCATGTTGCCCTTGCTCTCCAGCCACACCCGCCGGTCCCCGGCCCGCTTCTTCGCCAGCAGCATGTCGAGCAGGGAATCCGGGCTGTCCTTCGGATCGATGGTCATCTGCACCAGCCGCCGGGTCTGCGGCGCCATGGTGGTCTCACGCAACTGGATGGGGTTCATCTCGCCCAGCCCCTTGAAGCGGGTGACCACCGGCTTGGTGCGGGGACTCTCCTTCGCGATGCGCGCGAGCGCGGTGGCACGTTCGGCCTCGTCGAGCGCATACACCACCTCCTTGCCCGCATCGATGCGAAACAGCGGCGGCATGCAGATGTACACGTGGCCCGCCGCGACCAGCGGCCGGTAGTGACGCAGGAACAGGGCGCACAGCAGCGTCGCGATGTGCTGCCCGTCGCTGTCGGCGTCCGCGAGTATGCAGATCTTGTGATACCGCAACCCCGACAGGTCCGTGGCCGCGGGCTCCACGCCGATGGCGATGGTGATGTTGTGCACCTCCTGGGATTGCAGCACCTCGCGGGTGTCGGCCTCCCAGGTGTTCAGGATCTTGCCGCGCAGCGGCATGATGGCCTGGGTGATGCGGTCGCGCGCCTGTTTGGCCGAGCCGCCGGCCGAATCGCCCTCGACCAGGAACAGTTCGCCGCGCGCAGGGTCCTGGCTCACGCAATCGGCCAGTTTTCCGGGCAGCGCCGGGCCCGAGACGATGCGTTTGCGTGCGACCTTCTGGCTGTCCTTGAAACGCTGCTGCGCATTGGCGATGGCCAGCATGGCGATCTTCTCGCCCTGGTCGGGGTGCTGATTGAGCCAGATGCCGAGGGCATCCTTGATGGCGCCCTGCACGATGCCGGCGGACTCGCGCGAGGACAGCCGCTCCTTCGTCTGCCCCGCGAACTGCGGTTCGCGCATCTTCATGGACAGCACGAAACTCACGCCGTCCCACACGTCCTCGGCCGCCAGTTTCAAGCCGCGCGGCACGAGGCTGCGGAATTCGCAGAACTCCCGCACCGCCTCGGCGGCTCCGCTGCGCAGGCCGTTGACGTGCGTGCCGCCCTCCACGGTGGGGATCAGGTTGACGTAGCTCTCGGCCACGGGATGGGCGGCCTCGAGCACCCACGCGAAGGCCCAGTCGAGCGCGCCGCCCTCGATGTCACGCTTGCCGTGGAAGGTTTCCGCGGGCAGCCATTCGCCCTTGCCGAGCTGCTCGGCCAGGTACTGGTGCAGACCTCCGGTGTAATACCATTCGTCGCGCTCGCCCGTGAACTCGTTGTGCAAGAGTACGCGCAGCTTCGGGCACAGCACCGCCTTCGCCCGCAGCACCTGCTTCAGGCTGGGCAGCGCGAACTTGTCGGTGTCGAAGTACCGGGGGTCGGGCCAGAAGCGGATGGTGGTCCCGGTCCTCGACTTGGGCGAATCGCCCGCCACCCGCAGCGCGGACTTCGCGGCGCCGCCCGCGAAACTCAGGTGATGCTCCTTCCCGCCCCGCCGCACCCAGCATTCGAGCTGCTTCGACAGGGCATTGACCACCGACACGCCCACCCCGTGCAGGCCGCCGGAATGCTGGTAGGTCTTGTCGTTGAACTTGCCGCCCGCGTGCAGCCGCGTCAGGATGAGCTCCACGCCGCTGATCTTCTCCTTCGGATGGATGTCCACCGGCATGCCCCGGCCGTCATCCTCCACCTGCAGGGAACCGTCCTTGAACACCGTCACGCTGATGTTCTCGCAATGGCCCGCGAGCGCCTCGTCGACGCTGTTGTCGATCACCTCGTGGGCGAGGTGATTCGGACGCGTGGTGTCGGTGTACATGCCCGGACGCCGGCGCACGGGGTCCAGACCGCTCAATACCTCGATGTCGGAGGCCGTGTATGACGATGCCATCGGTTACCTCGGGTGGCCGGAAGAACGCCCCGCGGGCCGCAGCCGCGCCTTCCGTCAAAGGCGGCGGAGTCTAGCACGCGATTTCGCGGGGCAGCAGCCGGTGGAACCCGCCACGGGCGGCACCGTGCGCCTTGCATCCGCTCGCTCTCCTCGCCAACGCGGGTCACGCGAAATACCCCGACAGGCTCCTAGCCTCGGGGACCGCGTTCCGCTATGGTCGCGGGTCATGGGAATCGCCAATGCGCAAAATCTGGTCCGCGCCGTGTCCGTGCTGCCCCGGCCCTATGGGATCCGGGTGAGCCTGCGGCCCGGCGATCCGTTCGCCAAGCTGCTGGGCAGCGACTGGCAGAAGATGCATTGGTTCCTCACCGCCGCGGAACGCGACTTCAAGCTGGACGAGATGGCCCGCAAGCACGAGTACTCGCGCATCGGCGACCAACCCGTGCTGGTGTTCGAGAAGGTCGAGAATCTCTCGGAGAGCCGCGGTTTCTAACGGCTGAGGGCCTTGCC
>CAZZWZ010000061.1:0-14038 GCA_964657955.1 uncultured Steroidobacteraceae bacterium
GTCGTCCCGGCCCACGTCACGTCGCGCACCGTCGCCGCGCGCCGCGTTGTTCTGGCGCTCGGGCGATGTGACCTCGGGCCGCCGCGTGCCGTCGCGCCCGCCATGGTCGCGACCCGACCGTTCACGACGAGGATCGCGATTCGGGTCCCGGGCACCGTCGCGTGACGCCTCGCGGGGCGCGCCGTCGCGCCCCGGCCCGTCCCCTCGCGCACCGTCGCGGCCACGGTCGCGATTGCGGTTGCGATCTCCGCCGCCACCGCTGCCACTGCGGTACCGGTCTCGCTGCGCGCCGTTGCGCCCTGCTCCATCGCGGGCGAACCCGTCGCGCCGCGGACCGTCCCGTCCCGTCGCATCTCGGCCGTCGCGGGTCGACCGCTCCCTCACGGCGGCGGCGGACGATGCGGCCGAGCCTTCGGCCGCGACCTTGCTGCCGAACAGCCATTTCCACAACCGCACCAGTGCACCGTCCTGCGCCATGGGAGGCGGCGTCGGCTCGGCGGCTGCCACCGGAACCGGCACGGGAATGGGGGCGATGGGCGCGGTGGAAGCGGGCAGGATGCTGGGCACCAGCGGCGCCTCGCTCTGCGGCTTCTTGTCCCGATTGCCGATGTTGGAATCGTCGATGCTGGGTTGATCGGCGATCTGATAGCTCACGGTGGCGTTCTCGGGCAGCTCCTTCTCATCGTCGCGGATGCGACGCAACGCATAGGCCGGCGTCTGCAGATGAGGATTCGGCACGATGATCAGCGAAACCCGGTCGCGCGACTCGATCTGGTTGAGCCAGTCGCGCTTCTCGTTCATGAGATAGGTCGCCACGTCCACGGGCACCTGCGTGATGACGCGCCCGGTGCGCTCCTTGCGCGCCTCCTCGCCGATCAGGCGCAGCAACGCCAGCGACATGGATTCGACGCCACGGATGGTGCCCATGCCGCTGCAGCGGGGACAGCTGATGTGGGTGGTTTCGCTCAACGCCGGACGCAGACGTTGGCGCGACAGCTCCAGCAGGCCGAAACGCGACAACCGGCCGAGCTGGATCCTGGCGCGGTCCATCTTGACTGCATCGCGCAGCATGTCCTCGACCGCGCGCTGATTGGCCGTGGATTCCATGTCGATGAAGTCGATCACGATGAGGCCGCCGATGTCGCGCAGGCGCAGCTGCCGGGCGACCTCCTCGGCCGCCTCCAGGTTGGTGTTGCGGGCCGTGGCCTCGATGTCGCCGCCCCGGGTGCTGCGCGCCGAATTGATGTCGATGGACACCAGCGCCTCGGTGTGGTCGATGACCAGGCTGCCGCCCGAGGGCAGCGTCACCTTGTGAGAGTAGGCCGACTCGATCTGGCTCTCGATCTGGTAGCGGGTGAACAGCGGGACGGGGTCTTGGTAGAGCTTGAGTTTGCGCTGCGCATCCGGCGGCATGAAGCGCTGCATGTACTCCTGGGCCTTCTGGAACGCCTCGGGCTGGTCGATCAGACATTCGCCCACGTCGTCGGAGAAATAATCGCGCAAACCGCGGGTGACGGCGTCGCTTTCCTGGAATATCAGGAACGGTGCCGGCCTGCCGTCGTTCGCGGCGACGATGGCATCCCAGGCGGTCTTCAGATTGTTCAAATCCCACTGCAGCTCTTCGGTGGTGCGGCCCACACCGGCGGTGCGGACGATGGCCCCCATGCCGTCGGGGATCTGCAGGGCGCTCATGGCTTCGCGCATCTGATCGCGATCTTCGCCCTCGATCCGGCGCGAAACGCCGCCGGCGCGGGGATTGTTCGGCATGAGGACGAGGAAACGGCCGGCCAGGCTGATGAACGTGGTGAGTGCGGCGCCCTTGTTGCCACGCTCCTCCTTCTCGACCTGAACGATCAACTCCTGGCCTTCCTGCAGGACCTCCTTGATGTTCACGCGGCCGCCGGCCACCGGCTGCGACCGGAAGTACTCCTTCGACACCTCCTTGAGCGGCAGGAAGCCGTGGCGCTGCGCGCCGTACTCGACGAACGCGGCCTCGAGACTGGGCTCGACGCGCGTTATCCGGCCTTTATAGATGTTGGATTTTTTCTGTTCCCGTGACGGGATCTCAATCGATAAGTCGTATAGTTTCTGACCGTCGACGAGTGCAACTCGCAGTTCTTCTTCTTGAACTGCGTTGACGAGCATTCTTTTCATGTGCCCCAACTAATATGGTAGGGGCCGAGGAGGAGAGCTTGAGAATAGAAGTCCGGGCTGCGCGGTGGGAAACGACGACGAACGGGAGGAAGCCGAACGTGAGACCCACGATCGACCACAGATCCACCCAATTCTGCCAAAACATATACGGCAATCCGGGGCCTTTTTCTCGGTTAACCGCTTGTAAAGCGCCGGAGCTTGAGGCTCTCTTACGCTTAATCTCATCGGCCGAGCGATGGTCTGGAACTCCAGATCCAACTAATATGCGGCTCCCCAGATGGGGGGCCACCGAAACCGGTATCAACCAGCTGACCCAAGGTGAGCCAAGCATTAGGCGGAGCCTCGAAACGACGCAGCGCCTGACACGGTTTTGTGACATTAGCACGGCAGGTCACCATGGTCAAAGTAATCAATACCTTAGAATGCACCGATTTATCCGCCCCCGGGCTGCCGGCGAAGGCTCCGCGACACGTGACGCGATGACCACGCCCATTGCCGATCCCCCGCGCCTGCCGCTGCCGAAAAGCGCGGTTGAGCGGCATACCGTGGCCACCGACGAGGCGGGGCAACGCATCGACAATTTCCTCATGCGGCATTTCAAGACCGTCCCGCGCAGCCGGGTGTACCGTCTGCTGCGCAAGGGCGAAGTGCGGGTGAACCGCAAGCGGGTGGATGCCGAGTACCGTCTGAGCATCGGCGACGAGGTGCGCCTGCCGCCGGTGCGCATCGACGTGGGAAGCGAGCCGGGCCGACCGTCCACCCGCCTGCTCGAGCTGATCGAGACGGCGGTGATCCATCAAGACAAGCATGTGCTGGTGCTCGACAAGCCTGCCGGGGTGGCGGTGCATGGCGGCAGCGGCATGAATTTCGGTGTCATCGAGACTCTGCGTGCCTCGCGTCCGCGCGAATCCCTGGAGCTGGTGCATCGGCTCGACCGCGACACCAGCGGGTGCCTGCTGGTCGCGCGGGATCGCGCCACCCTGGTGTCGCTCCACGCGCTCATCCGCGGCGGCGGCATGCACAAGACCTATCTCGCCCTGGTGTCGGGCAGCTGGCAGCTGGGCACGAAACGGATCGATGCGCCCCTGGCCACGGACAATCGGCAACACGGCGAACGGCACGTGCGGGTGGCGCAGGCCGGCAAGGAATCGGTGAGCGTGTTCAAGCCGGTGCAGTTCTTCGGGTCCCTGGCCACCTTGATGGAGGTCGACATTCCCACCGGCCGCACGCATCAGATCCGCGTGCACGCTTCATTTGCAGGACACCCCCTGCTCGGGGACGACAAGTACGGCGATCGCGAACGCAATGCCGAGGCGAGGCGTCATGGGCTGCGGCGCACCTTCCTGCACGCGCAGTCGGTGGCGTTCGACTGGCCGGGATCGGGCGTACCGTTTCACGTGAGCGCACCCCTGCCGCAGGAACTGTCCGCCGTGATCGATGCCATCACCCCGATGAAGCGGTCCGCAAAACGGCCCAGGTCCGGCCCTGGCGCTGGGCCCGGCCCCGGCCGCGCCGCGGCCGGAAGAAGAATTCCGCCCGCTGAACCTTCAGGGTATCTCGAAACCCGCGCGGCGCAACGCCTCGCACAACCGGATCAGCGGCAGCCCGATCAATCCGGTGGGGTCGCTGCCCTCGATGGCTGCGCAAAGCGCGATGCCGAGCCCCTCGCACTTGAAGCCGCCCGCGCAGTCGAGCGGTGCTTCGCGTTCGACGTAGCGCTCCACGGCGTCGCGCCGCAGATCCCGGAAGGTCACGGACGTGGTGTCGATGAACTCGGACCAGCCGGCACCATGGCGGCCGACGGCCACCGCGGTCAAGAAGCGAAGCGTGCGCCCGGAGCACGCGAGCAGCTGTTCCACGCACCCGGCCGCCGATGCGGGTTTGCCCCACAGGATGTCGCCGTGCTCACCGGCGAGCACGGCGACCTGATCGGAGCCGACGACGCAGGCATGCGGCCGCAGTTGCGCCACGGCGTGCGCCTTGGCCCGCGCCAGGCGCGCCGCCAGCCCCCATCCCGTCTCCCCGCGCCCCGGGGTTTCGTCCACCGCCGGCGCGAGCCACTCGAAGGGAATCTGCAGGCGTGCCAGCAGTTCGCGCCGATAGACGGAAGAGGAGGCCAGAATCAGGGTGTCAGGAGACTTCAAAAACAACGACTTGCATCCAATGGCTTTTGACAGGCGGGATCACCGGCCCTATCATACGCGGCCCATGGCGGCCGATGACCGACACCGTTGATTGCGCACGCGCGGCCGCCGACGGGGCCGTGTTCGAGCGTGTCTACCCGCTCGGCGATCTGTCGCGGTTGTCGGACGTGCTGGCGTCGACGACGGGCGCAGTGAGCGTGCGGATCGCCTTCACCCTTTCGGCGTCCGGGCACAGCGGTGCGGCGGTGCGGGTCGACGCGGCGCCGTTTCTGGTCTGTCAGCGCTGCATGCAGGCCTTCGAATGGCGCGTGAGCGGGGGCAGCGACGTCGAGTTCGCGGCAGGGGATGTGGTCGATCCGGCCGGCGAGCTCGTGCAGACGCAGGACGGCCGCGTCTCGTTGCGTGAGCTGGCCGAGGAAGAATTGTTGTTGGCACTGCCGGTCGCTCCGGCGTGCGATACGCCGCTGACCTGCGGCAACGCGCCGAGCGAGACGGGCGGGCAGAGCGCGGACACGGCCGGCGAGATGCGTCGACCGTTCAGCGCTCTGCAGGATTTATTGAAGAAAACTTAGTCAGGACACAGCATTCATGGCAGTTCAGAAAAGCAGGAAAACTCCGTCCAAACGCGGCATGCACCGCTCGCACTCGGCGCTCGCCCTTCCGGCGGTCTCCATCGACGCGAAGAGCGGCGAGACTCATTCCCGGCACCGCATCTCCCGCGACGGCTTCTACCGTGGGCGCAAAGTGCTTCAGACCAAGGCCGATCTGGCAGCGAGCGAGAGCGAAGACTAGCGCGATCGGGCCGGGGCGCAACCGCCGTGCCGCTCGAGCATCGGACGCGCGCCGTGTCCCTGCCGTTGCACATCGCCATCGACGTCATGAGCGGCGACCGGGGCGCTTCGATCTGCGTGCCCGCTGCCCTGGCCGCGGCCCGCGAATTCACCGACGTGCGATTCACGCTCATCGGACGCCGCGGCGACGTCGACCGTGAGTTCGGGGCCGCCGCCTCCGGCGCGGCGGCGAACGTGGAGTGCCTGCACGCGGCGGACGTCGTGGAGATGACCGATCATCCCCGTGACGCGCTGCGCCGCAAGAAGGACTCCTCCATGCGCCGGGCACTCGACCTGGTCAAATCGCACGCGGCGAACGCCTGCGTGAGTGCCGGCAACACCGGGGCGCTGATGGCCATGGCGCACTTCGTGCTCAAGATGCTCCCAGGGGTGGAGCGTCCGGCCATCGTCTCGTTGATACCGTCCCGTGGCGGCCACACCTACATGCTCGATCTCGGCGCGAACGCCTCCTGCACGCCGGCACAGCTGTGCCAGTTCGGGGTGATGGGCTCCATCCTGGCGGCCGACCTGGAAGGCGCGCATGAAAAACCGCGCGTGGGGCTGCTGAACATCGGCGAGGAGGAGATCAAGGGCAACGAGAACGTCCAGGCGGCGCACAATTTGCTGGCGGCGAGCGGCCTGAACTACGTGGGCTTCGTCGAGGGACACGACATCTTCTCGGACAAGGTCGACGTCGTGGTCACGGACGGTTTCACGGGCAACGTGGCGCTGAAAACCATGGAGGGTGCGGCGCGATTCATCACCGAGGCGTTGCGCGAGGAATTCACCCGGAGCGCGGTGCGCAAACTCGGGGCGCTGGCCGCCAGGCCGACGCTCAACGCCCTGCGAACGCGCATGGACCCGAGACGCTACAATGGCGCGACGATGGTGGGTTTGAACGGCATCGTCGTCAAGAGTCATGGCGGCGCCGATCTGTTCGGCTTTCAGCGGGCCATCGAGGTCGCGATCCAGGAGTCGCGTACCAACGTGCCGGCGCGCATCGCCGAGCGGCTGGGCGCACCGCGCGAGGTCTGAGGATTCGTATGTACTCACGCATCGCAGGCACCGGCAGCTATCTGCCGGAGAAGATACTGACCAATGCGGATCTGGAGAAGCTCGTCGACACGAACGACGAGTGGATACGCACCCGGACGGGAATTTCGCAGCGCCACGTCGCGGCCGAGGGCGAGACCACCACCGACCTCGCCGAACATGCGGCGCGGCGTGCGATCGAGGCGGCCGGCGTCACCGCGGACGACATCGATCTGATCTGCGTCGGCACCACCACGCCGGACCTGGTGTTCCCGAACGTGGGCACGCTGCTGCAGGATCGACTGGGGATTCATGGCTGTCCCGCGTTCAGTCTGGAAGCGGCGTGCACGGGATTCGTCTATGCGCTGAGCGTGGCCGACAAATTCGTGCGCCTGGGCGAGGCAAAATGCGCGCTGGTGGTGGGCGCCGAGACCCTGACGCGGATCGTCGATTGGAAGGATCGCGGCACCTGCGTCTTGTTCGCGGACGGTGCGGGCGCCGTGATACTGCAGCCCGCGGACGAGCCCGGCATCATCAGCACCCGGCTGCACTCCGACGGACGCTACAAGGATCTGCTGCATTATCCCGACGGCGTGTCCAAGGGATTCAACCTGGTGAAGGAAGGCAGGGCCGGCGTCCAGATGAAGGGTAACGAGGTGTTCAAGGTGGCGGTCAACACCCTGGGCGCCGTCGTCACGGAGACCTTGAGCGCCAACGGCATCGACAAGGCCCAGCTCGATTGGTTGATCCCCCATCAGGCGAACATCCGCATCATCGAAGCCATCGCGAAGCGCCTGGACCTGCCCATGGAGCGTGTGATCGTGACCATCGGCGATCACGGCAACACCTCGGCCGCCTCGGTGCCCCTGGCGCTCGACGCCGGCATCCGGGACGGACGCGTGCAGCGCGGTCACCTGCTGCTGCTCGAAGCATTCGGCGGGGGATTCACCTGGGGATCGGCGCTGGTCCGCTATTGAGGCGCAGGGTCGGCGGTCCGGAGACCGGCGCCGCGCCGTTTTCAATTCCGCCATAACTCAGAAATTTACGGACTTGTGGCGGAATAGTGTCAGGGTATAATCCGCCATATCGCCATCCGATATGGAGTTGTGGCGGAATATGAAGAAAGCCTCGTTGCTGGCGGGGCGTACGGCGGAACAGGCCGAGCTCGCCGACGCGCTGCGGTCCGACCGGCCGGAGCTCATCGCCGTGTATGGCCGGCGGCGGGTGGGCAAGACCTACCTCATCCGCAATTTCTTCGCCGACAGGATTCGCCTCGAGATCACCGGTGCACACGCCGCCGGGGCGAAGGAGCAACTGGCCGGCTTCGCGCGCGCTCTCGAGGCGCGTGTCGGCTATCCCCTGGCCGCGCCGGGTTCATGGGCGGACGCGTTTGAAATGTTGAAGACCTACCTCGCGCGGCTGCCGGACGGGGAACGCCACGTCGTGTTCTTCGACGAACTTCCCTGGCTAGCCTCGCCGCGTTCCGGATTTCTGTCGGCTCTGGATCATTTTTGGAACACCTTTGCCTCGCGGCAACCGGCCTTGATCGTGGTCATCTGCGGCTCGGCCGCATCCTGGATGATCGTGAACGTGCTGCATCACAAGGGCGGACTGCACAACCGCGTGACGCGCTCCATCGCGCTGAAGCCCTTCAAACTGGGAGAAACGGCGCGCTTCCTGCGGGGGCGCGGCATCGTGCTCGATCCCATCCAGATCCTTGAGCTGTTCATGGCGGTGGGCGGCATTCCCTACTATCTGGACAAGATCCGCAAAGGGTCGTCGGCGGCGCAGACCATCGATGCTCTGTTCTTCGCGGAGACGGCGTCGCTGCAGCACGAATTCGACCAGCTCTTCGCGGCACTGTTCGATCATCACGAGCGGCACCTGAAGATCATCGAAGCGCTCGCCACCCGGCGTGCAGGACTGACCCGCGCACAGCTCATCGAACACAGCGGATTCTCGGGGGGAAACCTGAGCACCATCCTGCAGGAACTCGAGACCACGGGATTCATCCTGCGCAGCATCCCCTTCGGTCGCAGCCTGCGCGAGAGTCAATTTCGCCTGATCGACGAATTCACGCTGTTCCACCTGCGCTGGGTACGGCACCACCCGCGAACCCAGCACGATCCTGGCTGGTGGCTGCGTCAGCGCAGCTCGCCGGCGGGCATCGCGTGGGCCGGCTATGCGTTCGAAAACGCCTGCCTGACCCACGTCGCGCAGATCAAGCGAGCGCTCGGCATCGGCGGCATCCTCACGGAGCAAAGTGCCTGGCAGCATCGCACGGATGCGCGCGACCGCAGCGGCGCGCAGATCGATCTGTTGATCGACCGCCCCGACGGCATCATCAACCTGTGCGAGATGAAATGGAGCGGGGCGCCGTTCGTCATCGACAAACGCTACGCGGCCATCCTGCGCCAGCGGCTGGAGACCTTCCGGCGGGTGACGGGGACGCGAAAATCGCTGTTCCTGACCTTCGTCACCGTGCACGGCCTCGCGCCGGGAGGCCACGTGGGCGATCTGGTGGCGAATCAGGTGGAGGCGGCGGCTCTGTTCGAGACCTGAAGTACCGCGACGATGAACGACTGCCGCGAAGATGAACCGATACCCGCGAGCCAACCGCGGTGCGCTGCGGGCGGCGCCATCGATCGGTTCACCGCGCGCGGGGGCCGCAGACGAAAACGCCGCGGTCGGAGCCGCGGCGTTTCGCTACCGCAAAGAAGGCGCGGGGCTTACTTCGACACCGACTTCTTGAACATGCGATCGATCTTCTCGTTGATCGCTTCGATGGCCGTGGAGTTCGACTGGGCGGTCGACAGGGCCTGATTCGCCGTGCTCTGCGCGCCGGAAGCGGCGGAGGAGGCGCTGGACGCGGCGCTGTTGGCGGCGGCGGCATCGCTCGACGCCTTCGAGGTGTCGCCCTGCAGCTTGCTGACCTGGGACTTCAAGTCGTCGAATTGGGCTTGCATGGGCTTCAGGTCGGTGCAACCGGCAAAAGCGATTACGCAAGCGGCGGCGCAGGTCGCCTTGAGAGTCGTAGAAAGTGTCATTTCAATATTCCCCTAGGGTTAATTCATTTGGTGTTCGGAAAGCCCGAAGTGTCGTTGCAAGCAAGCCCAGCCTCCAGGTCAGACCTACGTGTATTCCAACACAGTCGCACATGAAGCCAAATTCGCGCCGCGAATGCAACTTAAATGCGCTTTAATGGCGATCGCGTCCCCTTCGTGCCTCAAAATGAGGCATCGACCCTCACTCAAGTTAATTCGCCGTTAGGAACAACCGGGCCCGTTCTCGACGATCCGCGGCTCCGCTCAACCGTGCCCGGCTTGCAGGAGTTCCATCACGGCCCGATGCCCTTGATCGATGGCGAGATCGGTATACGCCCCGCCGCCGGAATCAGAATTCGCCACCGTGATTCTGCCGAAGCGCGCGCGGCCGATCACGTGCGGCCGTCCCGCCTCGGGCACCTCGGGATCGAACAGCGGGTTGTATTCGGGTGCATAGCCATGCGGCCAGCGATTGACCGTGATGGCGGTGATGTCGCGGGCGGCGTCGAAGCCCCCCTCCCGCAGGGTGCGGTCGAGTTGATCGCGGATGTTGCGTTCGAACGTCTCGAACGAAGTGTTCAAGAGTTCGGCGCGTCCGGCTCTATTCTGCTCGTGTTCGGGCAGTCCGGGCTTGCACGGCGTTCGCACCATGTGCAACAGCACGGGCTCGGTGGGCGAGTTGCTGCTTCGATAGGCGCCCACCTCGACGTGCGGATTCAATTGCAAGGACGTGTGATAACTCCCGGGCGCATACACCCGGTGGACCTTCAGCCGATCGAACGCCTGCCAGTTGCGCAGCGCCACACTGCTGTACACGAGGGGAGTCTTGACCAGCCGGTGCAGCGCATCCTTCTGCGCGGCGGGCATTTCGGGGCACAGGTACGGAATCATCATGTTGTAGCAGGCCATGACGACGCCGCCCGCGCGTGCGACGAAGGGCCGCCCGCCGCGCAGGTACGTCACCTCCACCCGCTGCGCGGTGGCCGGGTCGCCGACGTGGCACGCGCGGACGACGATGCTGTTCAACCGCAGGCGTATGGGGTTCTGCGGGCGGTCCAGTCCCGCATAGTCGACGCGCGCGGTGACGACGTCGTCGACCGAGTGCCCCGGCACCGCCTGCGGGATGAGATCGCGCACCAGCAGCCGTGCGATGGTGGCATTGCCGTCGGGAAAATGCAGACGGTACGAGCCGCCGGTGTCGGCATATCCCGAGGGCGTGAATCCCATGCGGGCGATCGACCCCTTGTCCAATCCCATGCCTTGGAATCCCGGCATGCCGTAGCCCCAGCAGTCGAGGGCCGACACCGCATCGGTACCCACCCCCCATTCGCCCATGGTGCGTGCGTGATAGTACGCGAGCACCGCCGGGTCCACCTTCACCACCTCGCGCAGGAACGTGTCATAGCTCATGCGCGACAAGCGCTGCTTCTTGTCGGCCGAGGCAGCCCCGCGCAGATAATCGATCTTTCCGGTCTCGATCTGCACGATCTCCCGGCGGGCACGCTCCGACAGCGGTGCGCGGCTCAACACCGCATCGAGCGGCGCGGGGCCCCCCATGCCGCTCACCAGGACGTCGCGGCCGAAGGTTTCCCTGTCGAAGAACGCACCGGCTCGCAGGCCGCGATGGGCGTAGAAGTCGAGGTTCTGGGTGCGCTTCGCCAGCGCGGGCACGTCCAGACCCAGGGTCTTCATCAGTCCCGCCGCCACCGTCCCATAGGGCCGGGGACTGTCGATTTCCAGCGTGCCGCCGTTGAGCAATTGCAGGCGACCGTCCAGGACGAATTCGTTGCGCTTGGCGTGGCCGCCGAAGTCGTCGTGGTTGTCGAGAATCAGGATGCGGGCCTGTGGCGTGGTGTGGGCACGATGGAAATGGGCGGCCGCCAGTCCGCTGATGCCGCCGCCGACGACGATGAGGTCGTATTCCTCGCCCGTGTCGACGGCGGCGGGCCGGCGGTGGCCGTCGCGCAGCGCGTGGGCATCCTCGAACGAGCCGGGATGATTGCCGCGCATGCCGGTGAGTAGCGGAGGGTAATACCCCGGGGCGTCCTGGGCGGCGGTGGCGGTGGCGGCCGGTGCGCTCGCGCCCCCCTCGGCCCAGGGGTCCGGCGATCCGGCGAGCAGGGGTCGGGAGGCCACGGCGCCGGCGACCACGGCAACCCCATTCAAGAAGTCTCGACGGGTGATGGGGCGATCCATCCCCAAGTAGCGGTCCCTCGATCGATCGTGTTTGATGGACATTGAAGACTCGGGCGGCGTGGCGGGATCGCGGGCGTCGGTGATAACCAAGATCCGGGGTTGGTGGTAGGGGCAAATTACCGTGCCCTCGAACGGGTTGCCAGTCCTGCAATACTGTATATAATAACAGTAGGCTCTCAACCAGGTGATGCATGACCGATCTCACGCCCCGTCAGACGCAGATTCTGAGGCTCATTCAGGACACCATTTCCGAAAACGGAATGCCGCCCACCCGGGCCGAAATCGCCCGCACCCTGGGATTCAAATCGCCCAATGCGGCCGAGGAGCATCTGCGTGCCCTGCAGCGCAAGGGCGTCATCGATCTGATCCCCGGTGCCTCGCGCGGCATCCAGCTCAAGGACGTTCTGCGCGAACAACTGGGTCTGCCGCTCATCGGCCGGGTCGCCGCGGGACGGCCGATACTGGCCGAGGAGCACATCGAACGGCGTTATCAAATCGATCCTCAACTGTTTCACCCGCAGCCGCACTACCTGCTGAAAGTGCAGGGCATGAGCATGAAGAATGCGGGCATCCTGGATGGCGATCTGGTGGCGGTGCATCGCACCCCGGAAGTGCGTAATCGCCAGATCGTGGTCGCTCGTTTGGATCACGAGGTGACCGTCAAACGCTACCGCCAGGAAGGCACCATCGTCTGGCTGCTGCCCGAAAATGCGGATTTCGAACCCATTCGGGTCAATCTCAAGGAGCAGTCCATGATGATCGAGGGCGTGGTGGTGGGTGTGCTTCGTCGCGGTAAAGACGTGGATGCCACGTGAGGAATCATCGCTTGCGGACATCCTGGCCGATGCGCGTGTCTGGAGATTAAAAGACGCCGCGGCCGGACTCCGAGCCGCTCCCGTATGGGCCACCGGTCGCAGCGCCCTCGATGCGCGCCTGCCGGGAGGCGGCTGGCCCACGGCGTCGCTCGTCGAAGTGTTGTTGGAGACCGCAGGTCTGGGAGAAGTCCAGCTTTTTTTGCCGGCTCTGGTGGCGTCGCAGCGTCGCATCGATGGCGAGGCGCCCTGGCTGGTCTGGATCGCCCCGCCGCACGAACCCTACGCGCCGGCCCTGGCACAACAGGGGATCGAACTGGCACGGCTGTTGGTGGTGCGTCCCGCGAGCGCGGCCGAAGCGTTGTGGGCGGCCGAACAGGCCTTGAGTTCGGGCGTTTGCGCCGCGGTGTTGCTCTGGCTGCAAGGCACCGATGATCGGTGGCTGCGCCGGTTGAAACTCGCGGCGGAGGCGGGTGGTGCGCTCGCCGTTTTGTTCCGTCCCGAGAGACATCGATTCGAATCCTCGCCCGCCAGCCTGCGTCTGCTGATGACGCGGGGGCAGCACGAAACCCAGCTCGAACTCATCAAGGTGCAGGGCGGCCGTCCCGGTCCCGTTGCATTGCAAGGCACATGAGATCGCGCAGCAGGCATTTCGGCGGGCAACGCATCGCGGCAGCCCGATCCGCAACCATCGATCTGTTCGCCGCGACGTCGGCGCCGGAACGGGCTTCTCCCCCGGCGTCCACACCGGCCCTGTCGGCGGTGTCCCCGGCTTCGCCGATGCCGCGACCGCGCCCCAAACAGCTCTGGTACGCCGCGGTGTTTCCCGAACTGCCCGAGGCGCAGGCGGCCACCGTGCTGCAGCGGCTGAGCCGCTCGGCGCAACGGTTCACCTCGCTGGTCAGCATCGAAATGCCGAACGCCTTGCTGCTCGAAGTCAAAGGCAGCGTGCGCTTGTTCGGTTCGCTGGCCGCACTGCATGCGGACATCGATGCAGTGTGGCGCCGGCCGGCACCGGGGGTACGGACGACGGTTGCGCCCACCACCGTGGGTGCATTGTGGTTGGCGCGCGCCGGCCGACGCCTGTGCATCGAAGAGACCGGTGCGCTCGCCGGCGCGCTCGCGGAAGTGCCCATCGTCTGCACCGGCTGGTCCCCCGACCGGTTGCAAACCCTGCGTTCGCTGGGTGTGAACCGCATCGGCGAATTGCTGCGCCTGCCGCGCGCGGGCCTGGCACGCCGGCTGGGCCCGGATGCCGTGCTGGATCTCGATGTCGCATTGGCCCGGCAGCCCGCGCCCCGCCGTGCATTCGTGCCGCGCGAGCGATTTCGCGAGCGTTGCGATTTCGAAACTGAAATCGAAACCGTCGGTTACCTGCAAAAAGCCGTCGAACCGCTGATCGTGCGGTGCGTCCGGTTCCTACGCGAACGCCAGGCGGGTGTTCAGGCATTGCAGCTCACGTTGCGGCACCGTGCGATACGCGATACGCGGGTGTGCGTGGGTTTGGCGGGCATCACCGGTGAGCGCCGTCGTTTGTCGGACGTGCTCGGGGAAAAATTGCAGCGGCTCGCGCTGCCCGCGCCCGTCAAGGGCATGGAACTCGCATCGGGTTCCTTGCAGCCGCTGTCGGCATGTTCTCTCGACGCGTTCGCCGGAGTGAACGGCGGCGGTCGCGACACGGCCCCGCAACTGGTGGAACGACTGCGTGCACGACTGGGCGAGGAGGCGGTGTACGGCGTCGCGTCCATCGCCGAGCATCGGCCGGAGGCCGCGTGGCAGCGGGTCCACGCATTGCGGTTGCACGCCGCGCGTTCGCACGCCGCGCG
>CAZZWZ010000062.1:0-9658 GCA_964657955.1 uncultured Steroidobacteraceae bacterium
CGAGTGTGGTCTGCCCCGGCGTGCGGCGGATCCCTTGCCAGGGGGCGGCGGCGCGGAGGGTCTCGATCAGGTTGAGGCGGAGGCCACGGCGCGGGTCGCCGGGTCGGACGCCGGCGGGGCGGCCGCGCTGGGCGGTTTCGTGCATCTGCGCCTGCACACGGAGTACTCGCTGCGCGACGGCATCGTGCGCGTGCCGGAGCTCATGGCCGCGGTGGCAGCGGCGGGCATGCCGGCGGTGGCGCTCACCGATCAGAGCAACCTGTTCGCCATGGTGAAGTTCTACAAGGAGGCCCAGAGCGCCGGGGTCAAGCCCTTGATCGGCGTGGATGCGCTGATCCGGGAGGCCGCGGAACGGGCGCCGCCCTCGCGCGTGGTGTTCCTGTGCCAGAACCTGACCGGGTACCGGCACCTGACCCAGCTGGTCACGCGCTCGTATCTCGAGGGCCAGGTGCGCGGCGTGCCCATGCTGGATCGCGCGTGGCTCGACGCGGAAATTCTCGAGGGCCTGATCGTGCTGTCCGGCGGCCCCGAGGGGGACGTCGGCCAGGCGCTGGCCCGCGGCCGGGACGAGGATGCCGTGCACTGCCTGACGCAGTGGCAGCGTCTGTGTGGAAATCGTTTCTATCTGGAGGTGCAGCGTACGGGGCGGCCCGGCGAAGCGGCCTACACCGATGCGGTGATGGAGATGGCGCGGGCGCGCGGGGTGGCTGCCGTGGCGACCAACGACGTGCGTTTCCTGACGCGCGCGGAGTTCGACGCCCATGAGGCGCGCGTGTGCATCCACGACGGCGCCTTGTTGACCGACGCCAACCGGCCGCGCCGTTACACCGAGGAGCAATATCTCAAGACTCCGGCGCAGATGGCGGAATTGTTCGCGGATGCGCCGGAGCTGCTGCGGAACACGGTGGAGGTGGCGAAACGATGTTCGCTCGAGATCAAGCTGGGCGCCTCCATGCTGCCCGCCTATCCGGTACCGGCCGGCACGGGCACCGAACAATTCTTGTACGCCGAGTCGCAGCGCGGCCTCGCCGGTCGCATCGAACAGGCGGCGAAGCTGCTGGGCGTGCACCTCGATGCGGCCGCCTACGAGGCGCGGCTGGCGCTCGAACTCGGCGTGATCGCCAGCATGGGATTCGCCGGCTACTTCCTGATCGTCGCCGACTTCATCCGTTGGGCGCGCGAGAACGGCGTGCCGGTGGGGCCCGGCCGCGGCTCCGGTGCGGGTTCGCTGGTGGCCTTCGCCCTGGGCATCACGGACTTGGACCCCATCGAGCACGATCTGCTGTTCGAGCGCTTCTTGAATCCTGAGCGCGTCTCCATGCCGGACTTCGACGTCGACTTCTGCATGGACGGCCGCGACCGGGTGATCGATTACGTGGCGAAGAAATACGGCCGCGAGCGCGTGTCGCAGATCATCACCTACGGCACGTTGGCGGCGAAGGCGGTGATCCGCGACGTGGGCCGCGTGCTCGGCCACAACTACGGCTACGTCGACAAGATCGCCAAGCTGATCCCCTTCGAGATCGGCATCACGCTGGACAAGGCGCTCGCCCAGGAGGAGGAACTGCGGCGGCTGTACGCGGCCGACGGCGACGTGCGCGAGCTGATCGACCTGGCGCGCAGCCTCGAGGGGCTCGCCCGCAATGCCGGCACCCACGCGGGCGGCGTGGTCATCGCGCCCTCGGTGCTCACCGATTTCACGCCGTTGTACTGCGAGGAAGGCGGCAGCACGCCGGTCACGCAGTTCGACAAGGACGACGTCGAAGCGGCCGGCCTGGTGAAATTCGACTTCCTCGGGCTGCGCACCCTCACCATCATCGATTGGGCGGTGCGCGACATCAACGCCGGGCGGACGGCCGCGGGCCTGCCGGAGATCAACATCGGCGCCCTGCCCATGGAGGACCCCGCCACCTACGCGTTGCTCAAGAGCACGCGGACCACCGCGGTGTTTCAGCTCGAGTCGCGCGGCATGAAGGATCTCATCCGGCGTCTGCAGCCGGACCGTTTCGGCGACATCGTCGCCCTGGTGGCCTTGTTCCGGCCGGGTCCGCTGCAATCCGGCATGGTGGACGATTTCATCGCGCGCAAGCACGACACCAGCGGTGCGACCATCGATTACCTGCACCCCGACTTGAAGCCCGTGCTCGAGGCAACGTACGGCGTGATCCTGTATCAGGAGCAGGTGATGCAGATCGCACAGATTCTCGCCGGCTACACGCTCGGCGGGGCGGACCTGCTGCGACGGGCCATGGGCAAGAAGAAGGCTGAGGAGATGGCCGATCAGCGGTCGGTGTTCGTGAACGGCGCGGTGGCGCGCGGAGTGCGCGAGTCGCAGGCCACCATGATCTTCGATCTGATGGAGAAGTTCGCGGGGTACGGCTTCAACAAGTCTCATTCCGCCGCCTATGCACTCCTGTCCTACCAGACTGCCTGGCTGAAGGCGCACCATCCCGCCGCTTTCATGGCGGCGGTGCTGTCCTCGGACATGGACAAGACCGACAAGGTGGTGACGCTCATCGACGAATGCGCCAGCATGAAACTCAGCGTCGAACCGCCGGACGTGAACGAATCCGGTTTTGCCTTCCGGGTGGCGGGAGCCTGCAGCATCCGCTACGGCATGGGGGCCATCAAGGGCGTGGGTGCCTCGGCCGTGGAGGCCATCATCGAGGAGCGCACCGCGCACGGGCCGTATGCCAGCCTGCCGGATTTGTGCCGGCGGGTGGATCTGCAGCGGGTCAACCGACGGGTGTTCGAAGCCCTGATCCGTTCCGGCAGCCTGGACCGTCTGGGTGCGAACCGGGCGACTCTGATGCACCAGCTCGATCGCGCGGTCCATCTGGGCGAACAAAACTCGCGCGCCGCGAGCGTGGGCCAGGTGGATCTGTTCGGCCTGAGCACGGCCGAAGATGCCGCCGTCGCCGACTGGAGCGAAGCGAAACGACTGACGGGGGAGCGCGAGACCCTCGGGCTTTTTTTGAGCGGCCACCCCATCACCCCGTACGAACCGGATTTGAAGTGGCTGGGCTGTTCGCGCCTGGTGGACGTGGGCGGCCCGCGGCCCGCGCCGCGGGCCGGGCCGCAGAAGCCGGGTACGCCGCCCGAGCGTGTGTGGTCGCAGGCCAAGCCGGCAACGGTGGCCGGCCTGGTGCTCGAAATCCGCCGCCGGCCGAACCGCGTCACGCTGATCCTGGACGATCGCACGGCACGGCTCGAAGTGACGCTGTTCGAGGAGACCTTCCAGCAGCATCGCAACATCATCGTCAAGGATGCGATCTTGGTGGTGGAGGGTTCGCTGCGCTTCGACGACTTCATCGAGGCCTGGCGTCTGCAGGCCAAATCGTTGATGGACATCGACCGGGCGCGCGAACGCTTCGCCCGGCGCCTGTGGCTGCGCTGGCCGGCCCAGTTCGACGGCCCGCAGGGCATGACCCGCTTCGAGGAATTGCTCAAGCCCCACATGCGCGGGCCGTGCGGGGTGAGCGTGGTGGTGAACCGCCCGGAGTACTCCGGGCGGCTGAATCTCGCGGACGATTGGTCGGTGCGTCCCTCGCGCGAGTTGCTTGATAAACTGTCCGGGTTGGTCGGCCGCGACGGCTGGTATCTGGTCTATGGTCCGCGAAGCGATGTCCGCGGCGAGGAAACGTCTTCATGGCGATGAATTTTCTGGAATTCGAACAACCCATTGCCGAACTCGAGGCGAAGATCGAAGAGCTGAAATTCCTCGGCACCGATTCGAGCGTGAACATTTCGGAGGAGATCAAGCGTCTGCAATCGAAGAGCCGCGCGCTCACCAGCAGCATTTTCTCCAATCTGTCGCCGTGGCAGATCACGCAGTTGGCGCGCCATCCGCAGCGTCCCTACACGCTGGATTACCTGTCCATGATCTTCACCGACTGGCACGAGTTGCACGGCGACCGGATGTACAGCGACGATCTGGCCATCGTCGGCGGTCTGGCGCGGCTCGAAGGGTCGCCGGTGATGGTGATCGGCCAGCAGAAGGGCCGGGACACCAAGGAGCGCGTGCGCCGCAACTACGGCATGCCGAAGCCCGAGGGATACCGCAAGGCGCTGCGGCTGATGCGCATGGCCGAGCGCTTCCGCATTCCCGTGGTCACGTTGATCGACACGCCGGGCGCGTATCCGGGCATCGGCTCGGAGGAGCGCGGACAGAGCGAGGCCATCGCCCGCAATCTGTTCGAGATGTCGAGTCTCGCCGCGCCGGTGTTGAGCGTGGTGATCGGCGAGGGCGGGTCGGGCGGCGCGCTGGCCATCGGCGTGTGCGACCGGCTGATCATGTTGCAGTTCAGCGTGTACGGCGTGATCTCGCCCGAGAGTTGCGCCTCCATCCTGTGGAAGAGCACCGACAAGAAAGAGATCGCGGCGGACGCCATGGGCGGCACGGCCGAGCGCCTGAAGAAACTCGGGCTGGTCGACGAGGTGTTGAAGGAACCGCACGGCGGGGCACACCGCGATCCGCATGCCATGGCGGAAACCCTGAAGCAGAGCATGGTCAAACACCTGGCGGAACTGTGCAACCAGCCCGTGACCACGTTGCTCGACAGCCGTCAGGCGCGGCTGCGGGCCTTCGGTGTCTACCGCGACGGCTAGCGGCTTTTCCGCGGCCGCCTTGCGCACGGTGTTGGACGCATGCGTGCCGGCCGAGGCCAGCGGTCTGGTGGTGGCCCTGAGCGGCGGCCTCGACTCCGCCGTGCTGGCGACGGCGCTGTCGCGGGCGGGCACGCCGTTTCGCGGACTTTCCCTGCGTGCGGTGCACGTGGATCATGGACTGCAGGGCGCCGCCGCGGATTTTCGCCGCGGCTGCGAGGCGTTGTGCCGGCGGCTCTCCTTGCCGCTCACCGTCATCGAGGTGCGGGTGGCGACGCCGCGTGGCGCATCGGTGGAGGCTGCGGCCCGTGACGCGCGTTACGACGGGCTGGCGCGTGAGCTCGCCGTCGACGAATGTCTGCTGACCGCCCATCACGCCACCGACCAGGCCGAGACCGTGCTGCTGCAATTGCTGCGCGGCGCCGGCTTGAAGGGCCTGGCCGCCATGCCCCTGTGCCGTCCGCTGGGCGCCGGCTGGCATCTGCGCCCCCTCATCGACGTGGTCAAGGACGAACTGCTGCGCTTCGCCGCCCGCGAAGGCATCGGCGCGGTGGCCGATCCGATGAACGGCGATCTGCGGTTCGACCGGGCCTTCCTGCGCGCCAGGGTGTGGCCGCTGCTGGCCGGGCGCTGGCCCGGCGCTGCCGTCGCGCTCTCGCGTACCGCGCGGCATGCGGCCGATGCGCAGGCGCTGCTGGATGAGGCCGCCGCGCCGCTCATGAGCGCCCTGCGCGACGGCGACGGCTTGTCGGTCACGGGATTGCGCGCGCTGAGCGCGAGCCGACGAGCGAACGTGGTGCGGCAGTGGATCGCCACGCGCGCCGCCCGCACCGATCCGCCGCCTACGGCGCGGCTGCGCGAAGGACTGCGGCAGATTCTCGACGCGGACGAGGCGCGGCTGCCCAGCATGGTCTGGGGCGCGCACGCGCTGCGCCGTTACCGCGATCGACTGCTGATCACGGCCGCCCACCCGCCGCGCATGTCCGGGCAGCGCGCATGGCCGCCGTTTTCAGGCGATCTGGCCCTGGGTCCGGCGCTGGGGACGCTGCGCTGGTCGGCGCGGGGCGGCGGACTGAACCCGGACCGCCTCGACGCCGTATCGGTGCGCGGCCGCCGCGGCGGGGAGACGCTCAAGCCGCAGCGCGCGGCGAAGGTGCAGAGCGTGCAGCATCTTTGCCAGTCGCTGGGGGTGCTGCCGTGGATGCGCGACGCGTTGCCGTTCGTGTATGCGGGCGCATCCCTGGTGGCGGTGGGCGACCTGTGGCAGGACGCGCGATTTTGCGTGCCCGCGGGCGCGCGCGGCGTCGGCATCGAATGGGAAAACGCCCCCGAGCTCGTCTGACGCGCCGCGCCAATATTGTCGGCCATGAGCCGATGTGCTAACCTAAATTCCCGTCGAATTCCCAGATTCCCAGGCAGCTTTCGTTCGCAGCGGCACGGCATTCCAGGCTTGCGTGCGGCGGACCTTTTCAATCGGCGGTGACCAGCATGACTCGATTCGTTTTCGTCACCGGCGGCGTCGTGTCCTCCCTGGGCAAGGGCATCGCCTCCGCATCGCTCGGGGCCATTCTCGAAGCACGCGGCCTGAACGTGAGCATGGTCAAGCTCGATCCCTACATCAACGTGGACCCGGGGACCATGAGTCCGTTCCAGCACGGCGAGGTGTTCGTCACCGCCGACGGCACCGAGACCGATCTCGACCTGGGCCATTACGAGCGCTTCGTGCGCATGACGACGGGGCGTGACAGCAACTTCACCACGGGTCGCATTTACGAGCGGGTGATCGCCAAGGAGCGCCGGGGCGATTATCTGGGCGCCACCGTGCAGGTGATCCCCCACATCACGGACGAGATCAAGTACCGGATCCGTCTGGGCGCCGGCAATGCCGACGTCTGCATGGTCGAGATCGGCGGGACCGTGGGCGACATCGAGTCGCTGCCCTTCCTCGAAGCCATCCGGCAGATGGGGGTGGAGCTCGGCCGCAACCAGGTGCTGTACATGCATCTGACGCTGGTGCCCATCGTCGGAGGTTCGGGTGAGATCAAGACCAAGCCCACGCAGCACTCGGTGAAGGAACTGCGCGGCATCGGCATACAGCCCGACATCCTGCTGTGCCGCTGCGTGCACACGCTGCCGGACGAGCAGCGGCGCAAGATCGCGTTGTTCACCAACGTCGAGGAACGCGCCGTGATCTCGGCCGTCGATTCGGACGACATCTACAAGATCCCCATGCTGCTCCACGAGCAGGATCTGGACGACATCGTGGTGGACAAGCTGCGCCTGCAGGTGCCGACCACCGATTTGTCCGAATGGCGCGCGGTGGTGTCCGCCCGGCAGAATCCCGAGGCCGTGGTGGACATCGGCATGGTCGGCAAGTACGTGCAGGCGCGTGATTCGTACATCTCGCTCAACGAGTCGCTGATGCACGGCGGCATCAAGACACGGACCCGCGTGAACATTCATTACTTCGAGTCGCAGGACATCGAACGTGCGGGGCCGCAGGCGCTGCACAAGATGGATGCCATCCTGGTGCCCGGCGGGTTCGGCGACCGCGGCATCGAGGGCAAGATCCAGGCGATCCGCTTCGCGCGCGAGCAGCGCATTCCCTATCTCGGCATCTGTCTGGGGATGCAGCTCGCCATCGTCGAGTACGCGCGCAACGTGCTCGCGCTGAACGGCGCCAACAGCACCGAGTTCGACCGTGCGACCACGCACCCGGTGATCGCGCTCATCACCGAATGGCAGGATCTCGCGCGCGGCCAGCAGGTGCGCGACGAGCAGTCCGATCTGGGGGGCACCATGCGCCTCGGGGCGCAGGAGGCGCGCCTGGTGGCGGGCTCGCTGGTCCATTCATTATACGGCCGCGAGGCCATTTTCGAGCGGCACCGGCATCGCTACGAATTCAACAATCACTACCTCGACGAACTGTCGGACGCGGGAATGGCGTTCTCGGGTTTCTCGGACGACGGCCTGGTGGAGTTCATCGAACTGCCGGCTCATCCGTGGTTCGTGGCCAGCCAGTTCCACCCGGAGTTCACCTCCACGCCGCGCGACGGGCATCCGTTGTTCGCGGGTTTCATCCGGGCGGCGCGCGAATACCGCGCGGCCCTGCAGCCGGGACGCGCCACTGCATGAAGCTGGCCGGGGTTGAAGTCGGGCCTTCGAGTCCGTTCTTCCTGATCGCCGGTCCCTGCGTCATCGAGAGCCAGGCGCTGGTGATGGACGTGGCGGGCCGGCTGCGCGAGGTGACCTCGACCCTGGGGATCCCGTTCATTTTCAAGGCCTCCTTCGACAAGGCCAATCGCTCGTCGGGCGCGAGTTTTCGCGGACCGGGCATCGATGCGGGATTGCAGGCGCTGCAACGGGTGCGTGCGCAGATCGGCGTGCCCGTGCTCACCGACGTGCACGAGGATACGCCGCTCGGTGAAGTGGCGGCGGTGGTGGACGTGTTGCAGACGCCGGCCTTCCTGTGCCGTCAGACGAATTTCATCGTGAACGTGGCCGCGCAGAACAAGCCGGTGAACATCAAGAAGGGGCAGTTCCTCTCTCCCTGGGAGATGCAGAACGTGGTCGACAAGGCGCGCTCCACCGGCAATCGCGACATCATGGTGTGCGAACGCGGATTCTCGTTCGGCTACAACAATCTGGTGTCCGACATGCGCTCGCTCTCCATCATGCGCGGCACCGGCTGCCCGGTGGTGTTCGATGCCACCCATTCGGTGCAGCTGCCGGGCGGGCAGGGCAAGGCTTCGGGCGGCCAGCGCGAGTTCGTGCCGGTGCTGGCGCGTGCGGCCGTCGCCGCCGGCATCGCGGGCCTGTTCATGGAGACGCATCCCGATCCGGCGAACGCGTTGTCGGATGGGCCGAATGCGTGGCCCCTGGACCGGATGGCATCGCTGCTCGCGACGCTGGTGGAGCTGGATCTGGCCGTCAAGAAAAAACCCTTCGAGGAATCTTCGCTATGACTCGTATCGCCGATATTCGTGGCCGTGAAATCATCGATTCGCGCGGCAATCCCACCGTGGAAGCGGACGTGGTGCTGGAATCGGGCGTCGTGGGACGTGCCGCCGTGCCGTCGGGCGCCTCCACCGGCTCGCGCGAGGCGGTGGAACTGCGCGACGGGGATGCCCGACGCTTTCTCGGCAAGGGCGTCTCGAAGGCGGTGGGCCACGTCAACGGCGCGCTGCGCGATCTGGCGGTGGGACTGGACGTGGAGGATCAGCAGGGGCTCGATGCCCGGATGATCGCGGCCGACGGCACCGAGTCCAAGGCCAGACTCGGCGCCAATGCCATTCTCGCCGTGTCGCTGGCGGCCGCGCATGCCGCCGCGAAGGACCGCAACCTGCCGCTGTACCGGCATCTGGGAGGCGACGGCGATCTGGTCATGCCCGTGCCCATGATGAACATCATCAACGGCGGCGCGCACGCGGACAACAGCGTCGACATCCAGGAATTCATGATACTGCCGCTGGGGGCGCCGTCGCTTTCCGAGGCGCTGCGCTACGGCGCCGAGGTGTTCCACACCTTGAAGAAGGTGCTGCACGCCAAGGGCCTCAACACCGCGGTGGGCGACGAGGGAGGTTTCGCGCCCGATCTGCCGTCGAACGAAGCGGCGCTGACCACCATCCTGGAGGCCATCGACAAGGCCGGGTATCGCGCAGGCCGGGACATCTATCTGGGCCTGGACGTGGCCAGCACGGAGTTCTACAAGGACGGCGTTTACCATCTGGAGTCGGAGGGCCGGCGCTTCGATGCGGCCGAATTCGCCGACTATCTGGCGGGGCTGGTGGCCAAATACCCCATCGTCACCATCGAGGACGGCATGAGCGAGGGCGACTGGGACGGTTGGGGGATTCTCACGCGGAAGCTGGGTTCGACGGTGCAGCTGGTGGGCGACGATCTGTTCGTCACGAACACCCGCATCTTCGCCGAGGGGATCGCGAAGAAGATCGCCAACGCCATCCTCGTGAAGCCGAACCAGATCGGGTCCCTCACCGAAACGCTGGCCGCCATCGACATGGCGGCCAAGGCGCGCTATGCGGCCGTGGGGGGG
>CAZZWZ010000062.1:9668-14031 GCA_964657955.1 uncultured Steroidobacteraceae bacterium
AGATACAGCTCGTCGGCGATGATGTGTTCGTCACCAATCCGCGCATCCTGGCCGAGGGCATCCAGCGCGGCGTGGCCAATTCGCTGCTGGTCAAGGTCAACCAGATCGGGACGTTGACGGAGACGATGGCGGCGGTCAGCATGGCCCAGCGCGCGGGCTATACGGCGGTGATGTCGCACCGATCGGGCGAGACCGAGGATGCGACCATCGCCGACATCGCCGTGGCCACGTCGGCCACGCAGATCAAGACCGGCTCCATGTCGAGGTCCGATCGCATCGCCAAGTACAATCAGCTGCTGCGGATCGAAGGTGAACTGGGCAGCAAGGCGTCGTATGCCGGCCGCGCGGCGTTGTCGGTGCCCTGCAGCGGTTCCTAGGTCTGAAGAGTTCGTGCTAAGCTCATGGCATCATGAGGATTTTCGCCATCATTCTCGGGTTGACCGTGGTGCTGCTGCAGTACCGGGTATGGATTTCCGATCATGGCAATCGCGAGGTGTCGCGTCTGACCGCGGCCGTGACGGCGCAGGCGGCGGCCAACGGCGAACAGCGTGAACGCAATCGTCAGCTGGTGGCCGAGGTCAACGATCTCAAGGTGGGTTTGAGCGCGCTGGAGGAACGGGCGCGGAGCGAGCTTGGCATGGTGGGCCGCAGCGAGACGTTCTACCAAGTGGTCACCGTCGCCACGCCGCCGCCGGCCGCTCCCGCGAGCGGCATCACCGCGCGCGCCCGGTGAGTTCGCCGCCGCGGCGCATCTGGGCCATCGTGCCGGCGGCGGGACGGGGTGCCCGCTTCGAGACGTCGCCTGCGGATGCGCCCAAGCAATACGCGCCGCTGCTGGGCGCCACCGTGATGGAATGGTCGCTCGCGCCGCTGCTGCGCGAACCGCGGGTGGCCGGCATCGTCGTGGTGCTGGCGGCGGACGACGCGCTCTGGGCCACGCTCGGCGTACCGGCCGCCAGGGTGTGGACAACCCCGGGCGGCGCCACCCGCCAGGCCTCCGTCATGAACGGTCTGGCGGCCCTGGAGGGCCGTGCCGACAGGGACGACTGGGTGCTGGTGCACGATGCCGCACGGCCATGCCTCACGTCCTCGGATCTGACGGCGCTGCTCGATGCCGTACCGTGCGGCGCGGCGGCCGGCGAGGGCGTGAACGGCGCGCTGCTGGCCGCCCCCGTGGTCGATACGGTCAAGCGCGAACGCGGCGGCATCGCCGTCGACACGGTGGATCGCACGGGCTTGTGGCGCGCGCTCACCCCGCAGATGTTCGGCTTCGGCGATCTGCGGCAGGCGTTGGAGGACGCAACCCGGGCGGGCATCGCGGTCACCGACGAGGCGCAGGCCATGGAGCGCCTGGGTCTGCCCGCCGCGTTGGTGCGCGGCTCGCCCTTCAACATCAAGATCACGCGCGCCGAGGATCTGGCCATGGCGGCGACCATATTGCAGGGGGAGAAGACGCGGATGAGGATCGGGCAGGGTTTCGACGTGCATGCGTTCGGTCCGGGCGACCGCGTGGTGCTGGGTGGCGTGACCATCGAACATCCGCGCGGGATCGTCGCGCATTCGGACGGCGACGTCGTGATTCATGCGCTTTGCGATGCAGTGCTGGGTGCGTTGGGCGAGGGGGACATCGGGCGACATTTCCCGGACAGCGATCCGCGTCATCGCGGGGCCGACAGCCGCGTGTTCCTCCGGGAAGTGGCCGCGCTGATGCGCGCGGCGGGTCTCGCGCTCGCCAATGCCGACGTGACCGTGATGGCCGAGGCGCCCCGCATCGCCAAGCACCGTGCGGCCATGGCCGCCAATCTGGCGGACGACCTGGGCGCACCGGCGCAGCGCATCAACATCAAGGCGACGACCACTGAACGACTCGGGTTCATCGGGCGCCAAGAAGGTCTCGCGGCCAGCGCCGCCGTGCTGCTCGAGAGCGCTCCGTCACGCGCGCAGTAGGACGTACACCGCGCCCGTGCCGCCGTCGATGGGCCGGGCGGAGGCGAAGGCCATGACGTCCGCGTGCCGCCGCAACCACAGGTCGACCGCCATCTTCAAGATGGGGCCACGGGCCCCGGAGCGGTAACCCTTCCCGTGGATGACACGCACGCAGCGGCGCCCCGCGGCGCGGTTCACCGCGAGGAAATGCGCGAGCTGTTCACGCGCCACCCGCTGCGTCAGGCCGTGCAGGTCGAGTTCGTCCTCGATGGGGAATGAGCCACGGCGCAGCCTTCGGACGACGCCGGTCTGCACGCCAGGGCGTTGGAACGACAGCGCATCGCCGCCGGACGCTGCCGCGCCGGGCATTGGCACGCCGTTCGTTGGCACGCCGCGCGCCGCGACCGCTTCGACGGCCGCACCGGCGGGATCGATCAGCGGCATCGCCTCATCCACGTCGAGCGCATCCGCGGATTCGCCCCGCCGGGCGCTGCCGCGCCGCGCGTTGTCACGCCGCGCGCCTCCACGCTGCGCACGCGGGGGTGTCCTGGCCATTCCTTCGGGCAGCGGCGTCTGTGGCAGCGGTTTGACGTCGCGCACCGCGGCGCGAAATGCGCCGGCATCGTCGCCGGTGTCGTCGCGATGCAGGTCGGTGGAGCGGTGTTTGGGCATGTGAATGACTCGAACGCGCAGGCTACCCGGGCTTCCAGTATAGTCCGCTAGGCGCGCGCGGGCAGGCGGTTAAATGTTGTGAAAATTCTTCTATCGAACGACGATGGCTATCGAGCCGAGGGACTGGAAGCGCTCAAGGCTGCCATCGCGCCGCTGGGATCGGTCACCGTCGTCGCTCCCGACCGCAACCGCAGCGGCGCGAGCAACTCCCTGACGCTGGACGTTCCCGTGCGCAGCGTGCGCTACGACGAAGATTCCTATTACATCAACGGTACGCCCACCGACTGTGTACACCTCGCCATCTCCGGTTTGTTCCCCTTCGAGCACGACATGGTGGTATCGGGCGTGAACGACGGCGCCAACCTGGGCGACGACACGCTGTATTCGGGCACCGTGGCCGCCGCCATCGAGGGACGCTTCCTGGGGTTGCCGGCCATCGCGGTCTCGCTGTGCACCGAGCCCGGCAGTCCGCGCAATTTTTCCGCCGCCGCCCGGGTCGCGGCCGCGCTGGTGGCGCGCATGGCGCGCTCGCCGCTGCGCGGGCCGGTGATCTTGAACCTCAACGTGCCCGATCTCGAGGACGGCGCGCTGCGGGGGGTGAAGGTGACGCGGCTGGGCAACCGGCATCGTGCCGAACCGCTGGTCGCCGCCAAGGATCCGCGCGGGCGCGACGTGTACTGGGTGGGATCGGCGGGCGGCGGCCAGGACGCGGGTCCCGGTACGGATTTTCATGCCGTTGCCGAGGGCTATGCTTCGGTCACTCCGCTGCAGATCGACCTGACCCGTCATGCCGCCCTGCCGGAGGTCGAGCATTGGTTGCAACTTGAGTAGCTTCATGGAGGGCCCGCGCCTCAGCGGGATCGGCATGACGTCGGCCCGCACCCGCGAGCGCCTGGTGCAACGGTTGCAGGACCAGGGCATCAAAGATCCGCGGGTGCTCGATCGCCTGCGCAACGTGCCGCGCCACTTGTTCGTCGACGAGGCGCTCGCGACCCGCGCCTACGAGGACACGGCGCTGCCGATCGGATTCGGTCAGACCATCTCGCAGCCCTACGTGGTCGCGCGCATGACCGAGGCGCTGCTCGCGGCCGGCCCCACGCCGAAGGTGCTGGAAATCGGCACGGGATGCGGTTATCAAACCGCGGTGCTGGCGCCGCTCGTGGAGGAGCTCTACACCATCGAACGCATCTCCAGCCTGCTCGGCAAGGCGCGCCGCACCCTGCGCGAGCTGCGCATCCGCAACGTGCATTGCCGTCACGAGGACGGCAGCATCGGCTGGGCGGCGCGGGCACCTTACGACGGAATTTTATTGACGGCCGCACCACAGGTCGTGCCGCCCGCGCTGTTCGAGCAACTCGTCGTCGGCGGCCGCTTGATCGCGCCGGTGGGGACGGAGGGGCGGCAGGAGCTCATGCGCTACACCCGGGGCGAGAACAAGTTGCGCCGCGAATCGCTTGGCGCGGTCAGCTTCGTTCCCTTGCTGTCAGGACTGCTGCGCTAGCGCACGTGCGCTTCATGCGATCGATCGCCGCCGTTGGCCTCGGATGCTTCATGCTGGGAAGCTGCGCGGCCGGCGGAACTCACCGGAACCAGACCACCTACACGGTGCGGGCCCAGGACACCCTGTACGACATCGCCTGGCGGCACGATCTGGATTACCGCGATCTCGCGCGCTGGAACGCCATCGGGCCCGACTACCGGGTGGTGGTGGGGCAGGTGCTGATCCTGCGTCCTCCGGGCCGTGGCGGCCTGCCAGTGTCCGCCG
>CAZZWZ010000063.1:0-13882 GCA_964657955.1 uncultured Steroidobacteraceae bacterium
GCGCGCGACGCCTACGACCACGCGCTGGCCATCGATCCGAACTACGCCACCGCCCACGCCGCCTGGAGAACACACCATGAAGCCGCAAGCGGCACGCAGAAACGCCATCGACGATTCATACACCTGCTCCCTACGCCGGTACTAACCGGATCAGGTTCAACGGGTTCGTCGCAAGGACGTCTCAGGCCTTTCAGGCCACCCCAAGGTAATAGCGCGGAATACTCGGCCAACGACGGAGGTTTTGCAAGCGGTCATGGAGTTGCACGCGCGCGGGGGTGCGCGCGTTCGGAAGGCCGGCGCCGCGGCGCGCCGGGCGCAGGACGCGCCGACTGTTGCGAAGAGGCGGCGGCCGCCGGGCCGCCACGGCATCAGCGCATGGAGACCTGGACGCGCTCGGTGGCCGTGGCTTCCATCCAGCTCTTGACGCGCTTGGCGTCGGCCACACGGGTGAGTTTGCCGACGGAATCGAGCAGCACCATCACCACGTTACGACCCTCGATCACGGCCTCCATCACCAGGCACTTGCCGGCCTCCGTGATGTAGCCGGTCTTCTGCACGACGATGTTCCAGCCGGGATTGGCCACCAGATTGTCCGTGTTGTGAAACTCCACCAGATGCCGGTGCACGCGCACGGTGTAATGCTGGTCGGTGGAATACGCGCGTATGGTCGGGTTGCGGCCGGCCGCGATCACCAGCTTCGACAGATCCTCGGGGCTCGCGACGTTCTCACTCGACAGGCCCGTGGGGTCGACGAAGTGGGCGCTGGTCATGCCCAGCGCGGCGGCCTTGCGGTTCATGGCCATCACCACCGCCGGCAGGCCGCCCGGATAATTCACGCCCAGCGCGTGGGCCGCGCGGTTCTCCGAGGACATCAGCGCCAGATGCATCAGATCACCGCGGCTCAGCACGGTGCCCACGGTGAGACGGGAGACGCCGCCGCGCGGCAGATCGGTCTCGGCCTGCGTGATCTCGAGGGGCTGGTTCAGCGGCTGGCGGGCATCGAGCACCACCAGGGCCGTCATCAGCTTGGTGATGGACGCGATGGGCGAGGCGACGTCGGGGTGCCGCGAGTACAGCACGGTGGCATCGCTCTGATCGATGATGAGCACCGAACTCGATCTGAGCTTGGGGAACAGGGCCGGTTTCAGGGCCGGTCTCGCGACCGCGCTCATCCCACACAGCACGAGCAGCACGCCGGCTACCGGCGCGAGCCGTCGTCGTTCGATAGATTGCATCACGTTCCTGAAGTTGAGCCCGGTTCCCGCAAGATAAGCACATGGCCATCGCGCCGTGGCGTGATGCGGCGCTAACTTTGCCAGCTTTCCGGACAAAGTTAAATGCTCAACTGCGCGAGGCTGCGCGATCGAACGCGGATCACGCCTGGGACCGGAACCCCGGGGCGCGCCGCAGTTCCTTGTCCCGGTACATGTTGCGGTCGGCGATGCTCAACAAATCGCGCGGTGCGCGGCCGTCCCGCGGGTAGTTGGCCACGCCGATGCTGACGCTGCAGCGGATCATGCGGGACCGCAGATCCAGCGTGGTCTTGTACACGTTGTGCCGCACCCGGTTGACCACCGCCTCGGCCGTCTCGGGCGATGCGCCCGCGAGCAGGACGGTGAATTCGTCGCCGCCGAAACGGGCGGCGGTATCGGTGCCGCGGATGCTTCGCTGCAGGCACCGGGCCACCAGCAGGATGGCGCTGTTGCCGGCCTCGTGGCCGAACTCGTCGTTCACGTCCTTGAGCTTGTCCATGTCGATCATCAGCAACGCGTAGGCACCGCGGTCGCGCTGGCACGCCGCGTGCTCGCGCTCCCACCGTTCATTGAACGTACGCAGGTTGGCGAGGCCGGTCAGCGCATCGGTCTGTGCCAGGGTTTCGATGTGCTCGCGCGCTTCGGCGACGTCGGCCGACAGCGCCGTGGTGAGATAGGCGACCAGCAGCATGGGCGCCAGTTCGCCGATGGCGCGGCCGGCGTAGGCCAGCGACACCACGTCGGCGCCGGGGGTGGCCGCGGCCAGTGCCAGGTGCACGACGGCGATCGCAGCCACCTGGCCGAAGGTGACGAGGCGGCCCAGGGTCAACGCGCTCAGGACGATGGGCAGCAGATAAAGATTGAGCAGCGGACTCGCGCTCCTGCCGGTGAACCACAGCACCGCCGTGATGAAGATCACCATGGACCACGATTCGACCTGCAGTTTCGCGCGTGCGTCGCCCGGCATGAAACGCCGCGAGCGGAACGCGACGATGGCCGCGGCGAACGCGCCCAGCAGGCCGAGCACGGGCCACGGGCGGGTGCTCAGCGCCCCGGACCACACCAGCACCAGAGCGGCGAGCGCGAGACACAGGATTTCGATGGAGCGCGTGCTGCGCACGAAATCAGGGCGACTCGAGGCCGGCGGTCACCGCAGGCCCGTTGCCCACGGGCCTCTTCAGCTCCTCGATGGCGCGCTTCACCGCCGGTTCGCGCTGCTCCAGCGGCGCGCCCGCCGGCAGGGGAGGTTCGGCCGTTTTGGGATCCGGCTCCAGTTCGATGTCGGGCACGATTCCGCGATGATTGATGGACACGCCGGACGGCGTGTAATAAAGCGACGTGGTGAGCTTGATGGCGCGCTCGCCGATGGGCATCACGGTCTGCACCGATCCTTTGCCGAAGGTGGTGCGCCCCATGAGGCGGGCCCGCTTGTGATCCTTGAGCGCACCGGCCACGATCTCCGCGGCGGACGCGGACCCGCCGTTCACCAGCACCATCACCGGCGCACCGTTCAATTCGTCCCCCGGCGTGGCCTTCATCTCGAATTTCGATTCGGGGGTGCGGCCCTTCGCGCTCACGATGAGGCCGCCGTCGAGGAAGGCGTCGGCCACCGCCACCGCCGCCTCGAGCACGCCGCCCGGATTGTTGCGCAGGTCGAGCACCAGGCCCTTGAGCGCGGTCCCGTTGCGCTTGCGCAGGCTGCGCAGGGTGCTCACCAGATCGTCGCCGGTGGTTTCGCTGAATTCGGAGATGCGGACGTAGCCGAATCCCGGCTCCGCCAGTTCGCCCTTGACGCTGTGCAGTTCGACCCGGGACCGCTTCAGGGTGAACTCGAGGGGTTCGGTGCTGCCCGCGCGCAGGATGCCGATCCTCACCGCGGTGCCCTCCTTGCCGCGCATCCGGCCGATGGTGTCGGCCAGCGCCGTCGTTCTCACCGCCACGCCGTCGATCGAGGCGATGACGTCGCCGCTGCGGATGCCCGCGGCCGCGGCCGGCGATCCGTCGAGCGGCGTGACCACCACGACCTGGTCGTCCTCCATCGACACTTCGATGCCGACACCGGAGTACTGCCCGGAGCTGGAGATCTTGATCTCGTCGTATTCCTCGCCGTCCAGATAGGCGGAATAAGGATCGAGCGAGGACACCATGCCGCGAATCGCCGCCTGCAGCAGCCGATGATCGTCGACGGGATCCACGTAATCCTGTTCGACCCGGTTCATCACCTCGGCCAGCGTGCGCGCATCGGCCCACGGCACCGACTCGCCGGGTGCGGCGGATTCATCCGGCGCGGCGCCGCGCACGAACGCCGGCGCGAGAGCGAGCGTCGCTCCCATGGCCGCCCAGGGCAGGCTGCGCGTGTTCTTGATGATCATCAGGCTCCGGAGCATACGTGCGGCACCGCCCCGCCGCCAGTTCCGGCCGCAGGGCGGCGGGCATACAAGGCCGGTGGCCGCTGCTATACTTGCGCGCCCGAAAAACCGGAACGTCCCCGAAGCCGAATGCAGCGACTATTCGAGTTCATTGGCCATCATCCGTTTCTCGCGTGCAGCGCCCTGCTCGCCGCCGTCGCGCTCGCCGTGTTCGAGGTCAGGGCGCGCCTGCAGGCGTTTGCGGCCCTGTCCGCGATGCAGGCCGTGCGGCTCATGAACCAGGGCGCTCTGGTGCTCGATTTGCGCACCAAGCAGTCCTTCGATGCGGGACACATCGGGGATGCGCGCAACGTGCCGGCCGTCGAACTCGAGGCCCAGGCCGACAGCCTGAAGAAGTGGCGCGACAAGCACGTCATCGCCTACGACGACAACGGCACGGGCGGCGCCGGCGCCGCGCGCACGCTCGCCAAGATGGGGTTCACCAAGGTATTCAGCCTGGAGGGCGGCCTGAATGCCTGGGTGAAGGACAATCTGCCGCTCTCCAGGACCGTCACCGGCGTCGGCAAAACGGGTTCGAAGTGACCGGCCCCGCCGTCACCATGTACATGACGGGCTGGTGCCCGTACTGTCAGCGGGCCGGCGCCCTGCTGGCGGGCAAGAACGTCCCGGTCAACCGGATCGACGTGGACGACGATGCGAAATTCCGTCAGGAGATGATCGCGCGCAGCGGGCGGCGCAGCGTTCCGCAGATTTTTATCGGCGATCGGCACGTCGGCGGGTGCGACGATTTGTTCGCGCTCGACGCCAGCGGTGAGCTGGATCGGTTAATCGAGGGGGAACGATGAACGAGGTGAGAACGGAAGCGGCGGAAGCCAACGTCGGCGGCGTGCAGGTGAGTTTGCAGAGCGTGTATTTGAAGGATTGTTCGTACGAGTCGCCGAACGGGCCGCGCCTGCCGAACAACCAGGCGTGGGAGCCCAAATTCCAGCTGAACATGAACACGACGGCGGAGGACCTCGACGTCAACGTGCGCGAGGTGTTGCTCACCATCACGCTGGAGGCGAAGCAGGGCGAGGCGACGTTGTATCTGGTGGAGGTGAAACAGGCCGGGGTGTTCGCCATCGCCGGTGCGTCCGCCGAGGACTTGAAGCGTCTGATCGGCAGCTTCTGCCCCAGCGTCCTCTTCCCTTATGCGCGCGAAGTGATCTCCGACCTGATCGTGAAGGGCGGCTTCCCGAATTTCCTGCTGCCGCTGGTCAATTTCGACGCGCTGTTCGCGCAGGCGGCCGAAACGCCCCAGTCCACCCTGGTCAATTAGCACGGACGAGGAGGCGGGCATGGCGGGCGCGCGGGACACCATGGCGGTCATCGGCGCCGGCTCGTGGGGAACGGCGCTGGCCATCCAGCTGGCGCGTGCCGGGCACCGCACGCTGCTGTGGGGCCGCGACCTCGCGCAACTCGACGCCATGCGACGCGCGCGTTGCAACGAGCGGTATCTGCCGGATGCGGCGTTTCCCGAGACGCTGGAGATCGCGCTCGACCTGGATGCGGCACTGGCCGGTGCCCGGGACGCGCTCATTGCCGTGCCCTCGCATGCGTTTCGCGACTGTCTCGGACAGATCAAACCGCACCTGCACGACGACACGCGGATCGCGTGGGCCACCAAGGGCTTCGAGATCGCGTCGGGCCTGCTGCCGCACCAGGTGGCGGACGACGTGCTGGGCGCGCGGCCCGGCGCCGTCTTGTCGGGCCCCACCTTCGCCAACGAGGTGGGTGCGGGTCTGCCCACGGCCATGACGGTGGCCTCGCACGACGAGGCGTTCGCCGTCGCCCTCGCGGCGCGGCTGTCCGGACCGCAATTTCGAGCCTACCGGCAGCGTGACATCGTCGGCGTCGAGGTGGGCGGGGCGGTCAAGAACGTCATCGCCATCGGCTCGGGCATTGCCGACGGCATGGGATTCGGCGCCAACACGCGGGTCGCGCTCATCGCACGGGGCCTCGCGGAAATGCAGCGCCTCGGTGTCGCGCTGGGCGCCACGCGGGACACGTTCATGGGCCTCGCCGGTCTCGGCGATCTGGTGCTGACCTGCACCGACGACCAGTCGCGCAACCGCCGCCTCGGTCTTGCCCTGGGCCGCGGCCAGTCCATGCCGGAGGCCCGACGCGGCCTGCACCAGGTGGTGGAGGGCGTGGGGGCCTCGCGGGCCGTCTGCCGCGTGGCCGACGGCCTCGGCATCGACATGCCCATCTGCCGGGAGATCTTCAGCATCGTGCACGAGGACAAGCCCGTGCGCGAGGCGGTGCGTGCGCTGATGGAGCGCGACCTGCGGTCCGAAGTGGAATAGCGGGCGCGGCGCGGGCGTGGCGCGCGCGTTTGCCCGGCTCATCCGGCGCAATCTGCGCGATTGGAATCGCCGCGTTTACCCGGCAGCGCGTACGAAGCGGCCCAGACGACCAGACCTGCCACGGCCAGTGCGCTGCCCACGTAGCCGGTGGACGAGAAACCGAAGCCGGCGGCGATGGCGGCGCCGCCCAGCCAGGGTCCGATGGCATTGGCCACGTTGAAGGCGGAATGATTGAGTGCCGCGGCCAGGCTCTGCGCATCGCCCGCGACGTCCATCAACCGGGTTTGCAGCACCGTGGCCAACGCCCCGCCGATCCCGATCGCAAACACGTCCAGCGTGACGGTCCACAATCTGGCCGATGCCGGGGGATAGAGCGCGAGCACCGCCGCGGACCACAGCAGCAGGGCACCGGCGGTGGGCATCAGCGCGCGGTCGGCGAATTTCGGGATCACCAGATTGCCCGCGGTCATGCCCACGCCGAAGGCTGCCAGGACGAAGGGCACGCGCGCGGCCGGCGCCGCCGTCACGTCGATGAGCGTGGAGCCGAGATAGGTGTACACGGCGAACAGGCCGCCGAAACCGATGGCCCCGGTGGCGAGCGTGAGCCATACCTGCGGCCGCTGCAACGCGCCGAGTTCGCGCCAGGGGCTCGCGCCCCGGGCGGGTCGGTCGCGCGGCGCGAACGCGGCGATGAGCGCCGCGCTGCACAGGGCCAGCAGGGCCACGACGGCGAAGCCCCAGCGCCAGCCGAATGCCTGGCCCAGCCAGTTGGCGAGCGGCACGCCCACGATGGTGGCGATGGTCAGCCCCAGGAGCACGCGGCCCACCGCCTCGGTGCGCCGTTCGGCCGGCACCAGCGATGCCGCCACCAGCGTGGCGATGCCGAAATATGCGCCGTGCGGCAGACCGCTCGCGAAACGAAACAACAGCATCCAACCATAGGTGGGCGCGAGGGCGGACAGGGCGTTGGCCAGCGCGAACAGGCTCATGAGTGCCACGAGCAGGGTGCGGCGGGCCAGCCTTGCCGAGAGCACGGCGATGACGGGTGCTCCCACCACCACCCCCAGCGCATAGGCGCTGATGACGTGTCCGGCCGTGGGTTCATCGATGCGCAGATCGTGCGCGAAGTAGCGGAGCAGACTCATGGTCGCGAATTCGGTGGTGCCGATGGCGAAGCCGCCCACGGCCAGCGCGAACTGGATCAACCCCGGGGACACGCGCGCGCCGCGCGTGCCCCTATCGATGATGGTCCGCCCGCTGCGCGGCGCCCCCCAAGTCGCGCAACAGGCTCCAGAGCGGCGATTCCGTGGCGAGTGCGTGCAGACGGTCCGCATCGCCGAGCAACACCACCTTGGCACGCGCCTTGTCGGCGGCCGCGACGGCACGCTCCAGGGGCTTCAAGGCGAGCATCTCGCAATCGTCGATGACCAGCACGTGCGAGCGGCTCAGCGATTCGCGTCCCTGCAACCAGGCGTCCTCATGCTCGGCGAGGGTGCGCGGCGTCACCACCACCGCATGCAACCCGTCGGCGTTCCACGCCTCGCACACCGCCCCGAGCAGCGGCGCCTTCGCGTCGGCGGCCACCGCGGCCGCCTTGGCGTCGCCGTCGGCGACCAGGTAGTCGTACACCCGCCGCAGTTCGCCGGCGGGCGGCAGCCGCGACCCGACCATGGCGCCCGTGTGCGTGGTGATGGCATGACCGCGGCGGCCCGACATCGCCGTCACGCGCTGCTTGAGGGATTTCGCGGCCTCGATCATGTCGCGCGAAGTGAACCGCTCGATGCCGGCCACCTCGCCCAGGGCCACCAGATCGGGTGAGCAGGTCACCGCCTCGTAGACGGCCAGCCGTTGCTCATCGCCGTCCGTCCGCGATTGCAGGAACCGTTGCAGCTCGGAGCGGGTGAAACTGGGCGATCGCTGCGTGAGCGCGCGCAGGGCGAGCGAGGGATCGGCGAGGATGGCCGCGCCGTTTTCCCGGGCGATGCTGCGTTGCTCCGCGATGCGCCCGGCGAGATGGGTGGGCAGCCGGTCCGCGGATTCGGCCGCGCGCAACATGCCGACGCGGCGCGCCGGCGTGAGTTCGATCTGCTGCGCCTCCAGGGTCCGGTGGTCGATGCGCACGGGATGGCCGGCCCGCGCGAGGTGTTCGTTCGCCCGATCCGCCCAGGCCGCCCGCCATTCGAGCAGATTGGCCCTGCCGTTCCAGCGGCGCTCCTTCGGCCCGAAACCGGAGAGGGTCACGCCGCGCAGGGTGAGCAGGATGTGCGCCACCGGGTTGTCGGGATTGTCCCGGCGGATGCAGAAGTCCGCGACCATTCCCCGTGCGACGAACTGTCCCGCGACGTAGTCGCGTACCAGCGCCAGGCATTGCTCGCCGGTCAGTTCGACGGGCAACCCGATCTCGAGCACGCGCGCGAGCTGCGAATCCTTGCGGCGCTCGGCGGCTTCGACGCGATTCCACAGCGCCTCGCGGTCGTGCACCCACTCGGCCGTGCCGTCGGGTGCCATGATTTCCGCATGGGCGACCAGCCGTTTGCCCACGTAATTGTGCACGGTACCGTATCGCTCATCGCGCAACCGGACGCCGGCGCGATAGGCGGCGGCGGCCACGATGCTCTGCCCCCGGCCACGGGAAATCACATTCGCGTTCAAATGGTAGATGGCCATGGCATACTCCTCGGCACCGGATGGACATAATACCGCAGGAAGCGCGAGAAAAACGCGCGATGTATAAGTGCGAGGTTTATTTGGTTCGTGCCGCGAACGCGAGCGCCCCGTTGTGGTTCGCCGATTGCGGCACGGCTCTGATCTGACCCCACCGCTGGAACCGCCATGCCCAAGCTCGACGAACAGATTTCCACGCTGCAACAGCGCTTGCAGCAGCTCAAGGTGCGCCAGCAACGCATCGATGCCCGCCAGCGCGCGCTCGCGGGCGTGCGCGAGCGCAAGGCCGACCTGCGACGCAAAGTGATCGTCGGCGGCCTGGTCCTGGACAAGATGCGGGACGGCGCTCTGGACCGTGAACCCATCGTCGGGTGGTTGGACCAGATGCTGACGCGAACGGCCGATCGCGCCTTGTTCGATCTGCCGCCGGTGGCGCCGCCGGGCCCGGCCGCTGCGGATGCCGCCGATGAAACGCGGGCCGCCACCGAATCTTAGCCCGGCCCCGGCCTGAGCTGCGGCCCGGGCTCGGGCGCACTGCCCGCGAACGCCAGCCGGCGCCATGCCTCGCAGGTGACGATGGCCACCGCATTCGACAGATTGAAACTGCGGCTGCCGGGACGCATCGGGATGAACACGGATCGCTCGGGCCCGACGCGCTCCTGAACCGCCACCGGCAGCCCGCGTGTTTCCGGTCCGAACAGGAACGCGTCTCCCGCCCGATACTCGAGATCGCAGTAGCGCCGGCGCCCGCTGGTCTCCACGGCGAACATCCGGGCTCCGGCCAGCTCGCCGAGACAGGCGTCGAGCGTCGCGTGCACGCGGACCACCGCGAGATCGTGGTAATCCAGACCCGAACGCTTGAGACTCCTGGCATCGAGGCTGAAACCCAGAGGCCTGACCAGGTGCAGGGTGGCGCCGGTATTGGCGCACAACCGGATGGCATTGCCGGTATTCGGTGGAATTTCCGGCTGATACAGCACCACGTGGAACACGGCGTCAACGCTCGAGCAGGACGCGCTGCGTCGGATACGCGAAATCGATCCCGAGACGCTGGAATTCCTCGATGATGAGGAAATTGACCGTCTGCTGCAGGTCCATGAGCGGATTGAGCCGGGGCTGCTGCGTGAAGTACGACAGCTCGAACAGCAGCGACGAATCGCCGAGGGTCTTCAAATGGCAACGGTCGAACCGGGCGTTGGGTTGGGCCCGCACGATGTCTTCCAGCAGCTTCGGAATGCCGCGCAGCTGTGCGCCGGGAGTGCCGTAATTCACCCGCAGGGTGGCGAGGACGCGCTGCTCCTGCATGCGGCCGTAGTTGCGCACGCGGCTCTTCAAAATGTCGGCATTCGACAGGATGATCTGTTCGCCGCTCTCGCTGCGCAGTCGCGTGGTCTTGATGCCGATGTGTTCCACCGATCCGGTGAAGGTGTCGATGTTCAAACTGTCGCCCACGACGAAGGGTTTATCGAGCGCGATGGACAGGGAGGCGAAGAGGTCGCCCAGGATGTTCTGCAGCGCCAGGGCCACCGCGACGCCGCCCACGCCCAGGCCGGCCAGCAGGGCGGTGATGTTGATCCCGAAATTGTCCAGCGCCACCAGGGTGAGCAGCGACCAGATGAGCATGCGCGCGACGAAGTTGATGATGTTCAACGAACCCGCGAACATGCGGTCCGGACCGCGCTCCGATTCCTTGATCTCCAGATAGAAGCTGACCGAACGGACGGCCCACAAACCCACCTGGAGCAGGATCAGCGTCGACACCGCGTTGGAGATGAGGTGCTGCACCTTGGCCGGAAAGGTCAATTCCTCCTGTGCGGCGTACAGCGCGACCGCGAAGAAGGAAAATTGCTTGGTGTAGTCCAGCAGACAGAAGATGAGCCGCAGCGGCGTGGAGCGGTGGGCGGAGACGTACTCTTCGTAGCGCGAGCCGATCACCCGGCGCAGGATCGAGAGCGCCGCCCACACGGCCACGAACACGCCGACGGCGATGAGCCAGTCGGCCACGGAATTGCCGTACACGATGTCGCTCGTGCCCAGCTTGAGGCTCAGAAAATCGGCCACCATCGGCGGGATTATAAACCGGCGCGCGTGTCCGCGGCCCCGACATCCGCCCGGCTAGCTGACATCTTCCATGCCAAGCTCCTTCATCTTGCGCGTCAGGGTGTTTCGCCCCCAGCCCAGAAGCTTTGCGGCGTCCTGTTTCAGGCCGTCCGCCTTGCGCAACGCGACCCGGATCAAAATGCGTTCCACGTCGGGGACCGCCTGATCGAGCAATCGCTGGGTGCCGGCATCCAGCTCCTGTTCGGCCCAGTGCGAGAGCTTCGCCATCCAGTCGTGGTTGGTCGGCTGACCCGTCGGCACCCCACCCAGATCGGGTGGTATGTCCTCCGCGCGAATCTCCCGGCCCGGTGCCGTCACGGTGAGGCGACGGCAGGCGTTCACGAGCTGTCGCACGTTGCCCGGCCAGTCGAAGGTGACGAGCGCGGTTTCGGCGGTGGACATCAACAGTTTCGGCTCCACGCCGAGTTCCTGGCCGGCCACGTTCAGATAGTGCCGCAGCAATTCGGGAATGTCCTCGCGACGTTCGCGCAACGGCGGAATCTCGATGCGGATGACGTTCAGCCGGTGCAGCAGGTCCTCCCGGAAGTGCATGGACTTGACCCGGCTCTCCAGATCCTGGTGCGTTGCCGCGATGACACGCACGTCCACCTTCACCGGCGTCTGACCGCCCACCCGGTAGAACTCGCCCTCGGCCAGCACCCGTAGCAACCGCGTTTGCAGGGCCGGCGACATGTCGCCGATCTCGTCGAGAAACAGGGTGCCCCCGTCGGCCTGCTCGAAACGCCCGCGCCGCAGGGCATCGGCGCCGGTGAAGGCGCCCTTTTCGTGGCCGAAGAGTTCGGATTCGAGCAGGTCGGCCGTGAAGGCCGCGGTGTTCAGCGCCACGAACGCCTTGCTGGAGCGCGGGCTGTGCCGGTGCAATGCGCGCGCCACCAGCTCCTTTCCCGTCCCGGACTCGCCGGTGATGAGCACCGTCATGCTGGACCTCGACAGCCGGCCGACCGCGCGGAACACCTGCTGCATGGCGGCCGCCTGTCCCAGCAGCTCGGGAATGCTGCGACGGGTGGCCTCGACGTCGGTGGAGACGGTGGCCTGCTGCGCGGCCCGCCGGACCAGGTCCACCGCCTTGTCGATGTCGAACGGCTTGGGAAGATACTCGAACGCACCGCCCTGGTAGGCCGCCACCGCGGCATCGAGGTCGGAGTGTGCGGTCATGACGATCACCGGCAGCCCGGGCCGGGAGACCTGGATCTCCTTGAGGAGATCGAGTCCGCTGCGGCCGGGCATGCGGATGTCGGTCATCAGCACGTCCGGTGCATCCGCGCGCAGAGCGGTCAATGCATTGTCCGCGCCGTCGAAACACCGCGCGGCCATCCCGCTGCCCTTCAACGCCTTTTCGAGCACCCAGCGAATGGAGGCATCGTCGTCGACCAGCCAGACCTGCAGGGGCTTTGCATTCATACGGAATCCATGGGAAGGGAGATCACGAAAATGGTTCTGCCCGGCGCACTGTCGAATTCGATGAGACCGCCGTGCCGGCTCACGAGATCCTGGGCGATCCCCAGACCCAGCCCCGTTCCGTCGGAACGTCCGGACACGAGCGGGTAGAAGATGGTGTCGCGGATCTCGACGGGCACGCCGGGGCCGTTGTCCTCGAATTGAATCGACGCGACCAGCCGATGCCGCCGCGCGCCGACGCTGACATTGGATGCGGCGCGCGTGCGCAATGTGAGACGGGGCGACTCGATGCCGCTGCCGGACAACGCGTGCACGGCGTTGCGGCCGAGATTCAGCATGGCCTGGATGATGTGGTTCGGGTCCACGGTCAACGCCGGCAGGCTCGGATCGTAATCGCGTTCGATGATCACGCCGTCGCGTGCCTCGCTGCGCAACAAATGATAGACGCGTTCCAGCAGTTCGTGCACGTTGACCAGCTGCTTCGCGGGTGGCCGTCCCGGGCCCAGCATGGAATCGAGCAGGTTCGTGAGACGGTCCGCTTCGCTGATGATGACCCGCGTGTATTCGCGCAGCCCCGGATCGAGCAGTTCGCGCTCCAGCAGCTGCGCCGCGCCGCGCAGACCACCGAGGGGATTTTTGATCTCGTGGGCGAGCTGGCGCACCATCAACCGGCTGCCGCCCAGCTGCGCGAGCAGCGCATTTTCGCGGGTGAGCCGGCGATGCTGCGTGATGTCCTCGATCTCGAGCAGAAGCTGCGGCGTCGCTCCGAACATCACCTGCGTCACCGCGCAATCGAGGATGCGGTCCACCCCGCCGGGGGCCGGCCAGGCGAGTTCACGCTGCACCACGCCCTCGCCGCCGATGCGCGCGCGCTCGAACAGCGTCAGCAAGGTCTCGGCGCCGCGGGACAGGTCGGTGAATTTTCGCCCGAGCGCCTGATTCGGCCCCAGTCCGAGCAGGGTCTGTGCGGCCGCATTGAGATAGGCCACGTGCAAATCGTGATCGAGCAGGAAAACGCTGGTGACCAGCGCATCGAGCAGCTCGTTACCCTCGGGCAGTGCTCGCATCTGAAGCTCAGCGGCCAAGCGGCGTATCCGCTCGCAAATCGATCAGGGCTTCTTGTGCTGCGGCGACAACTCGGAGGGCTGCCTCACGTAGAACGTCACGCTGTCCGCGCTCTGCGATTCCCCGGTGTTCGGATCGGTGACCGTCGCCGCGATCACGTAGGCGCCGCGCGGCAGGGCGGGCAGCGAAAACGAGAGGGCTCCCGGCGGCTGGTCCAGCCGTTTGCCGTTCAACTGCCAGCTCACCGACTGGCCGGACTGCAATCCCGGATCCACCTGCAGGTGCACGGCGACCACATCGTCGTTGAAGAACACCTGCTCCTTCGCCGGCGAATCGATGGCCACCGCTTTGAGCCGGCCGCCGGTGACGGGAGCGTTCCGCGAGGGAGGCGGCACGAAATGCGTCGTGCCGCCGATACCATTCGCCGAGCTGGTTTCGGTGACGATCTTCTCCGCGCCGGGCGCCGGCTGATCGGAGAAGTGCACCACGCCCTGGGCATCCGTCCATTTGTAGATCACCGCCGCCGCCGCCCCGAAGGAAGCGAACAAACCGAGAGCGATCCAGAACTGCCGCGGGTGCATGAGTGCAAAGCATAGCCCTATCGCCTCGTGACCACCAAACCGGGCGGCACCTCACCGTGCGGTCCCTGCCCGCGCGGCCCGGCCTG
>CAZZWZ010000064.1:0-13796 GCA_964657955.1 uncultured Steroidobacteraceae bacterium
AATGTACTCCTCGACGGTTTTGGACATCTGGCAACCCTGCCCAGGGCGGCCACCACCTTGTCCGCGCTGGCATCGAGCACGTCGAGATCGTCGCCGAAGATCTTGATGACCACCTGGGCGTTGACGCCGCTCAGGCTTTCGCTGATGCGGTCCCCGAGGAAGGTGACCACCTCGCTCTGCACGCCCGGATATTGTTCCAGGATCTTGCGCAATTCCTCCTGCGCCACGCCCTGATCCACGGTGGCATCGGGCTTGAGCTCGACGTGGAATTCGCTGCGATGCGGGCCCCAGGTATCCTCGCTCAATTCGGCGCGGCCCACCTGTTGTTCGATGGTCTGCACGTAGGGCAGCGCCAGCACGTCCTTGCTGATGCGCTGGCCGAGCTGCAACATCTCGTCGAGCGACGTGCCGGTGATGGAACTGGTCACCTGCATGACGAAATGGCCTTCACGAAAGTCCGGCATGAAGGTGCCGCCGAGGAAGGGCAGGGCGGCGCCCGCGGCGGCCACCAGCACGATGAGCACGATCACCGTGGTCTTCAGGTGCGCACCCACGCCGTGCACGGCCGAGTTCTGCCAGGATTTCAGCCGCGTCAACCAGCGCGCCTCCGGTCGCGCATCGTGCTGCCGCAGGAAGAGCGCGCACAGCGCCGGGGTCGAGGTCATCGCGACCAGCAGGGATGCGACGACGGCGAAGATGAAGGCGAGCGCCAGCGGTCCGACGAAATGTCCCTGGACGCTGGACGTGAACAATTCCGGCAGAAAGACGGCGATCACGACGGCCGTGGCATAGATCACGGGTCCGCGAACTTCGAGCGACGCCTCGCGCACCACCTCGAGCCGGGGACGGGGCGCCGGCGACTCGCCGTTCTCCCGCAGGCGTCGCAGGATGTTCTCGATGCCGATGATGGCATCGTCCACCAGAACGCCCAGCGCCACCGCGAAACCTCCGAGCGTCATGGTGTTGAGCGTCAGACCCATGTGGCGCAGCACGGCCACCGCCGCCAGCAACGACAGGGGAATCGCCGTGAAGGCGATCAGGGCCGCGCGAAAGTCGCGCAGGAACAGATACAGCACGGCGAGAATGAGCACCGCCGCGATCACCAGGGACTCCTTGAGATCCTGCAGGGCGCGTTCGATGAAGTTGGCCGGCCGATGCAGACTCTTGTACAGCGTGATGCCCTGCTTGGAGAGCGCCGGTTCCAGGTCGGCCAGCGCCTTTTCAACGGCGAGCGTCGCCGTCAGCGTGTTGGCGCCGTACTGGCTCGCCAGCGACATCATGACCCCGTGCTTGCCCATGACCAACGAGTCGCCGAATCGCAGCGCGGGGGCGACCTTGATCTCCGCGACGTCGCGCAGCAGGATGGGCGTGTCGTTGCGCACGGCCACCACGGCCTGGCCCACGGTTTTGACGTCCGGTTCGGGCGTGGGCGATTTCAGGAGAACGCGCTGCGCCGCCAGGTCGATGAAGCCCGCACCGCGCAGGGGCAGGGCCGCCTTGGCGGCATCCGCCACCTCCGTGAACGACAGATTGAAATTGGTGAGTTTGCGCGTGTCGGGAAGTATCTGGATCTGGCGCACGTCGCCGCCGAAGACGATGACGTGAGCCACGCCCGGTACCGCCAGCAGCCGCGGTTTGATGACCCAATCGGCCGTGTCGCGCAGCGTGTAGGCATCCACCTTGTCGGACACCAGGCCGATTTTCAACAGGTCCATCGTGCTCGAGACCAGCGGCGAGAGCTTCGGCGTGGCGACCCCGGTGGGCAGGGTGCTGCCCAGTTCCGACAGCCGCTCGGAAATGCCCTGCCGCGCCACGTGAACGTCGACGCCGTCCGCAAAGGTGATCGTCACCACGGACAGACCGGGAATCGATTCCGAACGCAGGGTGGCGAGGCCGGCCGAGCCGTTGACGGCGTTCTCCACCTGCTTGGTCACCAGCTCCTCGACCTGCTGCGGCGCGAAGCCCGGGGCCTCGGTCTGGATGTCGACCTGCGACGGCACGAACTCCGGGAACACGTCCAGCGGCGCCTGCAGCGCGCCCCAGGCGCCCAGGATCAGCGCCAGGATCGTGAGCGCGGTGACGGCGCCGAAGTGCCGGACGCATACCGCAACGATGGCTCGCATCATGGCTATTCCGCTGCCGTGCTGGGGTTCAACTCGCGCGCCAGCAGTTCGCCCGCCGATGCCGTCACCACCTTGTCGTCCGGCGAGACGCCCTCCTTGACGAAATAACCGGCGTCCGTGGGCATGCTGGTATCGAGCGGGGTGCGTACGAACACCCCCGGTTTTTCCTCGACGTAGCACCAGTATTTGCCGCTGCTGATGAGAGCGGCCGCGGCGGGCACCTCGGCACCGGACTCGGCCTCGCCCACGGGCGCCCACGCGAGCAGCCGTTCGCCCTCGCCGGGATCGGCGCTCTTCAGCAGGGCGAAGAAGCTCTTGCCGGGGAATGTGGCGTCGGCCGGTGCGCTCCAGACGGCGTTCGAGTGCCAGCTCTTGGTGCCGGGCGCCGCGTTGATCTGGGCCAGCCGCAGCGTTTCGGGTTTGGTGCCGCCCAGCGCGCCGAAGGGGAAGGTCACGCGGACCAGCTTGATCTCGCCGCTGGCCAGCGCCTTGAGCTCAGGGCTGTCGTAATGGTCCTTCCAGGGTGGATTCTGCCCGAAGGTCGAGGTCAGCTTGCGCTTCGTCAATTCGAGCGCCGCCGCATCCACCGTGAGCTGCCGCTGCGCGGCTTCCTGGGTATCGGCGGGCATCGCACCGGGCGTGCCGGCCAGGCGTTGTCCGCGGGCGAACGCCGAGCGGCTCTGGCGTTCCACGGCGATCGCCGTGGCCAGGTCCGCCACGGCCTGTGCGATGGTCTCGTGGGCCACCACCACCCCGAAGCCGCCGGTTTCCGGCGTGTGCGTGGCCGCCGCCGCCGCGGTGGTGACGATGCCCATCTTCTCGATTTCATCCGTCTTCAACGCGACGCCCTCGCCGGCGTCCTCGGCGGCCTTGTCCTTCGAATCGGCGGCCGCAGCCCCACCCTTGGCGGGCGCATCGGCCTCGGCGGGGGTGTCGCCCCCGGCAGCGCCGCCCTTGGCGGCCCCCGCCTTGCCGGGCGCGTCCTTGGCGGCCGGCTCGTCGGCTCCGGCCGGCGCCTTGTGACAGGCGGCGAGCGGCCACACCATGCACGCCGTGATCATCAACGAGACCGCGGCGAAACGCCGTGGCGCGGGAAGAGTGCTTACGTTCATACGGTGATTTTCCATAAGGTTGGGCTCAGGCCCCTGCCGCGGCCGGTTGCGTCCAGCCCCCGCCCAGCGCCTTGCACAGGGCCACCAGGGCCTGAAGGTGCGCGAGCTTGGCCTGCACGAACCGGTCGCGGGCGACGAACAAAATCTGCTGCGAATCGAGGAGGGTCAAAAAATCGCCGGATCCCGATTGGTACCGCAGCTTGGCGCCTTCGTAGGCGCGCTCGCTCTGCGCCACGTTGTCCGATTCGAATTGACGGGCCTCTTCCAGGCGATGCAGGGCGGACAGCGCATTCTCGACGTCGGTGAACGCCGAGATGATGGCGGTGCGGTACACGCTCATGAGCTCCGTCTCCTTCGCCAGCACCTCGTCCCGCTGCGCGCGCAGACGCCCGTGGTCGAATATCGGCTGCACCAGGTTGGCTCCCAGCGCGAACGACGGACCGATGCCCGGAATGGTGAGCACCGTCGCGGGCAGTGCGGGATTCTGCACGCCCGCGCCTGCGGTCAGGCTCAGATTGGGGAACATCGCGGCGCGCGCGACGACGACGTCGGCATGGCCCGCACGCAGATTGGATTCGGCCTGGACCACGTCCGGCCGGCGCGTCAACAGTTCGGACGGCAGGCCCGGACCGACCACCGGCTCGGTGAGCGAATCGAGGGGCCTGGTCTCGACGTCGAAGCCTTCCGGCAGCCGTCCGATCAACAGGGCCAGCGCCGCGAGCGCGTCATTTTCCATGGGTTGAAGGTCGGTGATCGCGATCTGCGCGGTGTCGAGCGCGGCCTTCTGCGACGCCACCTCCACCGGACTGGCCAGTCCCGCGTCGAAGCGCGACTTGACCACGTCGAACACCTGTTGCACGGCGTCACGGGTCGACCGTGCGATGGCCAGGCGCTCACGGAGCGCGAGCACCTGGAAATACCCGTCGGCGACCCCCGCGAACGTGGTGAGGCTCACGGTGTCGCGGTCGGCGCGCGAAGCATCCGTCAACAGCAGGGCCGATTTCAACGCGGCGCGATTCTTACCCCAGAAGTCCACCTCGTAGCTGGCGGACAGCATCGCCGACCAGTCCAATTCGTGGCCGCCACCCTGCTTGGAATGACCCGCGAGATAGTTGGCGGTGCCGGTGCCGTCCAGGCTCGGCAGGATGGCGGCACCGGCCTGGCGCGCCCGTGCGTCCGCCTGCGTCACCCGTGCGCGTGCGCCGGCCAGATCCCAGTTGTTCTTCGCCGCGAGTTCCACCAGCGAGTTGAGCTCGTCGCTCGAAAAACCGCGATACCAGTCCTGCGCGGGCCACTGTCCCGGACCGGCTGCGGCGTTCGCGAAGGCGTCCGGCAGGGTCTGCTGAACCGCCGCCGTCTTCTCCGTCGCGCAGCCCGCGCTCAGCGCGCTGCAAACCAGGCACAGCAGGATGTAGTTGCGACGGATTGCCATAACGCCTCTCATTGACGGGCCGGATCGATTTCACGCACGGCCTGCGATTCGGGCGAGAAGGTAGCACGCCGCTTCCGGAAGAATTCTTACCGTTATTTATAAAACTGGTTAGGCTTCGAGGGGGTGGCGGCGGAGCGCTCGACATGCGGATTTTGTTGATCGAAGACGATGCGGAGACGGCGCAGTATCTGCAGCACGGGCTGGTCGACGAGGGCCACCTCGTCTCGCGGGCAGCCGACGGGCGCGATGGGTCGGCGCGTGCGGGACTCGAATCCTGGGATCTGTTGATCGTCGATCGCATGCTGCCGGAACTCGACGGCCTGAGCCTCGTGCGAGCCATGCGCGAATCGGGCAGCGTGGTGCCGGTGTTGTTCCTGACCACGCTCGGCGGCATCGACGACCGGGTGGACGGACTCAACGCGGGCGCCGACGACTACCTGGTCAAGCCCTTCGCGCTGTCGGAACTGGTGGCGCGCGTCGCGGCACTGGGCCGGCGGCCGCGCCGCGCGCCGGTCGAAACCACCCTGCAACTCGCGGATCTGGAAATGGATCTGCTGGCGCGCAGCGTGGTATGCGGCGGCGAGCCCATCGATCTGCTGCCGCGCGAATTCCGGCTGCTCGAGTACCTGGTGAAGCACGCCGAGCAGATCGTCACCCGCAAGATGCTGCTCGAGAACGTGTGGGACGTTCATTTCGAACCCAACACCAGCGTCGTGGAGACGCACATCAGCCGCCTGCGCAGCAAGATCGACCGGGGGAACTCGAAGCTGCGCATCCAGACCGTGCGCGGCGTGGGGTACGTGATCCGTGCCAAGGCCTAGGCTGTTCCGCACGTCGAGCTTTCGTCTCGCGCTGGTGTATGCGGGATTGACGGGCATCAGCTTTCTGGTGCTGTTCGGCGTGATCTTCTGGTCGACCACCCGTTTCATGCGCCATCAGATCGACGACAGCGTGAGCAGCGAGCTGGACGAGATCACGACCGATCCGCTCGCGCGCAGTCCCGACGGAATCGAGTCGCTCGTGAAGGGCCTCACGCGGCACTCCCCCGGATTTTACTACCTGTTTCAGGACGCGCGGCGGCGCGTGCTCGCGGGCAACCTGCCGGCGCTCGACCCCGAGGTCGGCGTGCGCGAGTGGGGAACCTCCATCCACCCGAAGAAGGCGCACATCCCGTCGCTGCGCGGCCGCGGCATCCTGCTCGATGACCGGTATCTGTTCGTCGGTTGGAGCACGCATCAACTGCACGAGATGGAGGAGATGGTGACGCGCGCCTTTCTGTGGGGACTGGCGGCGTCGATCTCGCTGGCGCTGGCCGGCGGAGTCGTCATGAGCGGCCGCCTGCTGCGCAAGATCGAAACGGTGAGCGCCACCAGCCGCAACATCATCGAGGGCGATCTGAACCGTCGCGTGCCGGTCACCCGGACCGGCGACGAATTCAATCATCTGGCGGGCAGCATCAACGCCATGCTCGACCGCATCCAGGCGCTCATGGACGACCTGCGCCAGGTGACCACGAACATCGCGCACGACCTGCGCACCCCGCTCACCCGCCTGCGGCAACGCCTGGAACTGGCGCAGCGTTCGCGGAGCGCCGCCGGCGACACGGACGGCATCCTCGATGTGACCGTCGCTGAGATCGACGTCATCCTCGGCATTTTCGCCGCATTGCTGCGGATCGCCCAGATCGAGAGCGGCGCGCGCAAATCCGAGTTCAAAGTGGTGCACCTGAGCGAACTGCTGGCGACGGTGGTGGAACTGTACCGGCCGGCGGCGGAGGACAAGCATCAGGCCCTGGCGGAGAACGTGGAACCCGGGCTCGCCGTCAACGGCGACCGTGAACTGTTGATGCAGCTGTTCGCGAACCTGCTGGAAAACGCGGTGCGCCATTCTCCCGACGGCGCGGCACTGGCGGTGACGGCCGGCCGTCTCGAGAACCGCATCGACGTGGCCGTGAGCGACGACGGGCTGGGCATTCCCGAGGAACTGCGCGGCAAGGTGCTGCAACGCTTCGTCCGACTGGAGCACAGCCGCACCGGCGCGGGCAACGGCCTGGGTCTCAGCCTGGCGAGCGCGGTGGCCAAGCTGCACGATGCGGTCCTGACCCTGTCGGACAACCGGCCCGGCCTCAGGGTGAACGTGACCTTCGCGCGGCCGGAGACCGACCGGCGCGTCACCGCCCGGCCAGGCACTCCTTGACGAAGGCGTCGCGTCGGGCGCCCACGAGCTTGCGGGCCTTCGCTTCCTGCAGGCACACGGTGCGCCGCGCGTGCCGCGCCGCGGCGTCGTCGTCGGCCGCCGGCGCCGACGTCGGAATGCCGGTGGGCGCCCGGTCGGCCTCGGCCGGTGCCGGGCTCCACGCCAGCGCTGCGAGCGCGACGAAACCGGGGGCGATACGCACGAAATCCATGGGATCGAGCATAGCGGTGAGCGCCGAAGCCACCGATGACGCGGTGATGAAGCTTCCTTAACCTCCCGCAGCCCGGGCGCGCCGGGCCTGCTCGAGGAACGACGTCGCGCTCAAGGCTTGCCGCGCGCCCGCTTCCGGGCAAGATTCAGGTAACGTGTTTCATCGGGAACCGTGCCCAGGCGTTGTGCATCCCACAGCGTCTCCGCCAATGCGTCCGCGAGCACGTGTTCGGCCCGGTGGGCATCGCCGAGCCGCGCGCGCAATTCGCCGTGGACACCGCGTACGCCGGGGGGCCGGTCCACGGCGATCTGTTCGCGCACGGCCAGGTGCAAGCCCAGGTGCAGGAACGGGTTGTCCGCCTCCGCGCGGACGGGATCGAGCGACAGCGCCTGCGCAGGATCTTCGAGCACCCGATGGTATTCCGGGTGCCACCCGATGACGTCGGCGATCAGTGCCTCCAACGGGCTGAGCACGGCGCCCGCCAGCCGCTTGCGCCACGCATCCACGTAGGTCTGCCGCAGCTGCTCGCGGCTGTAGCCCGGGACGGAACTCATGGCGGGGCCTTCCGCGTCTTGCGCCGGTATTCGCACAGGTCCTCGATGATGCATGCCGGACAGGCGGGCAGGCGCGCCTTGCAGGTGTAGCGGCCGTGCAGAATCAGCCAGTGGTGCGCGTCCCGGCGGTATTCGGGTGCGATGAACTTGACCAGCTTGTCCTCGACCGCCCGTACCGTCCTGCCGGTACTGAGCCCGGTGCGGTTCGCGACGCGGAAGATGTGGGTGTCGACGGCGATGGTGGCTTCTCCGAATGCCGTGTTCAGCACGACGTTGGCGGTCTTGCGGCCCACGCCCGGAAGGCTCTCCAGCGCGTCGCGCGAATCGGGCACCTCGCCGGCGTGCCGTGCCAGCAGGGCCTCGCAGGTGGCGACGATGTTCCTGGCCTTGCTGTTGAACAGGCCGATGGATCTGATGAAGGGGGTGAGCCCCTGCACCCCGAGTGCGAGCATGGCGGCGGGCGTGGGTGCCGCGGCAAACAGCGCGGGCGTCGCCTTGTTCACCCCCTTGTCGGTGGCCTGCGCCGAGAGAATGACCGCGATCAGCAGTTCGAACGGTGAGCCGTAGTGCAGTTCGGTCCGCGGTTCCGGATTGGCCGCGCGCAGGCGGGCGAAGATTTCCCGCCGCTTCGCAGCGTTCACGGCAAGCCGGCGTCCCCGGCCGTCCCGCGGGAGGCTGCCGCCTTCTTCGCCTCCAGCGACCGCTGCCGTTCTGCGGCGTGCCGGGCCAGACGGCCGGCATGCGCAGCGAAACGCAGGCGGTTCGACGCGGGGCGGATCGGCGCCGCGGCGGACGGGAGCATCTCGATGCAGTCCACCGGGCACGGCGCCAAGCACAGATCGCAGCCCGTGCAGCGTTCCGCCAGCACCGTGTGAACGAATCTGGGCGCCCCGACGATGGCATCGACGGGGCAGGGCGCCAGGCAACGCGCGCAGCCGATGCACCGCGCCTCGTCGATCCTCGCCACGCGCGGCGGCCCCTCCACGCCGTGAGCCGGGTCGAGCGGCCGATATTCCCGGCCGAGGAGCCGCGCCAGCGCGTGAATGGTGTCGCTGCCGCCCGGGGGGCACTGATTGATCTGCGCCTCGCCGTTCGCAATGGCAGCCGCGTAGGGCAGGCATCCGGCGTAGCCGCATCGCGTGCACTGCGTCTGTGGCAGCAGGGAATCGATCTGCGCGGCCGGCACCGCCGTCCCGGCCGCCGGCACCGTCCCCGCCGGCACGGGCGTCATTTGATCCGCATGCCCGGCTGCGCGCCGGTGTCGGGCGACAGCACGAAAATGTCGCGGCCGCCGGGGCCGGCCGCCAGCATCATGCCCTCGGATATGCCGAAGCGCATCTTGCGCGGTTCCAGATTGGCCACCACGACGATCAAGCGGCCGACCAGGCTCGCCGGCGGGTACGCCGCACGGATGCCGGCGAACAAATCGCGTTCGCCGAGTTCGCCCACGTCGAGATGCAGCTTCAACAATTTGTCCGCGCCGTCCACGAGGTCGGCGCTCACCACCCGCGCCACGCGCAGGTCCACGCGCAGGAATTCGTCCAATGAAATCGAATTGCCCTCGACGGCGGCGGCGGCCGCGAGCGTCGCCGAGTCCGCAGGGCCCACCGTGGCCGCACGCGGAGCCGCGGCCCCGCCCACCGGGGGCTTCGAGGCGGGGGCCGGTTCCGCTTCCGGTGCAATCAGCCGTGCCGCCGCCCTGGCGTCGAGGCGTGTCGCCAGCGGCTGGTAGGGAAGTATCGCCGTGGCGAGCAGCGGCAGGGCCGCGCTGTCCCAGCTCCAGGCGGTCTCCTGAAAGAATTCGCGGACCCGCGCCGCCATCTCCGGCAGCACCGGGGAGAGATAGATCATCAACACCCGGAACAGATTCAGTCCCTGCGTGCACACGTCGCGCACGTCGTCCGCACGGCCCGGATCCTTGGCCAGCAGCCAGGGCTTGCGCGAATCGATGTATTGATTCGCGCGGTCGGCGAGCGCCATGACGCCGCGCACCGCGCCGGCGGTGTCGCGAGACTCGTACGCGGAGGCGATTTCGACGCCCCCGGCCACGAACTCCGCGTACAGGGCGGGTTCGGGCAGTGCGTGCGCCAGCCGGCCGTCGCCCGTCTTGGCGATGAACCCCGCGCAGCGGCTCGCGATGTTGACGAGCTTTCCCACGATGTCGGAGTTCACCCGGGCCGTGAAATCCTCCAGATTCATGTCCATGTCGTCGATGCCGGCGCCCAGCTTGGCCGCGAGGTAGTAGCGCAGATACTCCGGTCCGAAGGTGTCGAGGTAGCGCCGGACGGTGATGAACGTGCCGCGCGACTTCGACATTTTCTGGCCGTTGATGGTCAGGAATCCGTGGGCATGGACCGAGGTGGGGCGCCGCAGGCCGGTGCCCTCCAGCACCGCCGGCCAGAACAGCGTGTGAAAGTACAGGATGTCCTTGCCGATGAAATGATGCAGTTCGGCGGTCGAATCCGCGGCGAACCAGTCATCGAAGCGCAGGCCGAGCCGCCCGCAGAGCTGGGTGAAGCTCGCGAGATAACCGATGGGCGCATCGAACCACACGTAGAAATACTTGCCCGGTGCGTCCGGAATCTCGAACCCGAAATACGGCGCGTCGCGCGAGATGTCCCAGTCACGCAGTCCCTGCGTGAACCATTCGTCCAATTTGCGCGCGACGCTTTCCTGCACCGTCCCGCTCGCGACCCAGGCCGCGAGGCTCGCGCCGTAGCCGCTGAGTTTGAAGAAATAATGCTCGGATTCGCGCCACACGGGCGCCGTGCCGCTGACCACCGAGGAAGGATTCTTGAGATCCGCCGGGGTGTAGGTCGAACCGCAATTCTCGCAGGAGTCACCGTACTGGTCGGCGGTGCCGCACACCGGACAGTTGCCCTTGATGTACCGGTCGGGGAGGAACATTTTGGCCGTCTCGTCGTAAGCCTGGCTCACGGTCCTGCGGTCGATGGCGTCCGCATCGCGCAGTCTGCGGTACAGCGCCTCGCACCAGGTGCGCGTTTCGGGCGAGTTCGTCGAGCCGAAATTGTCCTGGCCGATCAGCATCTCGGCGAGGTCGCGGCGATGCTCGACCTGCACGCTCGCGATCAGGGCTTCGGGAGACACGCCCTCCGCCCGCGCCTTGAGCATGACGGGCGTGCCGTGCGTGTCGTCGGCGCACACGTAGTAGCACTCGTGGCCGCGCAGCTTCTGAAATCGCACCCAGATGTCGGTCTGGATGGCTTCGAGAATGTGGCCCAGATGCAGCGGCCCGTTGGCGTAATACAGCGCGCTGGTGACGAGGATGCGGCGTCGTTGGGTCATGCCGAATTATGCCACGGACCGGCCGCGGCGCAGCGCCGCCGTCTCAATGAGCGTTGCGGACCGCCTCGAAACGGCTCTTGTTGATGGCCTTCTTGTAGGCCTCCTGACCGGAGATCAGCCGTTGATCCAGCAGCACCTGAATGGCGGAATCCATCAGGCGCATGCCGGTCCCGGCGCCGCTCTGCATGGCGTTCTCCAGCTGGTCCATCTTGCCCTGCCGGATGAGATTGGCCACCGCCGGCGTATTGATGAGAACTTCCAGCGCGGCGATCCGGCCCTGCTTGTCGATCGTGGGAATGAGCTGCTGGGATACAACCCCGCGGAGGCTGGTCGAGAGCATGGTGCGCACGTGCGGCTGCTTGTCGGCGGGAAAGGCGTTGACCAGCCGATCCACCGTCGCCGCCGCGCCGTTGGTGTGCAGGGTGCCCATCACCAGGATGCCCATCTCGGCCGCGGTCACGGCGATGCTCATGGTCTCGAGGTCGCGCAGCTCGCCCACCAGGATGACGTCGGGGTCCTCGCGCAGGGCCGACATCAGGGCCGAGGAGAACGACGCGGCGTGCGCCCCGATCTCGCGCTGGCTGATGAGGCACTGCTTGCGCGTGTGGACGAATTCGATGGGGTCCTCGATGGTGAGGATGTGGCCCTTTTCGCGGCTGTTGATGTCGTCGATCATGGCGGCCAGCGTGGTGGACTTGCCCGAACCGGTCTTGCCCGTGACCAGGATGAGACCGTTGTTGATCTTGCACAGGTTCATCACGGCATCGGGCAGCTTCAGCTCCTGCGCGGTGCGCGCCTTCGACGGAATGATGCGGAACACCGCCCCCATGCCGTTGAGCTGGCGCATCACGTTGACGCGAAACCGGGCCACGCCGGGGATGGAATAGGCGAAGTCCGTGCCGTCCTTGGACTCGAACCGGTCGACGGACGTCTTCGGCATGATCTCATAGAGGGCGCTCTTGACCATCTCGCCGCTCAGGTGCTCGGGTCCCAACGCCTTGAGTTCGCCGTATTGCCGGATGCGGGCCGGTTCGCCGGCGAGGAAATGCAGGTCCGAGCCGTCCTTCTCGATCACCCGCGTCAGGTAACTGTCGATGACGGCCACGTCGCGCTCAGGGGGCGACGGATTCGGACGGCGCGCCCGCCATGTCGGTCACGAATCGCTGGAACTGGCGCTTGTCGGAGGCGTAGGCATAGGCGTGATCGGGATCGATCTCCTTCGCCTGGATGGCCGCGAGCAGGGCCTGGTCCATGAGCTGCATGCCGTGCTCGCGGCCCATCTGCAGCTGGCTCGGAATCTGATGCGTCTGATCGGTCATGATGAGCTTGCCGATGGCCTTGGTCACGACCATCACCTCGCAGATCGCGCGGCGGGCGCGCTGGTCCGGGCTCTTCACGAGGATCTGCGTGATGACCGCGATCAGGCTGGCGGCGAGAAAGCTCTTGGTCTGCTCGCGCTCGTCCGTGGGCAGGGCGTCGATGATGCGATCCAGCGTCTTGGTGGCGCTGGTGGTGTGCAGCGTGCCGAGCACGAGATGCCCGGTCTCCGCCGCGGTCATCGCCATGGAGATCGTTTCGGCATCGCGCATTTCGCCGACCAGGATCACGTCGGGATCCTCGCGCATGGCCGCGCGCACGCCTTCGGCGAACGAGGGCAGATGCGTGCCGAGTTCGCGTTGGATGACCTGGCTCGACTTGCTGCGATGGACGAATTCGATGGGATCCTCGAGGCTGATGATGTTCACCGAGCGGGTGGCGTTCAGGTGGTCGATCATGGAGGCGAGGGTGGTCGATTTGCCGGTTCCGGTCGCCCCCGTGACGAGAATCATGCCCTGGTGGTGGTCGCAGAGTTTGCGCACGATGGGCGGCAGGCCCAGCTGATCCATGCTGGGCATGGAGGTGGGGATGGCGCGAAATGCCGCCCCGATGCCCGTCTCCTTGCGAAACACGTTCACCCGGAAACGGCCGCCCTCGGCGGTGACGTACGAGAAGTCGAGGTCGTGACCTTCGCGCAGCACCTTGAGCTGCGACTGGGTGAGCACCTCGGTGATGTAGCCCTCGAGTTCGGCCTCGCCCAGATCGCGGAATTTGATGGGCATCAGGTCGCCGTGCATGCGCATCATCGGCGGCACGCCCACCGCCAGATGCAGGTCGGAGCAACCCTGCGCCACGGCGAGTTTGAGGAATGCGTCGATTCGTGCCATGGGGGCCAAGGCTACTCGTACGGGGTTGGCTTTTCGAGTATTCGCCCCGCCCGGGGGCCATAAACGTGAGGCAGTTCCAATTGCTCCGGTAAAACCCCGGCGGCAGCGGCCCGGGCGCGGTCGGGCGGCCGGCCGCGCCGCCGATCCGGCTACAGAAACTTCTCCAGAGAAACGCGCAGCTCGTCCATGCTCTGCGCGCGCTTCGCCTTGTCCAGCGACATGCACTTGACCACCAACTGGTTCAGGTCGGGGGGCAGCGTCTTGTTGATGTCGATGGGCGGCCGGGCCTTGCCCTGTACGTGCTGGTACATCACCGACATGTGATCCCCGCGGGAGTAGGGCGGCACGCCCGTCAGCAGCTCGTACAGGATGACGCCGAGGCTGTAGATGTCGGCCCGCTCGTCCACCTTCTTGCCCAGGATCTGTTCGGGCGCCATGTACTTCGGCGAGCCGATGACGTAACCGGTCTTGGTGAGCTGGGTATCGCCCTGGCTCTGGGCGGCGGCCACCCCGAAGTCCACGATCTTCAGCAGGCTGTCGTCGTCGATGAGCACGTTGGCGGGCTTCAGATCACGGTGCACGATGCCTGCCTGGTGGGCCACGGCCATCCCGGTGGCGATGTCGATCGCGAATTTGACCGCCCGCCGCAATTCCACCG
>CAZZWZ010000065.1:0-13597 GCA_964657955.1 uncultured Steroidobacteraceae bacterium
AGCGGCGGCCGTGGGAGCGGTGGGCGTGGGCGCGGCCGATGACGCCGCGTTCGTCGAAGCGGTGGTCGAAGCGCCGGGAGCGGAGGCGGGCGTCTGGGTGCCGGTGCTTCCGCCGGAAATGCCCGCGTCGGCACCGCATGCGGTCAGCGCCATCGTGACGAGCGCAAGCTCGGCGGCCACCGCCAGGCGCAATATCCGGATCGAAACTCGTTGACTCTTCATGGGCGGGAAGCGTAAACAGCCGTCACCGACATCGACACCTGTCGTCGATTGGCGTCTGTCGCGCGCCGGCGCCTGTCGCCGATCGGCGTCAGGCGTTTAACTTAAGCTGTTTGCGGATTCGTCGTTCGATGAAATCCCTGCGGATGGTGCGGCGGAACGCCAACAATCTGCCAACTCGCGCCGCGCAAAACATGATTCAATAGTGTGGGGAATGGCACCAGGGTGCGATGGGGTTACCCGCGCTGGCCGCACTGCACGTAGGCTTTTACAAGGAGTTGTGCGCGCTCGGGCATCTACGCTATGACTCTTCGGCAGATCATCACCATCTTGCAGGCCAGGCGATTGCTCGCCCTGGCGGTTTTCTCGGGCGTGGTCGCGTTCGCGATGGGCGCCACGCTTTTCATGCCCCGGTATTACAAGGCGTCCGCCACCGTGGTCGTCGACGTCAAGAGCGATCCTTTGGCCACGACGCTCTACGCCGAGCAGGCGAGTCCCAGCTACATGGGCACGCAGTTGGAAATCGCCACCAGCGAACGGGTCGCGCTGCGGGTCATCGACGATCTGAGACTCGGCGACATGCCGGGCTACCGCCGGCAATGGGAGAAGGACACCCACGGTCGCGGCGATTACCGGACGTGGCTGGCACGCCGGCTCCTGAAGAGGATGTCGGTCAAGGCCACGCCCGCGAGCAACGTGATCGATCTCTCGGTGGATTGGACCGATGCGGCGCTCGCGGCAAGACTCGCCAACGCCTTCGCCCGGGCCTACATCGACGTCAACGTGGCGCTGAAGACGGAGATGGCCAGGCAGTACGCGGGCAACTTCGAGGAGCGGGCGCGGATTCTGCGCGCCGATCTCGAGACCAAACAGAAGGCGTTGTCGGATTTCGAGAACCAGAGCGGCATCATCGCGGCCGACGACAACCTGGATGTCGAGATCGCACGACTGAACGGGTTGTCGGCGCAGCTGGTGCAGATTCAGGAGCAACGGCAGGACAGCGAGTCGCGTCAGCAGCAGAGCAGGCTGCAAGATGGCGCCGTGCCGGAGGTGTTGCAGAATTCGGTGGTCAGTTCCCTGAAGGCCGACCTTTCCAAGGCGGAGGCGCGCCAGAAAAATCTGGAGGCCACGTTGGGCGTGAACCATCCCTACTACATCAGCGCGACGGCCGAGGTCGACAGCCTGCGCAAGCGGCTGGCCCGGGAGAGCTCATCGATCATTTCATCCTTCGGCAGCGTCACGCGTGTCAACCAGCAGCGTGAGCACGCGCTCGTCGTGGCCATCGAGGCCCAGCGGCAGCGCATTCTCGAGTTCAAGCACCGCCATGATCAGGCCGCGGTTCTGCAGAGCGATGTCGCGACGGCGCAGCGCAATCTCGACGCGGTGAGCCAGCGCCTCGCGCAGAGCACGCTCGAAGGCAGCATCAATCAGACCAACATCGGCCAGCTCACCGCGGCGGCCGAGCCCACCTCCTTCCACAGCCCCAAGTATCTGCTCGTCCTGGTGGTGGCCGTGGGGGCCGGGGCCTTCCTCAGCCTCGTGTCCGCGTTGCTCATGGAATTGTCGGATCGACGCATCCGCCATGACGACGAAGCGGCGGAAATGCTGCACGTCCCGGTCATCGGAGTGATCGGCCGCATCGAGTATCCGCCGCCGGAAGCCGCGGACGCGGTTCCGGCGCTTCCGCGGCTGAGCACCAGTGCCGGCTGAACGGACCATGACAAACATCATCGCGCGGGATCCGACGGTTGCGGATCCGGGCCGGCTCACCCAGGTGGACGTCGGCACGGTATTCGCCGACGCTGCGATGCCGGACCTGTTCGAGCCGGACGACATCCGGGCCGCTCTCGACGAGCAATATCACCTGTCCCTGCTGCCGCGCGGCGGCGCACGAGGGGTGGCCGACGAAGTCGTCGCCGGATACAGCCCGGAAACCCCCGGCGTCGAGGCGCTGCGGGCCTTGCGCAGTCAGCTCGACTTCGGCTGGTTGCGGACCACGCAACGCGCGGCCCTGGCCGTCGTCAGCGCCGCTCGTGGCGACGGTCGAAGCTGGCTGGTGGCCAACCTGGCCGCGCTGTTCGCCCAGGCCGAGTACCGCACTTTGGTCATCGATGCCGACATGCGCCGGCCGCGTCAGCACACGCTCTTCAATGTCGACAATTCGGTGGGTCTGTCGGCACTGCTCGTGGGCCTCGCCGAGCGGGAACCTGCGCTGCGCGTGCACGAGCAGCAGCGGCTGTTCGTGCTGCCGGCCGGACCCGCACCGGCGAATCCGCAGGAGCTCCTGGCGGGCTCCGGTTTGGGGATCGTGATCGACCGCTATGCCAAGCAGTTCGACGTGATCTTGATCGATACGCCGGCCGCGGCCGAAACCGCGGATGCGCAGATCGTGGCGGCGCATTCGGGGTCGGCGCTCATGCTGGTGCGCCGTCACCATACGCGGCCCTCGCAGCTGACCTCCGCGATGAAGTCCATCGGCCAGACGCAAGCGCAGGTGATCGGCAGTGTCGTCTGCGAACACTGAGACCACCCGTGCGCGAGGACTCCGATCACGTTGAAGGCCGTTGGTTGCGCATCGGGGCATGCCCGGCGCGGCCGTCATGACGGCGATTGCCGGAAAGGTCGCCGCGAGCAGCGTGATCCTGCTGGCCGAGGCCGTGGTGCGGCTCATCGCGGTGGCGGCCATCTCGTTCTGGATCGCACGGCAGCTGGGACCGGCCAATTTCGGCATCCTCAATTTCGCCTCGGCGCTCACCGCCATCCTGCTGGGCCTCGTCGACATGGGGATGGAGGTGCCCGTGATCCTGCGCCTGCAGGGGGTGTCGCCCCCGGGCCCGCTGATGGGCACCGTACTCGTCATCCGCACCGCCGCGAGCGTGCTGGTGTTCCTGCTGGCCGTGGCGCTCGCCTATGGGTTCACGCACGCGAATCCCGCGACGTTGATCCCCACCCTCATCGTCAGTCTCACCATCCTGGCCTCCGTTCCGGCCGGGCTCGACTACTGGTTCAAGGCGCGCACCGCCGCCGCCGCTCCGGCCCTGGCGCGCACGCTGGGGACGCTGTTGTCCGCCGTCGCCAAGAGCGTGTTCCTGCTGCTCGGCCTCGGCGTCGTGGCGCTGGCGTGGAGCATCGTACTCGAGGCCGTGCTCATCGGAGTCGGCCTGTGGGCCGCATTCCGCTGGAGCGGTCCCGCCGCCGTCCGTCCGCGTCTGTCCTTCGACCGGTCGACGGCGGGCTCGCTGCTGCGATCCAGCCGACCCTACTGGTACAGCGGAGTCGCCACCCTGGTGTACATGAAGGTCGACGTCGTGATGCTGGGTTTCTTGTCGACCACCACACAGACCGGCATTTACGGTCTCGCTCAAAAGCTGTCCGAGGTCATCTACGTGGTGCCGGTGGCGTTGATCGGATCGGCCTTTCCCTCCCTGGTGCGGCAATTCCAGTCGAGCGGGCGGGGCGACCGCGTCTCGCAGCAGATGCTGTTCGATCTGGCGCTGGGCGGTTCGATCGCCGCGGTGATCGTGGGCAACCTGCTCATACGGCCCGTGGTGGAGACCCTGTTCGGTCCCTCCTACGAACAGGCCATCGACATATTTCACCTGCACAGCTGGAGCTGCATCGCCATCGGCGCGAACGAGGCGCGGCATCGCTGGATGGGCACCCTGGACCTGCAGCGCTATGCCCCCCTCGTGACCTCGCTGGGCCTGCTCCTTAACATCGCAATGAATGCGGTGTTGATCCCGCTCTTGGGCGCGAAGGGCGCCGCCATCACCACCGTGGTTTCCTATTTTGTGTCGGGGTACGTGTCGTCGTTTTTCATCCGGCCGTTGCGCGGGCTCGGCCTGTCGCAGACGCGCGCGTTCTGGCCGTGGGCACGGCTGCTGGGGGCGGCACGGGTGTGGCACCGCGCCCGGGGTGTCGCATGACCATCGCGCCCACTTTTTCGATCGCCACGCCGACGCGCAATTCACTCGGGAAACTGCGCCGCTGCGTGGGATCGGTGCGGGGGCAGGAAAACGCCTCGTACGAACACCTGGTTCACGATGCCTGCTCCACGGACGGCACGCCGGAGTGGCTGCAACGGCAATCCGGCCTGGTGACGGTGAGCGAACCCGATGCCGGCATGTACGATGCCATCAACCGCGCCTGGTCCGGCGCTCGCGGCCAGTTCTTGTCGTGGCTCAACTCCGACGAGCAATACCTGCCCGGCACGCTCTCCACGGTGGCCCGTTATTTCGCCTCGCATCCCGCGGTGGACGTGGTGTTCGGCGACTACGTCGTCGCGGCGGGCGACGGTCGCGCGATCGCGCTGCGCCGGGAAATTCCGTTCAGGACGTTCTACGTCAAGCACACTTTTTTGAACGCCTACTCCTGCACCCTGTTCTACCGCCGCCGCTTGCTGGATGCCGGTCATCTGTGGCTGGACACGCAGTACCGCTATGCGGCCGACCTGGATCTGCTGCTGCGTCTGGCCGGGGCGGGGGTGGTCATCCGGCGCATTCCGCACTTCCTGTCGATTTTCGGCGTCGACGGCGACAATCTGAGCACCCATGCGCGGAATCTCGAGGAAGCCGAAGCCGTCCGGCGCCGGCATGGCGCGTCGCGCCGACGTGCGATCCGCGGCATTGCCATCGCGGCACGCCGGCTCGAGCGGCTCCTGACCGGCGCCTATCGACCGGGTAGATTGCGCTATGCGTACGCCACCAGCGAGGTTCCCGAGTACACCGACTTCGAGGCGAGGAACATGAGCGGCCGGTACACCCTCGAGGACGCGCGCGGCGCATGATGGCGCAGCCCGCCTCGGTCGAGCGCCGGCCCGCCTCGAACCGGCGGGCGTTCACCTTCACGGGCATGCTGGTGTTGGCGGCGGTGTTCCTCGGGATGACGTTCACGCTTTCGCAGCCCCTGTTCGGCATGTCCATGGCCAACTCGTCGCTGAAGCACGTTCCCTTGCTGGCGTTCCTCGGCGCCTTCGTGCTCCATGGCATCGGTCTCGCGATGGCCGATGACGGCGCGGCGCGCGGCCGCGGCATGTGGCGCGCGTTGTGGCCATTTCTGCTGCTCGGTGCGTACGCGGCGGTGGGCTCCCTGTACGCGCGGTATCAGTTGAAGGTGGACGACAACTATCTCAACCTGGGCGTGTACCTGCTCGCCACACCCCTGTTCTTCCTGTGGGGACGGGAGCGGTCCAACGGCCGCACGGTCGTGGCGCCGCTGGTGGGTGCCTGGGGAATCGCCGTCGCCGGCGCCATCATCGGCAGCCTTGCTCAGCGGGAAACGCGGCAGCCGCTGCACGAGAGCGAATTTCTGGTGCTGTCCTTCTTCGTGTACACCTTCCTCGCCGCCCGGGGGCGCGCCGGCCGCGTCTGGTCGATGGTGGCGTTGAGCGTGACCACCGTGTTGACCGGAAAGATCACGGGCTACGTCATCGGATTGAGCGGGGTTTTTTATCTGTCGGCCCTTCACGTTCATTTGCACGTATCCCGCCGCTGGCGCCGTACCGTCTACTTGGCATCCTTCGTGGGGTTGGCGCTGGCCGCGGCCGCCGCCACGGCCGCTTATTTCCAGTTCCGCGACTACCTGCCGAGCGGCAACCCGGAGGTCCGTCTGCACCAGTACGCCTACGTCTACCAAAAATTCGTCGACTCGCCGATCTGGGGCGACGCCTATGCGGGCCCGTCGGGCGTGGCGTTCCAGCAGGGCGGCGAAATCATGAATCTGCCGAGCCATAGCGACGTCCTCGACTTCCTGAAAGCCGGCGGCCTGGTCGCCTGCGCGTTGTGGCTCACGGGCATCTCGAGGACGTTCTGGTTGCTCGCCACCTGCCGGGCACGTGCCGGGCCCTGTCGATCCTACGTGCTCGCGATGGTGTTCTTGATCGCCGCCACGGTGTTCTCCTACAGCTTCAACCCGCTGCTGCTCAAGGCACCCCAGGCCTTCGTGATCTGGGGGATGATGGCCGTCGCCTTGTCGGTGGCGACCGATCGCAGGCCGGGACAGTTGAATGAGGCGTGACTTCGCCCGCACGCGCGGGGTGCGCTTCGCCCGCACGCGCGCGGTGTGCTTTGCCGCGGTGCTGCTGTTGTCGGGCCGACTCGCCGCCGCCGCGGGCATCACGGCCGAGGATTTTCGCCACTCGCATTTTCGCGGTTTCAACGTCGCCAGGGTCAACGACGGGCCGCCCCTCGCCGCCGATCTCGACGCCCTCGGGCAAACGGGCGCCAACCTCGGGCGGATATTCTTCGAGGCGTCCCGCTGTTCGGTGTGCCTCTCGTATTCCCTCGGCGAGAAAAACCTGCTGACGCTGGATCGCCTGCTCCGCGACCTGAGGTCGCGCTCCGTGGATGCCGTGGTCGTGCTCACCCTGGGCGGCGACGAACGGGGCCTGTTCTGGCGCTCAGGTTCGCTCCAGGATTCATTCGTCGACATCTGGCGGTCGCTCGCCGCCCGCTATCGGTCGGTGGACGGGATCGCGGGATTCGACCTGCTGAACGAGCCGGTTCCTCCGGGACGCACCTACGATGACCGGCAGAACACCTGGCTGGCCTACGCGGAGCGGTTGGGCAGCGAGATCCGGAAGGCGGATCCCGATCGCGTGTTGATCGTCGAGTCCGCGCCGGACGCCACGCCCACGTCGTTTGGCAATCTGCGTCCCATCGGACTGCCCAACGTGGTGTACAGCGTGCACTCTTATTTTCCGATGGAGGTGACGCATCAGGGGGTAATGAAACCGTACGACGGTGTGGTGACCTACGGCGCTGCCGCCAGCGACGGGCATGGACGCACCGAGCTGTTTGGTTTTCTGGAGAAGGTTGCCGGCTTCGCCGGGCGGTACGACGTGCCCATCCTGGTCGGCGAATTCAGCTGCGTGCGCTGGGCTCCCGGCGAGAGTGCGCCGCGCTACGTCGCCGACTCGCTGGACTTCTTCGAGTCCCACGGATGGTCGTGGGCTTACCACGAATACCGACGCTGGCACGGGTGGGACGCGGAGATGCAATCCGGTGCCAGGCCGGCGTCCGAACGATCGGCCGCGGCGCCCATCATGCGCGTGCTGCGCGCGCGTCTCGAGTCATCGACCGGAGCCGGCCGATGAGCCGCCGCAGGCGCCTGCTGCTGTCGTGCTTCGCGTGTTCACCGCAGTGGGGGTCCGAACCCGGGGTGGCGTGGAACTGGCTGCTGGAACTGGTCGAGAACTACGACGTCGATCTGATCACGCACACCTGCTTCCGGGATCACATCGAGCCCGTGTTGGCGGCCGCACCGCCGCCCGGCCTCACGGTGCACTACTATTCGCCCGCGTCGTTCGGCGTTCATCCCCATCGACTCGTCAACTCGCGCTTGTTCTATTGCCGGTGGCAGCTCGGCCTGCGGGGCATGGTGAAGCGCCTGATGAAGACCGAAACGTTCGATGTGTTCCATCATTTGACCTGGGGAACGTTCAGGTTCCCGGTGTTCATCGGCGGACTCGGCGTGCCGCTCGTCATGGGCCCGCTCGGCGGAGGGGAGACGGCGCCCCTGCGGTTCTTCAAGGGGCTGCCGATGAAAGTGCGCCTGTTCGAATGCCTGCGGTCCCTGACGCTGCGGTGGTCGGCGGTGGATCCGCTGGCGCGGATCGGGATCGCGAACTCTTCCGTGATCCTGTGCAAGACCGACGAGACGCGCGACGCGCTGCCAGGATCGGCGCGTCCCCGCGCCGTGGTCGCCTCCGAGATCGGCGCGCCGCGTCCCGACGTCAGGGCGGGTGAATCCGCCCGGTTCTCCCCGGGTCCACGCCGGCTGTTGTTCGCCGCGCGACTGCTGGGATGGAAGGGTGTCTTCATGGCCATCAACGCCGTGAACATCCTGATCGGCTGGGGCTGTGACGTGTATCTGGACATCGTGGGCGAGGGTCCGTTGCTCGGCCTGTTGACGAATCAGGTGGCACGACTCGGCATCGGCGCCCGGGTGAATCTGCTGGGCAAGATTCCGCGCGAGGAGCTGCTGTCCATGTACGGACGTGCCCACGTGTTCCTGTTTCCCAGCCTCCACGACTCGAGCGGCAACGTCGTGCTCGAGGCCCTGTCGCGCGGCCTGCCGGTGGTGTGCCTGGACCTCGGAGGCCCGCAACGATTTCTGACGCCACGGTGCGGCGTGATCGTCGACACCGCCGGCCGATCCCGGGAGCAGGTGGAATCGGCGCTGGCCTCGGCCGTGCGCGCGATCATCGAGGATCCGGAACTCAACGGGCGCATGGCGGAGGCGGCCGCCCAGGAGGCGTCCCGGCAAACCTGGAAGGCCCGCGTCGACGACGCCTACGGGAGCATCGGCAGGCGGCTCGGCTGGCGGTAGGCCCGGCACGCGATGAACAACGTGTTGATGGTGCATCAGGGGGCCGAACTCTACGGTTCGGACAAGACGCTGCTGATGCTCGTCGAGGGGCTGCTGCGCCAGGGGTCCTGGTGGCCCATCGTGATCGTGCCGTTCGAGGGTCCGCTCATCGCGGCGCTCCGGGCGCTGGGTGCCGAGGTGCACGTGGCCGACGTGCTGAAGGTTTCGCGGGCGACGCTGAGTGGACGCGGCCTGGCGCGCATGCTGGTCGGTGCGTCGCGTTGCCTGCGGCGCATCGATGTGATCGTGGCACGCCGGCCCATCGCCGTCGTGTATTCCAACACCGTGGCGGTGCTGGGGGGTGCGGTGTGGGCGCGGCGGCGGCGCCTGCCCCACGTCTGGCACGTGCACGAGATCGTTCTCTCGCCGGGCTTGGCGCGACGCGGCTTCCCGTTCCTGGTGGCCGCTCTCGCCCACCGGGTGATCGCAAATTCCAGGGCCACGCGCGATTGGTTGTGTTCGGCCCAGCCCCGGCTGGGCCGCGTATGCGCCGTGGTGTTCAACGGCGTGCCCACGCCGGTGCCGCCCCCGGCCGCGCGCATCTCGGCCATGCGCCGGCGCCTGGGCGCGGGAGAAAGCGACGTCCTGATCTCCCTCGTCGGCCGGCTCAACCATTGGAAGGGCCACGAAGTCCTGCTCGATGCCCTGGGACGGCTCGAGGCATCCGGCCGCGCCGGGCGTCTGCGGGTGGCCATCGTCGGCAGCGCGTTCGCCGGGCAGGAGCATCATGCCGAGGCGTTTCGCGCCCAAAGCCTCCGGCTCGGCCTAGGATCCCTGGTCACCTTCGTGCCCTTCGTGGACGACGTCTGGCCCGTCTGGTTCGCCACCGATATCGCCGCGGTGCCGTCGACCGAGCCGGAGCCCTTCGGACTGGTCGCCATCGAGGCCATGGCGGCCGGGGTCCCGGTGGTGGCCGCCCGTCACGGCGGTCTCGAGGACATCGTGGTGGACGGCCTCACCGGCGCGCTCGTGACGCCGCGGGATGCGACGGCACTGGCGGCGGCACTCGATTCCCTGGGGACGGATGGGGCGTTACGGCGTTCGCTGGGGGAGGCCGGGCGCGCCCGACAACGCGAGACGTTCTCCGTCGAAGCGTACGTCGGGGCCGTCCAGGCCGTCCTCGCCGACGTGGCACGTCGATAGCCGTTCGCCGGCCGCCGGTTCGGGCGCCCGCATCTGCACCTTGATGATCCTGGACGGCAGGGTGATCACGGAGGCGTCGGCGGGCACGTCGCATGCGATGAAGGTGGCCGGTCCCAACCGGACGCGGTTGCCGATGCGGATGGGGCCGAGCGCCAGCGCCTTGATCCCGAACACCACGTCGTCGCCGACGACGGGATATCCCGGGCCGCCGCCGATGTCGTCGTGCGAACCCAGTCCGGTGCCCGTTCCACACTGGCCGTAGAGCGAGAGCCGCGCGCCGAATTTGCCGAACAGCACGATGCCGAAGGCATGATTGATGAGGCAGGCGGGGCCGATCGACGTGGTCGGCGCGATCTCGACTCCCGTGAGATACAGCGAGTAGGTGAACAACAAACGCGACAAGTTGTGCCAGCCCTTCACGTAAAGATGGCGGTACAGGCGGTACAGGAACATCGCCTGGAAATTGGGCTGAAAAAACCAGTACACGCGTTTATGAAGCGGTCCGCCCCCGTACCACGCGACCAGCCGGTCGAAGTCGGAGCGTATCAGCGCGCGCGTGCGCCTCCAGGTGAGAGTCTCGCTATCCACGGTGAAGGGAGCCGCTTCGTCCGGGTGCGGCCTGGCATCGTGCATCGCTTTCCATGCGCTCCGGTGGTATCTCGATCGACGCTTCATGCCGGTGGAACATGTCCGCCAGGCTCCAACCCGATGACGCGCAACTGCCGACGCCATCGATCTTATATGCTACCAAATGGCAATTTCCAGTACTATCGCAGCGCGTCAGGTGCTGGCGCCGGAAAATGTCGGGACGATCCGAGCCGGCCGGTCGACGTCGCCCTGACGTGATCCTGATCACGTGAGCCGAAGCACGCCATGGATTCCATGACTCATTCCATCGCAGACGCCGCAAAAGCCGACCTGCCGCAAATCCTGTCGATCTACAACGAGGTGATCCGCAACTCCACCGCGGTTTTCTCCGACGCCGAGTACACCGCGGAGCGCGGCGAACGGTGGTTCGACGACAAGGCCGCGCGCGGCTTCCCGTTCATCACGGCGCGCGACGCTTCAGGGATCGTGGGCTTCGCCACCTTTGGTGAGTTTCGCGCCTGGCCCGGTTACCGTCACACCGTGGAGCACAGCCTGCACGTCCGCGCGGATCGCCGCGGTCGCGGCGTCGGGCGCGCGCTGCTGACCGAATTGATCCGTCGCGCGGAAGTCGCCCGGATGCATCGGATGATCGCCGGCGTCGATGCGGACAATGCGGCGTCCATCGCGTTGCATGAACGTGCGGGTTTCGTCGTCGTCGGGCGCTTCCACGAAGTGGCATTCAAATTCGGCCGCTGGCTCGATCTCGTGTTCCTGGAGCGCGCCGTATGATGCGCGAAACGGCAATCCTCGCCGGCGTGCGGCATCTGAAGCGTGGTCGGTACGGCGGCCATTGAACTATAAAACCGGCACTACGGCACAGTTGCGCCACTCGCCCGCCCCGCGGGGTTTGTTGTCATGCCAGTCTTGATATCATGAGGGAGTGGTAAGAGCTACTCAGTCCGAGATCGACGAAGCCGTGCAGGCGCTGCGCACCGGCGAGCTAGTGGTTTTCCCTACCGAGACCGTGTACGGGCTCGGTGCGAACGCCACCGACTCGGCCGCCGTGCGGAAGATCTTCGACGTCAAGGGCCGGCCGACGAATCATCCCGTCATCGTGCACCTGGACAACCCGCGCTTCCTGCATCGCTGGATCTCGGACATGCCGCGGGCGGCCGAACTGCTGGCGGCCAAATTCTGGCCGGGGCCGCTCACCTTGATCCTGCCCAAGGCCGCGGGCGTCAACGATCTGGTCACCGGCGGGCAGGACAGCATCGGCATCCGCGTGCCCTCGCATCCCATCGCGCAGCAGTTGTTGACCGCGTTCGGCGGCGGCATCGCGGCGCCGTCGGCGAATCGCTTCGGCCGCCTGAGTCCCACCAAACCCGAGCACGTGCGTGACGAGCTGGGCTCGGCCGTGCAGGTGATCCTGGACGGCGGCGAGGCCACCATCGGCCTCGAGTCCACCATCGTGTCGTGTCTGGGCGGCGAGGCGCGGCTGCTGCGGCCCGGGTCCATCACGCGTTCGCAGATCGAAAAGATCGTTCCGCTGGTGAGCGGCGGTCCGGTGCCGCGCGTGCCCGGCGATCGTCTGCAGCATTACGCGCCCGCGACGCCGCTCGCCATCGTGGCGTCCGCCGACCTGGAGAAATACGCGGGCGAGTTCGTCGCGCGTCAGGAGAAGGTGGCGGTGCTGGCCATGCGTCCGCCCCTCGAGACGCACCGCTACATGACCTGGATCAACGCCGGCAAAAAGGCTGAAGCCTACGCCCACAATCTTTATAATCATCTGCGCACGCTCGACAGCGCGGGCTGCGCGCGGATTCTGGTGCAGGAGCTGCCCGGAGAGGAACGCTGGGCGGCCATTCTCGACCGTCTGCAACGCGCGAGCGGCATGGACGGCGATCCGCTCGAACTGAGCGCGGGATAGCGGAGCGACGTGTTGGCCAAGTCGATCGGAATGCGCAAAGTGCCCGCGGGCGACTCGCCGGAGCTCGATCCCGATCAGGATCCGTTCGCGCGGGAATCCATCCTGCGGCTGGTGAAGCGATTCGGCTCGCCGCTGTTCATCGTCGATGCGGAACGCATCCGCGCCCAGTATCGGCGCCTCGCCGCGGCGCTGCCGGGCGTCGATCTCTTCTACGCGTTGAAGCCCCTGCCGCACGCCGCCGTCGTCCAGGCGTTGCGCGAGGAGGGCGCGTATTTCGATCTGGCCACCAACGGCGAGGTCGATCTGGTGCGACGTGCGGGAATCGAGGCGCAGCGCTGCATCCACACCCATCCCATCAAGCGCGACAGCGACATCCGCACGGCGCTGTCCTACGGGGTGACCCGGTTCGTCGTCGACAATCCCGACGAGCTGCGCAAGTTCGTCAAGTATCGCAACCGCACGTCGCTGCTGATCCGGGTTTCCTTTCGCAGCCCCGAGGCCGTGTGCGATCTGTCGCGCAAGTTCGGCTGTGCACCCGACGCCGTGCCCGCCTTGCTCGACCTCGCCGCCGAATTGCGCATCAAGATCGACGGCCTGTCGTTTCACGTGGGGTCGCAATCCGCGGGCCCGGACATGCACGTGCAGGCCATCACGGTGTGCCGCGAGCTCATGCGCGACGCGGCGGCGCATGGACATGCGATGAACCTGCTCGACATCGGCGGCGGTTTTCCGGTGGACTACGCGCAGGGCCCGCAGCCGGCGCTGCCCATCGAGGAGTTCTGCCGCCCCATTCGCGACGCGCTGGGACGGCTCGACGCGGTGCGGGTGATCGCAGAGCCGGGACGGTACATCGCGGCGCCGTCGGCCATCACCGTCGCCTCCATCATGGGCAGGGCGCAGCGCGACGGACGCTGGTGGTATTACCTGGACGACGGGGTGTACGGCAGTTACAGCGGCCAGATGTACGATCACGCCCGGTATCCCGTCGACGCGTTGTCGGTCTCCGGCGCGCGGTCCGGGCCCGATGCCGCGCGGCACCCCTCGGTGCTGGCGGGGCCCACCTGCGACAGCATCGACGTGATCGCCGAGGGCATCGATCTGCCGCTGCTCGACGTCGGCGATCTCGTGGTGGGCCGGGTCATGGGTGCCTACACCTGGGCGTCGGCGTCGGAGTTTAATTTCTTCCCCCGCGCCACCGTGCTGGCACTGGAGCGCGGGCGCCTCTTCGCCGAGCGACGGGCGCGATGAATCGATTGCGGCGCCGCCTGTTGCACTGGGGCGTGGCCGCATCGGCCTGTGCCGTCGCCGCCGCCTCGTCCCGGGCCGCTGCGCCAGCCTTTGCCGCGGCGCCTG
>CAZZWZ010000066.1:0-5002 GCA_964657955.1 uncultured Steroidobacteraceae bacterium
CGCTCAGGCCGCCCCGTAGCCGACGATGCCCTTGGTCTCCAGGAATTCGTGAATGCCCCAGTCGGCATACTCGCGGCCGTTGCCGGACTGTTTGTAGCCGCCGAACGGCGCATCGACGTCCCAGTCGGGGTAGTTGATGTTGACGTTGCCGGCGCGCAGTTCCTGCGCCACCCGCCGCGCGTGTTCGAGATCGGTGGAGCATAGATACGCGGCGAGGCCGTAGATGGAATCGTTCGCCTTGTCGATGGCTTCCCGTTCGCTCTCGTAGGGCAGGATCGACAACACCGGTCCGAAAATCTCCTCCCGGGAAATGGTCATCTCGTGCCGCACTCCGCCGAACACCGTGGGCTTGACGTAGTAGCCGGTGTCGAGTCCCGCGGGTCGTCCGGTGCCCCCGGCCACCAGGGTGGCACCCTCGTCGATCCCCTTTTGGATCAGTCCCTGAATCTTGTCGAACTGCACCTTGCTGACCACGGGGCCCAGGACGGTGTCCGCCGCGCGCGGCGAACCCACCCGGTGATCCGCGGCCACGCCCCTGGCGATCTCGAGCGCTTCGGCATGACGGTTCGCGGGTACGAACATGCGCGTGGGTGCATCGCAGGACTGGCCGCTGTTGGCGAAACAGGCGGCGGTCCCGCGCGTGACCGCATCGACCAGGTCGGCATCGGCGAGCACGATGTTGGCGGATTTGCCGCCGAGCTCCTGCGCCACCCGCTTGACCGTGTCGGCCGCCGCCTTGGCGACCAGGATGCCGGCACGCGTCGATCCCGTGAAGGACATCATGGCGATGTCCGGATGCGCCGACAGACGTTCGCCCACGCCGGGCCCGTCGCCGCTCACGAGATTGAACACGCCCTTGGGAACCCCGGCTTCGTGCATGATCTCGGCGAAGATGATGCCGCTGATGGGCGCGATCTCGCTCGGCTTCAGGACCATGGTGCATCCCGCCGCGATGGCGGGCGCCACCTTGCAGACGATTTGATTCAGCGGCCAGTTCCACGGCGTGATGAGGCCCACGACCCCGATGGCCTCGCGCACGATGCGCGTCGACCCGCGCTGCGAGGAGAATTGCAGCGCTTCGAGCGCCTTGATGGTGGATTCCAGATGAACCCGGCCGGCCCACACCTGCGCCTCGCGCGCGAACTTGAGCGGCGCCCCCATCTCGTCGCTCACGGCCTCGGCGATGGCGTCCGCGCGGCCGTTGTAGAGCGCCAGCACCCTGCGCAGCAGCGCCAGGCGTTCCTCGCGGCCGGTGCGCGAGAAGGCGGGAAAAGCCGCCTTGGCCGCGGCGACGGCGCGATCCACGTCGGCCGCCCCGCCCAGAGAGATCTTCGTGTAGACCGCCTCGGTGGCGGGGTTGATCACCTCGAGCGTCCTCGGCACGGCCGGACCGACCCAGGCGCCATCGATGTAGAAATTTTGGTGGTTGTTCGACATGGCCTCTCCGAAACATCGGGCGCGGCCGACGGATCGCCCATCGAGCGCGTCGTTCAGCGGGTTACGGCCCGCGGGGTGCAGCAAGCGGGGCGCAACTCGCGGAATACGACCCGCGTAGTGCAACCCACGTGCAACATCAGCCCGCCGATTATAGTTCGAATCGAAGTTCGCGGACCGGCAAGTGTGAAATACTGTCGGCCGAGCGGTGGCGGTTGCGCGTCGTTTCGAGGGCGACATGACGTTTTTCGAGAGCCTGTTGGCGTTGCTGGCGGTGGCCATCGCGTTGTTGCAGGTCTCGCGCCGCTTCGGATTGCCCTATCCGGCCATGCTCGCGGCGGCCGGCATCCTCGTGGCATTCGTCCCCGGATCGCCGCGCATCATGCTCGATCCCGACACCGCCCTGGCCCTGTTCATCGCGCCGGTGCTGCTGGACGCCGCCTACGATTTTTCGGCGGACGCGGCACGGCGTTACTGGCGGCCGCTGGTGCTGCTCGCCGTGGTGGCGGTGCTGCTCACCGCGTGCGTGGTGGCGTGGATCGGCCGGGCCTTCGCGAATCTGCCGCTGGGGGCGGCGCTCGCCCTGGGGGCCATCGTGGCGCCGCCGGACGCGGCGGCCGCGGTGGCCGTGCTCGGGGCGGTGACCGTGCCCAAGAGCACGGCGTACGTGCTGAAGGGCGAGAGCCTGATCAACGATGCCACGGCGCTGTTGTTGTTCGGCGCAGCCCTCGCGATCCAGTCGAACGGCGGACTGGACGGCGGAGTGCTCGTGCAGCTGGGGTTGGCCGCACCCGCGGCCGTTCTTCTCGGCATGGTGTTCGCGCGGGGGATGCGTTACCTGACGCCCGTCATCACCCGCACGCTCGGGGCCACCGTGTTGCAGTTCGTGGTGGCCTGTGCCGTGTGGGTGGTCGCCGATCGGTTGCGCGTGTCGGCGGTGCTCTGCGAGGCCGCTTTCGCGATGGCGGTGGCGCGCAACCCACAGCTGAGCGGAGTCGCGCGGATGCGCGTCCATTCCTATGCCGTATGGGCAACCGTCGTCTTCCTGCTCAACGTCATTGCCTTCCTGCTCGTCGGCATGCAGGTCAGGACCATCCTCGCCCGCACCCAGTCCATGCCCCTGGGCGATGCGTTGTCCTTCGCCGCCATCGTGATCGCCGCGGTGATCCTCACGCGCCTGGTCGTGGTCATGGCGTTCAATCGCCTGTCCGCACGCTTCGTCCGCTTTCGGGGACCCGAGGTTGCGCCGCCCACGGCGCGGCAGGGTCTGCTCGTCGGCTGGTGCGGCATGCGCGGCCTCGTCACGCTGGTCACGGCGCTCGCGCTGCCGGCCGAATTCCCGCGCCGGGATCTGATCGTCCTCACCGCGTTCGCCGTGGTCCTCGCCACGCTCGTCGTGCAAGGCCTCACCCTGGCGCCGTTGATTCGTTGGTTGAGGCTGCACGTCGACGACACGGGCAGACGCGAATTCGAGGAAGCGCGCGCCAGACTGCTGCGCAAGGCCGTGTCGACGCTCGACGCCTTTGCCGGACCGGAGGCGCAGGCCCTGCGTTACGGCTACGCCATCCACGACGAGCCGGCCCCGGCCGGGCATTCGCTCGAGCGCTATCGCAAGTTCGGCCTGGCGGCCATCGCGGCACAGCGCGAGCTGCTGCAGGAATTGCGCAACGATCACCAGGTCGACGACAACGCCTATCTCTTTCTGCAGGAGGAACTGGACTGGAACGAATTGACGTTGTTGCCCGACGAGGAGCGCCGGATCGAGGAGGGCTGATCGCGGGTCTCGGGCATGGCGATCCACAGGATCACGGTGGCCACGACGGCCACCGCCGCCAGGAACAGGAAGGCGGCGTCGTAGCTGAAGTGGGTGACGATGCTGCCGGCGATGCCCTGGCTCAACGCGGCGCCGATGCCCACGGCGGTGGTCACCGCGCCCAGCGTCAGGTTGAAACGCCCGGTGCCTTTGGTGAGGTCCGCGATCACCAGCACGGAGACCACGCCGAACACCGCCGCGGCGATGCCGTCCAGGATTTGTATGGCGACCAGATACGCGGTGTCGTGCGTGAGCGTGTAGAGCACGCCGCGGATGGGCAGCGCCGCGAAGGCGATGAGCAGCAGCGGTTTGCGTCCCCGTCGGCGCGCCTCGATGCCACACCATCCGGCGAGCAGGGTGACCACGATCTGCGTGGTCACGACGCAGGCCGACATGAACATCATCGAGGTGCGCCCGTGTCCCTTGGACAACATCTCGCCGAGCAGGGGCAGCATGGCGGCGTTGGCGAAATGAAACATCACGGCGCACAGCAGGAACACCAGCAAGGCCCGGTCCCTGACCAGACTCCAGAGGTTGAAATCAGGCGCGCCCGCCGCGGCGGCGTCGGCCCCGCGGGCCAGGTCGTAGTCGATTTCCCGCGGGTCGATCCGCCACAGCGAGAGCAGGGTGGGCAACGCGAATGCCACGACGAAGAAGAAGATGCCTCGGTTGGAGATGAAGTATCCGATCAGACCCATCGCGATCGCGGCAACCACGTTGCCCGCCGCATTGAACGTCAGATTGCGGCCCTGACGGCGATCGAACGCGGCACGCCCAACCAACCCCAGCGAGATGGCGCACAGCGTGGGCCCGAACAGGCTGGTGGTCACGCCGATGAGCGTTTGCGCGGCCATCACCGGCCAGAACGTCGGCAGCATGGCGATCATCAGCGCACCGATGCCCAGGCACACGGTTCCCGTCGCGAGCAGGGCTCGTTTGAATCTCACGCGATCGGCGAGTGCGCCGGCCGGTGTCTGCGCGATGATGCCGGCGATGCCGCCGCCGGTCAGTGCGATGCCCACCGTCTCGGCGCTCCAACCGGAGGCTGCCAGGTAGATGGCGAGAAACGGGCCGACTCCGCTCTGCACGTCGGCGAGGAAGAAGTTGAGCCAATCGAGCCCGCGCAGCGACGCCCTGCCGGGGCGGGACTGCGCGGTTCGTTCGCTCGTCGCGGTTCCTCGTTTCATGGATCGCCGTTTCGTCGTCCCAAGTTGCATGCGCCGGTCGTCTGCCGGATGATGCAAGCCGGATGCCAGCTTCGGCCGTCGTCATGCAGAATCCGTCGCGACGGCACGGCCGTTCACCCCATGTCGGCCGCTTGCGCAATCCGGCGCGTCCGCATTCGTGACGACCGGCGTCCTCAATCGTGACAAGTCCAGTACCGGTGACGGAGACGACTCATGGCGGCGGTTGACGGTGGCTCGGGCGGCGGGAAGCGCGTGCACGGTGCCAGGGCCGCGGGCTCGCGTCGCGTGCTCGCGGCCATTCCGATCAGCCTTCTGATCCTGGTGGGCGCCGGTGCGTCCCTGCGCTCGCATTATCTGCTGCGCCAGGACCGCGAGCTGCTCGTGCATAGTTACCAGGTGGTGCGTGCCGCGGACCAGGTGCTGATCGACGCACTCGATGCCGAGACGGGTCAGCGCGGCTTCATCATCACCGGCGACGCGGCGTTCCTCTCACCCTACGAGCGTGCGTCGGGTGACGCCGTGCCGCACGACCTGGCGGATTTGCAGGACCTGGTGGCCGACAGCCGGG
>CAZZWZ010000066.1:5102-13474 GCA_964657955.1 uncultured Steroidobacteraceae bacterium
TGGTGGCCGACAGCCGGGGCAAGCAGTCGATGGATGCGATCCGCGTGCTCAAGCAGCGGATTCAGGATGGCGAAGAGCGATTGTTGGCCGCGCGTTCGGCCGAGGTCGACCGGGACGAACGCCGCATCATCGCGATTCTCATCGTCACGACGGCGTTGTCCATCGTGTCCCGATTTTGCATTGCGGTGTGGTCGCAGAGAAGGGAGGCGAAGGCAGCCGCCCGATGACCTCCGCATCGGCACCCGGCGGCGGCGAGAGGGTGGCCGCGAAGCCGTGCAGTTCGGCGATGATGGACAGTGCGATGCCTTCGGGCGTCGCGGCGCCGATGTCCATGCCCACGGGCCCCCGCAGGCGCTGTGCGAGCAACGGCGCCAACGATCCGAGTTCGGACAGCAGTTTGTCGCGGCGCTGGCGGGGCCCGAGCAAGCCGACGTACGGGACGTCCGATCGTGCCAGGGATCGCAGATAGGCGGCGTCGGAGACCAGGTGGTGGCTCATCACCACGGCGGCCGTGTAGCGCGCCAGATCCACCGTTTCCGCCAAACCCTGCGCGGGCGTATGGACCAGCTCCGCGGCAAACCTCGACGGGTCCAGGTAGGCGGGGCGGTGGTCGACGATGGTGGCCTGCCAGCGCAGATCGCGCAGTCCCGCCGCCAACGGTTCCACATCCGATCCGGCGCCGCAGATGAGGATCCGGGGAACCGGCTCCAGTGCCTGGATCCACGCATCCCGGGTTGTCGACCGCTCGGGCGACCACAGACCCGTGCCGAGCCGGCCGGTGCCGGTGTGGACCATGGCCAGCGCCACGGTCCGTCCCAGCGCGCTCGACCGGGCGGCGGTCTGCACGGCATGGAACGCCTCGCCGCCCGGCTGCAACGGCTCCAGCAGCAGGCGAAGGGCGCCCTCGCACCCGGCGCCGATGCCGAACACGAGATCGTCGTCCGTCCGCATGTCGTACTGGACGACGCGTGGCGGGCCGCCTGCCAGCACGGCCGCCGCATGCGACTTGAGGTCCTCCTCGAAACATCCGCCGCTCAGCAGTCCGGTCAGACGTCCGTCCGGCTCGATGAGCATCCGCGCGCCCGCCTTGCGGTAGGTCGAACCCGCCGTTCCCACGATGGTCACCAGCACGGCATCGTGCGTCATGCGGGCGCAGCGCTCGACGACTGCCTCGAGGCTGGTATCGAGTCGCACGCGCCGCGACATCAGGATCGGGCGCGAGCCGGGGCGCGAAGCTGTGGGGCGGTTTGCATCGGTATGACGTTTTCCTCGCGGAGTGCGGCGCAGATGCCGCGACCGGGACGGCCAGCATATCATCGGCAACGGCGGGCCCGGGACAGCGGCGGCCGGGCCTATTTCCCGACCACGACCTCGCTGATCTGGATCACGGGGGTGAGGTCCGTGTACTTCGGAATGTCCGCCATGATTTCATCGGTATGAGGACCGAAGCCGCTTTGGAAGTCTTCGACGGAATCACAGAAGATGTGACACATGCCGACGTAGGTGGCGGGTGCGCCGGGGGCTCCGCCGGCGATCCCCTTGTCCACGGTGTAGTACTTGCACTTGTCGCCCATGCGCTGCTTCACCAGCGGCATGTGTTTGTCGCGGTAGTACGCGTGATCGAACCTTGCACCGGGCGTATTGGGATACATCACGCTGACTTTGATCATCGGCCTTCTCCTCGTTGATCCGGACACGCTATCAAGATCACAGGGCGCTGTCATCCGGACGCCGGGCGGCCCGCCACCGGCGGTAGCGCCGCCCGCGTGTCGGCGCACGCATCTTTGCATACCATGGGCGGCGCAACCGCGATCGCGGGGAAGGAGTTTCGGATGACCGAGAATGCGACCGAGGCGGGTGGATGGCAGTTCTGGATCGACCGCGGCGGCACGTTCACCGACATCGTCGCGCGCCGGCCCGACGGCCGGTTGTTGACGCACAAGCTGCTGTCCGAGAATCCCGAGCGCTACCGCGACGCGGCGATCCGAGGAATACGCGATCTGCTCGGCCTCGCGGAGGACGCCGTCATTCCCGCCGCGGCGATCGAGGCCGTGAAGATGGGGACCACGGTGGCCACCAACGCGCTGCTCGAGCGCAAGGGAGAACGCACCGTCCTGGTGGTCACCCGCGGCTTTCACGATGCACTGCGCATCGGCTATCAGAACCGCCCGCGGATTTTCGATCGCCACATCCGCCTGCCCGAATCGCTGTACGAGCGCGTGGTCGAGGTGTCCGAGCGCATGGGGGCCCGGGGCGCCGAAATCACGGCCGTGGACCCGGCGGCGGTGCGCCGCGACCTCGAAGCGGTGCATCGCGAGGGCGTCTCGGCGGCGGCCATCGTCTTCATGCACGCGTACCGGTTTCCCGCACATGAACGCCTGGTCGCCGCCCTGGCACGGGAAATCGGTTTCACCCAGGTGTCGGTCTCCCACGAGGCCAGCCCCCTGATGAAACTGGTCGGCCGGGGCGATACCACGGTGGTCGACGCGTACCTGTCGCCGGTGCTTCGCCGTTACGTGAATCAGGTGACCGCGGAGCTCGGACACGACGCGTCGCGGCCGCGCCTGCTGTTCATGCAGTCGAACGGCGGCCTGACGGATGCGCACCTCTTCCAGGGGAAGGACAGCATCCTGTCGGGACCGGCGGCCGGCGTGGTCGGCATGGCCCGCACGGCGCGGATGGCCGGATTCGGCGAAGTCATCGGTTTCGACATGGGCGGCACGTCCACCGACGTGTCGCATTTCGCCGGCGAGTACGAGCGCGCCTTCGAGACGCTGGTCGCGGGCGTGCGCATGCGGGCGCCGATGATGCGAATCCATACGGTCGCGGCGGGCGGTGGATCGGTGCTGCACTTCGACGGCGCGCGCTTTCGCGTGGGCCCCGAATCGGCGGGTGCCGTCCCCGGGCCCGCCTGCTACCGCCGCGGCGGCCCGCTCACCGTGACCGACTGCAACGTGATGCTCGGCCGCCTGCAACCGGATTTTTTCCCCCAGGTGTTCGGGGCGCGCGGCGACGAGCCCCTCGACGTCGAAGCGACGCGCGGCAAATTCGCCGACCTCGCCGCGCGCGTCGGTGCCGCGGGCGAGGAGCGCACGCCGCAGGCCGTGGCCGAGGGATTCCTGCGGGTGGCGGTCGAGAACATGGCCAACGCCATCAAGAAGGTCTCCATCGAGCGCGGCTACGACGTCACCCGATACGTGCTGGCCTGCTTCGGCGGCGCGGGCGGACAGCATGCCTGCCGCGTGGCCGATGCACTCGGGATGCCGAAAATTTTCATCCACCGCCATGCCGGCGTGCTGTCGGCGTACGGCATGGGGCTGGCCGATCTGCGGGCCCTGCGCGAAGCGGCGGTGGAGCAACGCCTGAGCGGCGCGCTGCAGGCGGAGCTGGCCGAGCGCTTGCGAACCCTGGCCGCCGATGCGACCGGGGAGATCCGCCGCCAGCACGTGGCGGCCCAGCACATCCGGGTGCAGCAGAAGGTGCACCTGAAGTACGAGGGCACGGACGCGACGCTGGCGGTGGACTTCGGCTCCCACGCCGACATCGTGGCGGCCTTCGAGGCGTCGCACCGGCGGCAGTTCGGTTTCACCGCACCCGATAAAGCTCACGTCGTCGAGGCGGTGTCGGTGGAGGCCGTCGGATCCGCGGGCTCGCCGGTCGATGCGGTGTCCGAGACGGTGCCGCGCGGTGCGGCGCCCCCCGCGGTCGCCACCGTCGCCATGCATGCCGCGGGCGAAGATCTGCGGACCCCCGTGTACGAGCGCGGCCGGCTGCGGCCGCACGATACCGTGGCCGGACCTGCCATCATCGTCGATCCGAACGCGACCACCGTGGTGGAACCGCAATGGCAGGCGCACGTCACCGCCCGCGAGGATCTCGTGCTGACCCGGGTGGCCCCATTGCAGCGCCGGCCCGCCGCGGGCACCGCGGTGGACCCGGTCATGCTGGAGATCTTCAACAACCTGTTCATGTCGATCGCCGAGCAGATGGGCGCGGTGCTGGAGAACACCAGCTACTCCGTGAACATCAAGGAGCGTCTCGACTTTTCCTGCGCGCTGTTCGATCGCGCGGGCCGGCTGATCGCCAATGCGCCGCACATGCCCGTGCACCTGGGTTCGATGGGGGACAGCGTGCGCGCGGTCATGCGCGGCGCGGCCGTCGAACCCGGCAACGTGTATGCGTCGAACGCCCCCTACAACGGGGGTACGCACCTGCCCGACCTGACCGTCATCACGCCCGTATTCGACCCCGGCGATGAACATCCGATCTTCTGGGTGGCTTCCCGCGGCCATCACGCCGACATCGGCGGCATCACTCCGGGTTCCATGCCGCCGAACAGCACCACCGTCGAGGAGGAGGGCGTCCTCATCGACGATTTCCTGCTGGTCGAGCGTGGACGGTTCCGCGAGGCGGAGTTCGTGTCCCTGCTCTCGTCCGGCGCGTATCCGGCGCGCAACGTGGTGCAGAATCTGGGTGACGTGAAGGCGCAGATCGCCGCCAACGAAAAAGGCGTGCAGGAGCTGCGGCGCCTGGCGGCGCAATTCGGCCTGGACGTGGTGCTCGCGTACATGCAGCACGTGCAGGACAATGCCGAGGAGAGCGTGCGTCGCGTGCTCGACGTGCTCGAGGACGGCGAGTTCACCTATGAGATGGACGAGGGCTGCTCCATCCACGTGAAGGTGTCCATCGATCGGGCCGCACGCAGCGCCGTCGTCGACTTCACCGGTACGTCGGCGCAACAGCCGAACAATTTCAACGCGCCCGCTGCCGTGTGCCGCGCGGCGGTGCTGTACGTGTTTCGCACGCTGGTGGGCGGGGACATCCCGATGAACGAGGGCTGCATGAAACCGCTGCAACTCATCATCCCCGAGGGCTCGATGCTCAGTCCGCGTCATCCGGCCGCGGTGGTGGCGGGCAACGTGGAGACCTCGCAATGCATCACCGATTGTCTCTACGGGGCTCTCGGCGTGCTCGCGGCGGCGCAGGGCACCATGAACAATTTCACCTTCGGCAATGCCGAACACCAGTATTACGAGACCATCGCGGGCGGTTCCGGCGCCGGAGCCGATTTCGACGGCACGGACGCCGTGCAGACCCACATGACGAATTCCCGTCTCACCGACCCCGAGATCCTGGAGTGGCGGTTCCCCGTCCGTCTCGAGGAATTTTCCATCCGCTCAGGCTCGGGTGGTGCCGGGCGCCACCGGGGCGGCAACGGCGTGGTGCGCCGGGTGCGGTTTCTCGAGCCCATGACCGCCGGGATCTTGTCGAATCACCGGCGCATCGCGCCGTTCGGCTTGGCCGGCGGCATGCCGGGGGCGCTGGGCCGCAACCGCGTGGATCGAGCGGACGGCAGCCGTACCGAACTCGCCGGCACGGCCACCGTCGAGATGCGGTGCGACGACGTGTTCGTCATCGAGACGCCCGGCGGCGGCGGCTTCGGGCGCGCGTGACGGCTGCCGGCGACGGGCCGGTGTCCCCGCGCGGCACTCCGTGGCTCGGTCGAGGCCGGCACGCGCACTACGGTGCTCCGCGGCAAAGCCGGATATCATGATCGTTTTGCAACGGAACTCCGATGTCAAGGAATCGAACCAGCCGACCGGGAACCATACTGCCCGCGAATCGCGCGAAAATCCTGGCGGCGCGCCGCACGCTCAAGATGGCGAGCTCGGCCCATGCCTACGTCCGCGGCAGCACGGTGCAGTTCTACCGGTGGCTCGAGGAGCGGGGCGAACGGGCCGTGCCCAAGGGACCGTCGGTATGGATCTGCGGCGATTGTCACGCGGGCAATCTCGGGCCTCTGGCGGATTCCGACGGCAGGATTCACGTGCAGATCCGGGATCTGGATCAGACCGTCATCGGCAATCCGAACCATGATCTCATCCGTCTGGGCCTGTCCCTGTCGTCCGCGGCGCGCGGCTCGGATCTGCCGGGCGTGACCACCGCCCACATGCTCGAGCAGATGATGATCGGCTATCAGCGCGCCTTGAAGGGCGTGCGGGCGCAGAATCAGATCGAGAGCGACAAGCCCGAGAGCATCAAGATCGTGATGCGCAAGGCGACCACGCGCACGTGGAAGCATCTGGCCCGCGAGCGTTTGAAGGATGTCAAGCCCAACATCCCGCACGGCGATCATTTCTGGCCCCTCGCCAGGGACGAATCCCGCGCCATCGAGGCGCTGTTCCGGCAGGAAGATGTTCGCAAGCTGGTGACCTCGCTCCGCTCGCGGCCCGACGATGCGACCATCGAGGTGCTGGATGCGGCCTACTGGATGAAGGGCTGCAGCTCGCTCGGACGCCTGCGCTTCGCAGTGCTCTTGAACGTGAGCACCGGTAAATCCCGGGACGACGAGTTCTGTCTCATCGACTTGAAGGAGGCGCATGCCGCGGCCGCGCCCCGCGCACGCGATGCCCTCATGCCCAAGGACAACGGCAGGCGCGTGGTGGAGGGCGCCCGGCACCTGTCCCCGGCATTGGGCGAGCGCATGATGGCCGGCAGGTTGCTGGGGCGGTCGGTGGTGATTCGCGAATTGATGCCGCAGGATTTGAAACTCGAAATCGACCGGCTGTCGCACGACGAGGCCGTGGACTCGGCGCGCTATCTGGCCGAAGTGGTGGGCAAGGCGCATGCGCGACAGATGGATTCCTCCACGCGCGCGGAGTTCGCCGCCTCGTTCAAGGCCCGCAAGTCGGCCCAGATCGATGCGCCGTCGTGGCTGTGGTCGAGCGTGGTGGAGCTGGTGTCCACCCACGAGGCTGCGTACCTGGAGCACTGCCGCCGCTACGCGCTCGCGAGATAGGGCCGCGTCGCACGCGTTCGACGCATGATGGGCGCGCGCCGTACGCCCATCCGCGGCCTGCGGGAGCGGCGCGTGCGATCAGTACACTTCCGGGACGAGCATCTCGCGCGGCACCGCCTGGCGCGAATAGTGCTCGTGGTGTTCGCGTTGCGGCAGGTCGACGAGCGCCTTGGGAATTTCGCAATAAGGGAACTGCTTCAGGAGGTGATCGATGAAGTTGAGGCGTGCGCGCTTCTTGTCGACGGCCTGCACCACCCACCAGGGCGCTTCCGGAATGTGCGAGCGCTTGAGCATGGTGTCCTTGGCCACCGTGTAGTCCTCCCAGCGTCGCCGCGACTCGAGATCCATCGGACTCAGCTTCCACTGCTTCAGCGGATCGTGAATCCGGCCCAGGAAGCGCAGATTCTGTTCCTCGTCGGTGATGGAGAACCAGTATTTCAGCACCTTGATGCCCGAGCGCACCAGCATGCGTTCGAATTCCGGCACCGAACGGAAGAATTCCTCGTATTCCTCGGCGGTACAAAATCCCATGACGCGCTCGACCCCGGCCCGGTTGTACCAGCTGCGATCGAACAGCACGATCTCTCCGGCCGCCGGCAGGTGCGAGACGTACCGTTGAAAGTACCACTGCGTGCGCTCGCGATCGTTCGGCGCCGGCAGCGCGACCACGCGGCACACCCGCGGATTCAGCCGCTGGCTGATGCGTTTGATCGCGCCACCCTTGCCCGCGGCATCGCGCCCCTCGAAGAGCACCAGCACCTTCTCGCCGGTGGCGACCACCCAGTCCTGCAGCTTGACCAGTTCGGCCTGCAGCCTGAAGAGCTGCTGGAAATAGGCCTGCCGGTAGTCACGATCCGACGCCGTGGAATCTTCCCTGCCGCCGTCGGGCAGGGGGTGTCGGTCCTCGATCTCCATCTCGAGCTCTTCGTCGTAGGTATCCGCGATGTCGCGGGTGACGCGCCGGAGAAGTTTTTCGTCATCCAATGCACTCATGATGGCTCGCAGGGTCAGGGGTGATTCGGGCACGCCGGGTGAATGCGGCGCAGTTCTCCAGGGTATTTTAGCTCGACACGAACGGCCCTCGCCAACCGGCGCCGGGCGTTCGGCGCGAGGCCGGCGGCGCGCGGGCGCATGGCGCTGCGCCCGGTGGGCGGCAGCCACCGCCCGGGTCGGCATCGCCCGCCTCTTGCGCGCTTCTATGGTAGATTCGCCGGCAGGATATTCGGGTGCGTGCATTCATCGCATTTCTCGGGATGATCGCGGTGGGTTTGTCCGCCATCGCCGTGCTCACCTATCCTGCCTGGATTTTGCTACATCCGTATTTCGGCTTTCCCTTTCACCGGCTGGGCGAGCGCATCGGCATGCTCGTGCTGCTCGGTGTTTTTTTGGCATCCGCACGCCGCCTCGGGGTGGGCGACCGGACGAGTCTCGGCTTCGGCTCGCCGCGGCGGCTGTTTCTCCGGGAGGTGTTGGTGGCGCTGATCCTCGGCGTGGTCACCATGTGCCTGGTGGTCGCTCTCATGACGGCGCTGGGCCTGCTCGATTGGACGGCCGCGGGGGCACCGCGCAAGGG
>CAZZWZ010000067.1:0-13421 GCA_964657955.1 uncultured Steroidobacteraceae bacterium
GTCACGCTCCGCGTACAGCAGCGCGTCGTGGGCGGGCTTGTTGCCGGCGATGTCCAATCCCACCAGCCGGCGGCTTGGGCCCGTGCGATGCTCGTGCAGCAACGCGCGCCGGCCGTTGAAATGCCCCTTGTCGAAGTCGACCGACCAAGCGAGCCCCAGTTCCAGGGGCGAGCGATCGCGGCCGGTGCGGATGGTTCGTTCGGCCGAGACGAAATCCACGTGAGGGCTGAGAAACCCCGCTTCGATGCGCGCGATGTTGAGTGCCTGCGAGCCGATGGCCCGTATCCCGCGCGAGCGGCCGGCCGCCATCAGGTCGTCCCAGACCGCTTCCGCGTCGTCCGGGGCCATCCACAGTTCATACCCCAGATCGCCGGTGAAACCGGTGCGCGATACGGTGAGGTCGCGGCCGTTCAGCGAGAAGCGGACAATGTCGAAGGGTTTGAGCAGTTCGATGCCCGGCAGGCCGGCAGCCGCCAGCACGGCGCACGATGTCGGACCCTGCACGGCCAGCGCCGCGATCTCCTCGGTGATTTCGGCAACCGACACGTCGAAACCGATGGCCGAGTCGAGCAGCCAATCGAGCTGGCGTTCGGCCGTGCACAGCCGATAGTCGTTCTCGCCCAGATGGAACACCGTGCCGTCGTCGATGAGGTGTCCGGCATCGTTGCACCAGACCGTGTACGCCACGCGCCCCGCCCTGAGCTTCGCCATGTCGCGGGTCATCAACCGATTCAGGTACGGCAGTGCGTCGCTGCCCGTGATCCGGTACTTGACCATCGGAGTCAGGTCGTAGAGCGTGGTGGCGTTGCGGATGGCGAAATATTCCTGCTCCACCGAGGTGAATACGTCCACGGTGCTGTACCCCGCCCACGACACGAAGCGGTCGACCTGGCTCAGCTCCCGGGCGCGTGCATGGAACGGCGTGTGCAGCAGCGGCTGCTCGAAATGGCGCGCACGGGCGGACGCGGCGGTCATCGCGCGACCTGGCGCAGCACCTGGGTTGCCGCATTGCGGCCCGCGACGCCCATGACGCCGCCGCCCGGATGACCGCCGGCACCGCAGAGGAACAGACCGGCCAGCGGCGTTCCATGCTGCGCCGCCCCGGGGACGGGACGCACCATGAAGAACTGGTCGAATGCCAGCTCGCCATGATGCCAGTGGCCGCCTTCGATGCGAAAATCGCGTTCGATGTCCACCGGGGTGAGCACTTCCGATGCGACGATGCTGCCACGAAGTCCGGGCGCCGCCGCCTCCAAGGTATCGAGCACCCGGTCGGTGAAGCCCTGCCGATGCGCTTGCCAACCGCCCTCGAGCGCATACGGGGCGTATTGCACGATGGCGGACAGCACATGCTTGCCGGGCGGCGCGAGGGCAGGATCGTTGTGCGTAGGAATCGTGATCTCCATGGCGGGCGCAGCGGACCATTCGCCGTACTTCGAGTGGTCGTAGGCCAGTTCAAGATGCTGCAGCGACGGCGCGATGAGCAGGCGCCCGCGCTGGGCCGCCGCCGCCGCACCCGCGAATTCAGGCGCCCGGTCCAGGGCCAGATGCACCTTGGCCGCGAGGCCACGGCAGCGGATGTGATCGACCCGGCGCACGAAGCCCGTGTCGAGGTGCCGTGCGCCCAGCAGCCTCAAGAACGTGGTCTTCGGGTCGGCGCCCGACACCACCGTGCCGGCGGCGATCCGCTCGCCCGATTGCAGTTCGACGCCGGCCGCCCGGTCCCCCTCCACCAGGATCCGCGCCACCGGCGCTGCGAGGCGGATGTGCGTGCCGGCCGCCGCCGCACAGGCCGCCAGGGCCTCGCTCAGTGCACCCATGCCGCCCCGGGGTTGCGACAAGGCCGTCGCACCGCCGGCACATTCGGCCGCCAGCCGGTACAGCAGGGTCAGCACCGTTCCGGGGGAGCGCGGACCGAAATTCGTGCCGAGCACGGCGTCGAAGGCCAGTGCGCCCTTGAGCGCCGCCGAAGTGAACTGTTCCTCGAGCAGATCGTGGACGTTCATCCCGCCGATGCGCAGCAACTCGCGCATGTCGCGCCGGCCGAGCTTGCGCAGCTGCCAGCCCAGTCGCAGCAGCGCCCAGCGGTCCGGCCACTCATCGGTGCCCAGCCGCGGCGGCACCCGGTGGAGCAAGGGCACGAGGCTTCGGGCGAATCGACGCATGCGGCTGACGTAGCGCGCGTAAGCATCCCCTTCGGATCCGGACCAGCACGATGGATCGAGGTCGCACGCCGCCCCGCCGGGGAGCAATGCCGTCGAGGGCAGCGCCTGCGCCGCGAGTTCGAGACCATGCGCCCGCAGCTTCAGGTCTCTCACCAGTTGCGCCGGCATGAGATGCAGCAGGTGCGCGGCTCCCGAAACGCGAAAGCCGGGGGCAAACTCCCGGGTGACGGCCGCACCGCCCACCCGGTCCTGTGCTTCGACGACCAGCACCGAACGTCCGGCCCGGGCCAAGGTCGCCGCACACACCAGACCGTTGTGCCCCGCGCCGATGACGATGCAGTCGTAGCGGCCCGCCGATTGCGGCGGCGACACGGTTGCCACGGTCAGTGGGCCCTGCCCAGATCGCGCAGCACCGCCCGGGCGGCATTGGCGCCCGGTGCTCCCATCACGCCGCCGCCCGGATGCGTGCTCGACCCGCACAGGTAGACGCCGCGCACCGGCGAGCGGTACTGGGCGTACCCGGGTACCGGACGGTTGAATAACAGCTGATCCATGGTCAACTCCCCCTGGAAGATGTTGCCCTCGGTCAATCCCACCTCGTTCTCGATATCCCAGGGCGTGCGTATTTCCGCGTGCAGGATCAACGCCTTGAAGTCCGGACTGTGCCGGGCGATGGTGTCGATGACGGTATCGCCGAAGGCCGTGCGCTTCTGCGCATCCCAGGGACCGGAGGCGAGTTCGTAGGGGCAGTACTGAACGAACACCGACATGTAGTGCTTGCCGTCGGGCGCCATGCTCGGGTCGATCTGCGACGGGATCAACATGTCGATGTAGGGCGCACGCGACCAGCGGCCGGCCTTCCAGTCGTCGTAGGCGCGTTCCATCATGTCGAGGGTGTCGGTGACGTGCAGATCGCCGCGGATGCTCGGACTGCCTTCCGGAATGGCCGGAAAACGCGGCAGACCGTCGAGCGCGATGTTGAGCTTGCCGGACGAGCCGCGAATCTTGAAATTCCGCACCTGACCCAGGAATTCATCGGGCAGATCCTTCGGGTCCATGGTCTTCAGAAACGTGCGTCGCACGTCGAGATTCGACACCACGAGCGGCGCGTGAATCTCCTCGCCGTCGTCGAGAACCACGCCCGCGCCGCGCCCGTTCCGCACCAGGATCTGCCGCACCGGCGCGGCACTGCGGATGGTGCCCCCGCTCGCGCGGAAGGACGCGCCCAGCGCATTGCTGATGGCGCCCATGCCGCCGCGTGCGAAACCCCATGCGCCCACCGTGTCGTCGATGTCACCCATGTAATGGTGCAGCAGCACGTACGCCGTGCCCGGTGAGCGTGGTCCCAATGCCGTACCGATGATGGAACTGCCGGCAAAGTGTGCTTTCACGATCTCGCTCTCGAAATATTCGTCGAGAAAATCGGCGGCGCTCATGGTCCAGAATCGCAGCGTGTCGTACATCCGGGACTCGCCGAGGCCGTGGAACCGCTTCCCCAGGTAGAGCAATTCCTGCAGATCGCGCGGCTTGAACGAGGTGGGATCGGGCGGTTCGCGCATCAGCAGGGGCTTGATGAACTTGCACTGACGCATCACGTCCCGGGAATAGCGGTCGTAGGCCTCGGCATCGCGCTTCGAATGGCGGGAGATCTCGCGGCGCAGCGCATCGTGATTGTCGTAGATGGCCAGATGGCCGCCGCCGTGCATCATGGTGCAGCCGCCTTCGTACGGAATGATCTGCAGGCCGTACTTGGGCAGTTCGAGCGTGCGCATGATCTCGGGGCGCAACAAACTGCACACGTAGGAGCAGTTCGAGTACGTGAAATCCTGGTACAGCTTGCGGCTGACCGCCGCGCCGCCGATGTAGGGATTGCGCTCCAGCATGGTCACCTTGAGGCCGGCGCGCGCGAGGTAGCATCCGGCCACCAGGCCGTTGTGGCCGGCGCCGACGATGATGACGTCGGGTTCGCTCAAGCCGTCGCTTCGCGCGCCGCGCGGTCCCCGGCGGCGGTTCGCAGCGTGAGGTCGACGGCCTTTTCGAACGCGGCCAGGGTGTCCCGCAGGCAGGAGTCGTCGTGCGCCGCGGAGATGAACCATGGCTCGCGGGAGTCCGGTTCGCACAGCACCCCTTCGTCGTGCAGCACCTGCGCCATGGCATCGTAGAACGAATAGTCGCTGCCCTTCCATGCCCGGTAGTTGCGCGGCGGCTCGTGCGCGAAATACAGGCCGCTCATGGACGGATGGCCGACGAAACTGTGGGCGATGCCGCGGGCGCCGAGCACCGCATGCATCCCATCGCGCAGCCGCATGCCGTACGTGGCGATCCGCTCCAGCGCGTCGGTCTCGTCGAGGATCTCCAGACATTTCTCGGCGGCGGCCAGCGACACGGAATGAGCCGTGTAGGTGCCCCCGTGGGCCACGCCGCGACCGATCTTGCGCATGATGTCCTCGCGGCCCGCGAGCACCGAGATGGGGTAACCGTTGCCCATGGCCTTGGCGAAGGTGCAGAGGTCCGCCTTGATCCCGTACAGCTCCTGAACACCGCCGCGCGCCACCCGGAAGCCGGTCTTGACCTCGTCGATCAGCAGCACCACGCCGTAGCGGTCGCACAACTCCCGCGCCGCGCGCAGATACTCAGGTTCGGCCGCGATTCCCAGGCAATTGCCCATGATGGGTTCGATCAACAGGCAAGCGATGCGGTGCGAGTGCCGTTCGAGGACATCCGCGAGCTGCCCGGCGTCGTTCGCCTGCACGAAGTGTGCGAAGCTCTTCGAACTGACCGGCACCCCTTCGCTGTACGGCTTCACCTCGGGCGCGCCCACCTGCGACCATTGGTCCATGGGGGTGAACCACATGGCCGCATCGAACAGGCCGTGATAGCCCCCCTCCAGGATCACGTAATCGTCCCTGCCCGTGTACGCACGCGCGAGGCGCAGCCCGGCCATCACCGCCTCGGTGCCCGAATTGGAGAATCTTACGAGCTCCGCCGCCGGCACCATCTTGGAGATGCGCTCGGCGACGCGAAGTTCGCGTTCGGTCGACAGCGCAAACACGCCGCCCACGGCCATGCCGTCGCGCGCCGCCGCATCGACCCGTTCGTCCGCATACCCTAAGATGGCGGGACCGTAGCCCATGCGGTAGTCGACGTACGTGTTGTCGTCGAGATCGACGATGCGGGCGCCCTTGCCCCGCTTGACGTAGATGGTGCGCTCCTCGCCCCAGTAGCGAAAATTGGAGGCCACCCCGAGGGGCAGGCGCTTCTCGGCGCGTCGGAAATGCGCGTTGCTGTTGGTCAGTGTTCTGGCCATGACGTCCCCTTGCAGACTGGAGCGGCCACGCTACCACCGGCACCGTCGCGCGTCCACGCATTTATATAGTCATATAGTGATGAAATTTCGCGATTTCTGGCGTTAATAATCTTGCCAGACGAGATGTGCCCGGTGTACTTTATATGACCATATAACGGAGGAAATCGCCGTGAAACATGTCGTGCCCGGCGACGCGTCCGCCGCACGCGGGGACGTCGCCGCCCAGCCCGCAGGTGCCGCCGTGCCGGTCGCCGGCGCTGCGCCGCGCGCCGCAGCGGTCCCGCGAGTCGCCGAGGCTGTCCCGCGAGTCGCGGAGACCGGCGCGCCCCGCGCGCTGCCCGCGTGGGTGTACGACCATCCCGAGATGACACGGCTGGAGCAGGCGCGGATCCTGATGCCGAGCTGGCAGTTGGTGTGCCACGTCAATTCCATTCCAAAGCCGGGCGACTACGCCACCTTCGACCTGGGTTCGGAGAGCGTGCTGGTGCTACGCGACCGTGAAGGCGTGATCCGGGCGTTCCACAACGTCTGCCGGCATCGCGGCGCGCGGCTGCTGGATGGCGCGGGAAACTGCCAGACCATCACCTGTCCCTATCACGGCTGGACCTACCGGCAGGACGGCGCGCTGATCGGCACGCCCATGCGGGAGTCGTTTCCCGGCCTCGATCGATCGGTGCACGCACTGCGAACGGTGCGGGTCGACGTGTCGTTCGGTTTCGTCTTCGTCTGGCTGGCCGACGATGACGGCACGGCTCCGCGTTCCGTATCCGACGTTTGGGGACGGCTCGGCGAGGAGCTCGCCCCCTACCGCTGCGCCGACATGGTGCCGCTGGGTCCCATCACCTCGGACATGTGGCAGGTCGATTGGAAGATTGCGATGGATAATTACCTGGAGTCCTACCACGTGCCCGTCGGACACCCGGGCTTGTTCCGCATGTTCACCCCGGATTACGACGATACGGCGGCCGTGCCGGGCGTGGCGCGGGGCGTGAGCTGGCTGCGCGAGAAGCGCTCGCCGCGTTGGTCCGAGGGCCGCTATCACGCCTTGATCGACCGCGCCGCCGGTCACCTGCCCGAGCAGTACCGTCGTTGCTGGCGCTTCTACAGCGCGCTTCCCAATCTCGGGATCGACGTGTTTCCCGACCAGATGGACTTTTTCCAGGTGCTGCCCGCCGGTCCGGGCAGGTGCATCATCCGGGGCGCGGTGTTCGGGTTGCCGGGCAGCACGCCGGAGTTGCGTGCCGCGCGCTTCCTGAGCAACCGCATCAACGCATCCGTCAACGAGGAAGACCGGCGGCTGTGCGAGCGGGTGCAGCGCGGGCTCGCTTCGAGCAGCTACCGGCCCGGGCCCCTGTCGCGCCTCGAGGGCAGCATGCTCGAATTTCACGATCTGCTGCGGGCGCGGATCCCGGAATGCCGCCTCCCGAAAGCCCCGCCGCACTTCGCGTGACGGCTCGCGTCCGGTGGTGTCCGCAACGACCGGTCATCGGCTACCGCTGAGGTGTCAGCACCAGTCGCCCGTCGATGCGGGCAGGCGCGCGGCGAGCCAGCCGCGAAACCATGCGACGCCCGGGGGCACGCCGGTGCCGGCATCTGCATAGCCGTACTCGGTTCGCCCCTTCTGAATCGATTCGGCCGATCGGAGCGTCGCACGACGTCCGAACCCGCCCACACGCTGCGCGAGGTAGCCCGCGGCCTTCGCGGCACCGCCGGTCAGGACCGTGAAATCGAAGCGGCTCAGTCGCGAGCGGCCCGGGCCGAGCGGCACCGCCTGGATCACCGACAATCCATCCGGCCGCGCCTCCAGCAGTTGATGCGGCGCCAGGAAGCGCCGGTGCCACACGGGAAGCGCGGAGCGTCCGGGCACGGAAGCGCCGGGGTCGGATCCGCAGGGGTCGGATTGGCAGACGAGCCCGCGGTAACGCATTCCGCTCCAGCCCGAGGCGTTCGACTCCGGTGCCGTCCAGTCCATCGCATCCGCGGTGGGCCAGATGCCCGCGATGGCCGACTCCAGCCACTGCTCCGCGAGCACCTTCCAATCGGCGGCGACCAGCCACCCCGACGCGGCACCCACGGCGGTCATGCGATGCCATCCGCCGCTGGCGGAACCGAACTCGGCCGGCGGAGCCGCCCGCGGCCCTGCACCGGGCGACCTGGCGAACAACAGGCCGCCGCTCGCGTGCCAATCCAGTTTCACGAGATCCGCTCCCGCCCCGCCCGTCACCCGCCCATCCAAGGAACATTCGAGGCGATGCAGCGCACAGCGGATCGGGCCGTCGAAACGCCCCGCCCCGCTCACCAAGGCATGCGGCGAGGCCGGACAGCTGTTGCGCAACACCTGGATGTCGCCGGCCGCGTCGCGCAGCGCCAACACGCGCTCGGTCCCGGTGTCCGCCGTCAGGAACGCGCCGGCGACCGGCAGTTGAGACTCATGCCCGACCACGGTCCACGCCGGTGCGAACAGGGCATCGCGCTCGGCTGCAAAAACACGCGCGTCGTCGTGCCGCCAACCGGCAATGCGTGGACGCGCCGGTCCCGGCCGGCCGGCACCGCCCGGCTCCTCGAACCGTCCGGGGAATACGGAGCGAAGGTACGCCATGCAGCGACGCCTGGCGGCGGACCGGTCGATGGCGCGCTCCGTTTGGAACGCGATGTCCTGCCAGAGTATTTCGAGCGCGCCGATGAGACCCAATGCGACGCCGTCCGCATCCAGCGAGGATCGCGGAGTCTGCTCGATCAACGCCGCGATCAGTTCGTGCACCAGCACCGCGAACCCTTCGTCTTTCTGCCCGCAAATATCGTAGTATTCCTGACGGGAGCTTGCCTCGCCCCAGAACGCGTACCAGACCGACACCTTGCGGGGACTGGCGATGTCCGGGTCGAGATACAGTTCGACCAGCAATTGGAGCGCGGCGATGGGCGTGGATTTGAGACTGGCGACGGGCACCACCACCCGTTCCTCGAACTCGGCGGCGAGGAATTGCAGCGAAGCGACCAGCATGGCGGCCTTGGAATCGAAGTAGAACCTGACGATGCCCGGGGACATTTTTGCGATCGCCACCACTTTCTCCACCGTGGTCCGCGACGGTCCGTACAGGTGTAGCGCGGAAATGCAGGCGTCGATCAACCGTTGTCTCTGGCGTCCCGCGCCCGCGCGGCGCGGCCCTGCCGCGACGGCGGCGCGCTTCTTCGGGCGCTTGCTCACCGCGACGCACCCACGGGAATGAGAGGGACGCTGCACGGCCGGTGGCCGCCCAAGCTCGCCTGGGCGAAGCGGCATCGAAAATGGCTCATCATCGCCCCGCCGCTGCTGTACCTGCTGATGTTCTTCCTGGTTCCCTTCGCCTTCGCACTGAAGATCAGCTTCGCCGACACCGCGGTCCGCGTGCCGCCGTTCACCGACATCCTGTCGTTGAGCCCCGACTCGCATCTGCACCTGCTGCTGAATCTCGGCAATTTCAGATATCTGTTCACCGACGAAGTGTATGGCCTTTCGTACTTTTATTCGATCAAGACCGCCTTCTTCTCCACGCTGGTCTGCCTGGCGCTGGGCTACCCCATGGCCTATGCCATTGCACGGACATCGAAGAGCACGCAGAATATCCTTCTGCTGTTGATCATCCTGCCGTTCTGGACCTCGTTCCTGCTGCGTGTCTACGCGCTCGAAGGCATCATCCGCGAGACCGGCCTGCTGAACTCGGTGTTGCTGTGGCTGGGGGTCATCCATCATCCCCTGCAGATCATGCGCACCACGTTCGCGGTTTATCTGGGCATCGTCTATTCGTACCTGCCCTTCATGGTGCTGCCGTTGTTCGCCACGCTCGAGAAGATGGATCACTCCCTGCTGGAGGCGGCGGCCGATCTGGGCAGTCCGCCGTGGCGCGCCTTCATCGACGTCACCCTGCCCCTGTCGATGCCGGGCATCATCGCGGGATCCATGCTCGTCTTCATCCCCGCCATCGGCGAATTCGTGATTCCGACCCTGCTCGGCGGCCCCGACAATCTCATGATCGGCCGCGTGCTCTGGGACGAGTTCTTCGGCAACCGGGACTGGCCCGTGGCTTCGGCCGTGGCCATCGCCTTCCTCGTGCTGCTGGTCGGACCCATCGCCCTCTACCAGCATTTTAGCACCAAACAGCTGGAGGCCTCGTGAGCGACCGCGTCCCGCCGCTGCTGATCTCGATCCTGTGCGCCGGCATCGCCATGCTCTACCTTCCCATCCTCGTTCTGATCGGCTACTCCTTCAACGCATCGGCGCTCGTGAGCGTGTGGGGCGGCTTTTCGACGGGCTGGTATGGCGAGCTGTTGCACAACCGGCAAATTCTCGATGCCGCCTGGCTGTCGCTCCGGATCGGCGTCGTGGTGTCGACGGCCGCCGTGATGCTGGGCACCCTCGCGGCCGTCGCATTGGTCCGCTTCCGGGTGTTTCACGGCCGGCTGCTGCTCACCGGCATGGTGAACGCACCCCTGGTCATGCCGGAAATCATCACCGGCATCACGCAGCTGCTGCTGTTCGTCTCCATGCTCCACGTGATCGGCTGGCCCCACCGTGGGTTCACGACCATCGTGATCGCCCACGTGGCCTTCTGCACCGCCTACGTCACCGTCACCGTGCAGTCGCGCCTGCAACACGCCGATCGCTCGCTGGAGGAGGCGGCCATGGACCTGGGCGCCGGGCCGGTGCGCGCGTTCCTGGACACCACCCTGCCGGCCATCGCCCCGGCGCTCGCGTCGAGCTGGCTGCTGAGCTTCACCTTGTCGCTCGACGATTTGGTCATTTCCAGCTTCGTCTCCGGACCGGGCGCGAGCACGCTGCCCATGGTCGTTTTCTCCAAGGTGAAACTGGGCGTGAGCCCCGACGTCAATGCGCTCGCCAGCCTCATCATCGTTCTCGTCGGCGGCTGCGTTCTGCTGGCGGGCTGCCTCATGCGCCGGGCCGATCGCCGGCGGCTGCTCGATGCCCGGATGGCCGAGCCATGACGCGCGCCGCAAAACACCGACACGCACCGCGCAATCGCGACGCGCGGCGCGCGACCAGTGCCGCGGCGCAGGCGGCGGGAGCGCTTGGCCGGAGCGCCTAAGCGCCGGTCACGTAGCGCGCATCGTGGGGCGGGCGCATGAAAATACGCCGTACCAGGGGTTCGAACGCCGACAGCGGTTCCGCCGCATAGTCGGGATCGAACGAGCATTGATCCCAGTCCGCGCAGAAGCGCCGGCATGCCTCGAACCAGGGATGATCGCGATGGCGTTCGCGCGCGTGTCGATCGCCGCCGAAATGGTGTACGTAATAAAAATTCTGAAACAGCCCGTGCTGTTCGACGATCCACGTGACCTCGGCACGCACGTAGGGCCGGATGATGCCGGCCGCGATTTCCGCGTGGTTGTAGGGGGAGAGTTCATCGCCGATGTCGTGGATCAATGCCGCGGCCACGAGCTCATCGTCGGCCCCGTCCCGCGCGGCACGCGTGGCTGCCTGCAATGAATGCTGCAGCCGGCTCACCGGGTAGCCCGACAGCGTGTGATCGAGCCTTCGCAGCGAGGACAGGATGGTGTCCGGCAACCCGCGCGCGTAGTCCCGCTCGGAGCGGTCCAGCAGCTCGTAATCCTCCCGAGTCCCGTCTTCCATCCGCCGGAAACCGACCATCGAACCCATGACGAACTCCTAGACGACCGCCGCAAGCTTGCGTCTCAGCACACGATGCAGACTCCGCGGTCCGTCGATATCGATGTAACAACCCTGCAGGTGACGCAGCCCCTCCCGGGGATCGAAGGCCGTCCGGCCGTGCAGCAACCGGCAATTGTCGAACATCACCAGGTCGCCGGCGTTCAGCAGGAAGCGGATCTCGAATTCGGACCGGCGCAACATGCCGTCGAAGAGGCGCCGGGCGCGATAATACGCGGTGAGCCGCGCCGGCGGCAGCAACGGCACGAAGTCGAGCCGCGGACTGAAATGAATCGTTCTCACCCGGCCGCCCACGTCGAGCTCGATGTGCGGCGCACTGGCGGTGAGTTCGGTGCCCGCATCGCGGAAGCGAAATCTCACCGGCAAGGTGCTCAGGATGCGGAACGCCTCGGGGTCCCCTGCCCGCAACGCCTCGGCGACGGCGTAACCGTCTACCAGCGTGGACAGACCGCCGGTGGTTTCATTCGCCAGGCAGTGCAGCAGCTGCACACCCGGGACCGGGGCACGGTAGGGGTTGTCGGTGTGCGGGTCCAGATGCAGGGACGTGTAGGCGAGATCGATGGCGTCGGGCACCGAACGCACGTCGAAGACGGTGCCGAAATTGGTCTCGCGCGCGAAGCCGAACGTCCGGGCCACCTTCAGCACCTCGTGATGTTCGGGTGGGACCCCGCTGAAAATGATGAATCCGTACCGCAGGAACGCATCGAGCCACCCGTGCAGCTCCGTCTCGTCCGGCCCGGGGTGCCAGCGCGCGCGCGGCAATCCGGCCAGCGAAGCGGTCCACTGCACGGGATCCGGCACGTCGTGTTCGCCGGGCGGCAGGGCCGCTTCGGCCAGTATGTCCCCTGTGCCGAATTCGGCCTCGTGCCCGTCGCTGAAGCGGATGCGCAGTCGCCCGGGCGCCGGCTGGTCGATGGCCTGGAATTTCAGGTCCAGATCGAGGTCGGACGGGTCGTGCAGGCGCTGGCCGGTGGTGGCGTCCATGCTCAGCGGGTCCCGGCAACGCTCGCGCAGCCAGAGGGGATGGATGCCGAAAGCGCCGCCCTCGCCGTCCTCGATGGACAGCTCGGTGGGGGATACGATGGTCAACCTCGCCGCGCTTCGATCAGCCATTCTCGCGTCCTCGCAGTCGCTCATTTCGCGGTCTTGACACGCGTCCAGGTACGCGTGCGGATCCGCTCCGTCGCCGCGCTCACCTCCGCGGACCGGTACAGCCGCGCCTCGACGGCGGGCGTGGGATACAACGTGACATCGCTCAGGATGCTCGGGTCCACCAGCGGGCGCGACGCGATATTATCATTCCCATAATAAATCGAGTTGCTGATCTCCGCGATCACGTCGGGCCGCAGGATGAAATCGATGAATCGATGCGCCGCATCCGGGTGGGGAGCGCCCGCCGGCACCAGCAGCGCGGAGAACGTCTGGTTGGCCCCCTCCTTCGGCACCGTGAACGCGAGGTTCACGGTGATCCCGACGGCCCGGGCGCGGGCCCGCGACAGCGCGTAGTCGCTCGACCAGGACATGGCCACGCACACCTCGCCGTTCGCCAGGCCGTTCATGTACTCGGCGGAGTCGAACGAGCGGACATAGGGCCGCACCCGCAACAGCAGGCGTTCGGCCGCCTTGAAGTCATCGGCCCGCGTGGTGTTGGGGTCGAGGCCGAGGTAGCGCAGTGCAAGCTGCAGCACGTCCTCCGCCGAATCGAGAAAGGTCACCCCGCAATCGGCGAATTTCGCCACGATTTCAGGTTTGAACAGCATGTCGAGACTGTCCACCGGCGCATCGGGCAGTCGCTCCCGGACCCGGTCGACGTTGTAGGCGAATCCGTTGATCGAGTGCAGATACGGCACGGCGTGCGCATTGCCGGGGTCGTACGCCGCCTGGATGGCCAGGACGGCGGGATCGAGGTTCCGCCAGTTCGGCAGCTTGGCCTTGTCCAGAGGCTGGTACACGCCGGCGCGGATCTCGCGGCTGAAGAAGTCGGTGGAGGCGCTCACGAGGTCGTAGCCCGAACTGCCCGCCATGAGGCGCGCCTCCATGGTTTCCTCGGCCTCGTAGACGTCGTACGTCACCTGGATGCCGGTTTCCTTCTCGAATTTTGCGATGGTCCCCGGTCCGATGAAATCGGTCCAGTTGTAGATGAACAGGCGTTTCTCTTCCGCTCCGGTGCCGCGCGCGCCGCCGACTCCCAGCATCGCCGCCAGCAAGACCGCCGCCAGCAGCAATCCGATCGCCGCGTAGACGCCGTGCTCGATGATCAGGAACG
>CAZZWZ010000068.1:0-2858 GCA_964657955.1 uncultured Steroidobacteraceae bacterium
CCCGGGCCCGGGCCGGGCGTCAGTTCGACCAGCACCGCGCCGGCGGCCACCCGCTCGGCGACGCCGAACGGGATGCGCCCGACCACGCCCTCGTGGGGTGCACTGAGCGTGTGCTCCATCTTCATGGCCTCGACCGTGACCAGCGGAGCGCCGCGCAGCACGTGCTGGCCCGTCGCAACGTGCACCGCCACCACGGTGCCGGGCAGCGGCGTGAGCAGCGAGCCGCCTTCGGCGGACGCCGGCTGTTCCAGCGCATCTTCGGTGGTTTGCAGGCGCAGCACGCTGCGGCGTCCCGATGCCTCGCTCAGATGCAATTCGCAGCCGAGCAACGCCACGGCGGCACGCCGCCGCCGCCCCGCCACCTCGACGACCAGCGACTCGTCGGTGCGTTCCATCAGCAGCAATGAAACCGTGCTGCCGTTCGACGTCACCTGGTAGGCGCCATCGCCGGTCATCTGCACCACCACGGTACGATCCGCGAACCGCCACGAACTCCTCGGTGCCGAGCCCAGCCGCCAGCCGTCGGTGTCCTGCCACAACGCGCGACCGCCGGCCGGCGCGGCGCCGGCCGGGCGTTGCGCGCCGCGCGAGGCCCACCACACGGCAGCGAGCGCATGGTCCTCGAGGTCGGCGGGGGCTTGCTGAAAGGCGAGCAGGGAGGCCCGTTCGGCGAGAAAATTCGTGGCCACCCGCGCCGCGCGAAATTCGGGGTCGGCGAGGATGCTGCCGAGCAGCGCGAGATTGGTGGCGACGCCGCCGATCCGGACCTCGTTCAGCCCGCGCTGCAAGGTGTCGATGGCGGCCAGGCGCGTCTCGCCCCAGGCGACGATCTTGGCCAGCATGGGATCGTAGAACGGCGAGACGTCGTCGCCGCCGTCGACCCCGACGTCCAGGCGCAGACCGCCGCCCTCCCCGGGCCATCGCAACTGCGTGATGCGGCCGACGCTCGGGAGATAATCCTGTGCCGGATCCTCGGCGTACAGGCGCGCCTCGACGGCGCACCCCCGCAGCTGCACGGTGCCGGCGGCCTGCGGCAGCGGTTCGCCGCGCGCCACCCGGATCTGCCACTCCACCAGGTCGATGCCCGTGACCAGTTCCGTCACGGGATGCTCCACCTGCAGCCGCGTGTTCATCTCCATGAAATAAAATCGCTGCTCTTCGTCGAGCAGGAATTCGACGGTGCCCGCGCCCACGTAGCCCACCGCTCGCGCGGCGGTCACGGCCGCCGCCGCCATGGCGGTGCGGACCTCGCTGCGCAAACCGGGTGCCGGCGCTTCCTCGATGATCTTCTGATGACGGCGCTGCACCGAGCAGTCGCGATCGAACAGCGCGGTGGTCTGCCCCTGCAGGTCGGCGAACACCTGCACCTCCACGTGCCGCGCGCGGGGGAAGTACCGCTCGAACAGCAGCCGCTCGTCGCCGAAGGCGGCGCGCGCGAGACGCTGCGCCGAGGCGATCGCCGACGCCACCCCGGCGCTGGAGTGCACCACCTGCATCCCCTTGCCGCCGCCGCCGGCGCTGGCCTTGATGATGAGCGGAAAGCCGGTCTTCTCGGCCTCGGCGCTCAGGGTGTCGAGCGATTGATCCGTGCCGTGGTAACCGGGCGCGACGGGCACGCCCACCGCGCTCATGGCCGCCTTGGACGCGCTCTTGGAACCCATGGCCACGATGGCCGCGGCCGGCGGGCCGATGAAGATCAATCCGGCATCGACGCACGCCTGGGCGAAGCCGGCATTCTCGGACAGGAAGCCGTATCCGGGATGGATGGCATCGGCGCCCACGCGCTGCGCCAGCGCGATCAGCCGCGGCACGTTGAGATAACTCTCGGCCGCGGGTGAGCCGCCGAGATGGTAGGCCTCGTCGGCCACGCGGACGTGCCGGGCGCCGCGGTCCGCGTCCGAGTACACCGCGATGGTCGTGAGCCCCAGCCGCCGCGCCGTGCGGGCGATCCGGCAGACGATTTCGCCGCGGTTGGCCACCAAGAGACGTTTCAGCACGGGTTACATCCGAAAAATGCCGTATTGCGTGGGGACGATCTTCTGCGCGTGACTGACGGCCAGCGCCAGTCCCAGGGCGCGCCGCGTATCGAGGGGATCGATGACGCCGTCGTCCCAGAGGCGCGCCGATGCGTAGAAGGGGTGGCCCTGACGTTCGAATTGTTCGCGGATGGGCGCCTTGAGACGTTCCTCGTCGGTCTCGCTCAGATCCTTGCCGGCGCGCTGCAATCCTTCGCGCTTGATCGTCGCGAGCACGCTGGCCGCTTGTTCCCCGCCCATCACGGAGGTCCGGGCATTCGGCCATTGGAACAACAACCGAGGGCCGTACGCACGGCCGCACATGGCGTAGTTCCCGGCTCCGAAGCTGCCGCCGATGACCACCGTGTACTTCGGCACCGCGGCACAGGCGACCGCGGTGACCAGTTTCGCGCCATCCTTGGCGATGCCGCCCGCCTCGGCCGCCTGTCCCACCATGAACCCTGCGATGTTCTGCAGGAACACCAGCGGGATTCCCTCGCGGCAGCAAAGCTCGATGAAATGGGCGCCCTTCAAGGCGCTTTCGGAGAACAGGATGCCATTGTTCGCGATGATGCCCACCGGAAAACCATGGATGTCGGCGAATCCGCAAACCAGGCTGCTGCCGTACAGCGCCTTGAATTCGTCGAACCACGAATCGTCCACCAGGCGCGCGATGAGTTCGCGCACGTCGTAGGGCTTGCGCGCGTTTTGCGGGACGATGCCGTAGAGCTCGGCGGGATCGTAGGCCGGTTCCCGCGACGGCGCCGGGGCCGTCATCGCGCCGGCCGGCCGCAGCCGCGCCACGGCGCGGCGCGCCAGCGCCAACGCATGCCGGTCGTTCTC
>CAZZWZ010000068.1:2868-11671 GCA_964657955.1 uncultured Steroidobacteraceae bacterium
CGTAATAATCGGTGACCCCCGAGCGGCGGCAGTGCACGTCGGCCCCGCCCAGCGTCTCGGCATCCACCTCCTCGCCCGTCGCGGCGCGTACCAGCGGCGGTCCGCCCAGGAACACGCGCCCCTGATTGCGCACGATCACAGCGTGATCCGACATCGCCGGCACGTAGGCGCCGCCGGCGGTGCACGAGCCGTGCACCACCGCGATCTGTGCGACGCCCTGCGCCGACAACCGGGCCTGGTTGAAGAAAATCCGGCCGAAGTGGTCGCGGTCGGGAAACACTTCATCCTGCTTCGGCAGGAAGGCGCCGCCGCTCTCCACCAGGTACAAACACGGCAGGGCATTCTCGCCGGCGATCTCCTGGGCGCGCAGGTGCTTCTTGACGGTGAGCGGATAGTAGGTTCCACCTTTCACGGTGGGGTCGTTCGCCACGATCATGCAGGGCCGCCCCGACACGGTGCCCACGCCGCTGATCAAACCGGCGCCGGGCAATTCGTCGTCGTACACGTCCTGGGCGGCCAGGGGGGACAGTTCCAGGAACGGTGCCCCGGGATCGAGCAGCGCGTCGATGCGTTCGCGGGCCAGCAGCTTGCCGCCGCGGCTGTGCTTGTCGCGGGCTGCCGCGGAACCGCCCAGCGCATTGCGCCCGAGCACCTCGCGCAGGTGCGTGCTGAGCGCCAGCAGCCGTGCGCGGTTGGCGGCGAACTCCTGGGACCGAACATCGACCTTCGACGCTATTCTGGCCATTGTCTTTGTTGCACGCGGGATGGCAAAATTGTCCGACAGTCCGATTATCCAACATTTCAAGGTGGAGTGACAATGCCCGGCGCCGCCTATCGCGAATTCAACTTCGGTCTCGGAGAAGTCATCGACGCGGTGCGCGAACAGGCGCGGCGCTTCGCGCAGGAACACATCGCGCCGCGCGCCGACGAGATCGACCGCGGAAACGTTTTTCCGCGCGACCTCTGGCCCGAGCTCGGCGGGCTGGGACTGCTCGGGATGACGGTGGCGGAGGAGGACGGCGGATCGGGCCTGGGTTATCTCGCCCACACCGTCGCCATGGAGGAAATCTCGCGTGCCTCCGCGGCGGTGGGCCTGAGCTACGGCGCTCATTCGAACCTGTGCGTGAACCAGCTCGCCCTGAACGGCACGCCGGCCCAGCGGCGCAGCTACCTGCCGAAACTCCTGAGCGGCGAACACGTGGGCGCGCTGGCCATGTCCGAACCGGGCGCCGGGTCCGACGTGGTGTCGATGCAGCTCAAGGCGGTGCGCCGCGGCGAGCGCTACGTGCTCGACGGCCGCAAGATGTGGATCACCAACGGACCCGAGGCGGACGTGCTCGTGGTGTACGCGAAGACCAACCCCGAGGCCGGCGGCCGCGGCATCAGCGCGTTCATCATCGAATCCGGCTTCCCGGGATTCAAGCCGGCGCAGAAGCTCGACAAACTCGGCATGCGCGGTTCGAGCACCAGCGAACTGGTGTTCGACGCCTGCGAGGTCCCGGCCGCCAATCTGCTCGGCGAGGAGAATCAGGGCGTCAAGGTGCTGATGAGCGGCCTGGATTACGAGCGCGTCGTCCTGTCGGGCGGTCCGCTGGGCATCATGGCCGCCGCGCTCGACATCGCCGTTCCCTACGTCCGCGAGCGACGGCAGTTCGGGCAGGCCATCGGCACGTTCGAACTGGTGCAGGGCAAGCTCGCCGACATGTACGCCTCGCTGAACGCCTGCCGCAGCTACGCCTACACCGTGGCGGCGGCTTGCGACCGCTCCGACGCGACGCGCAAGGACGCGGCCGCCTGCATCCTCTTCTGCGCGGAGGCCGCCACCCGGGCATCGCTCGACGCGCTGCAGCTGCTGGGCGGCAACGGCTACATCAACGACTATCCGACGGGCCGCCTGCTGCGCGACGCCAAGCTCTACGAGATCGGCGCCGGCACCTCGGAGATCCGCCGCATGCTGATCGGCCGCGAGCTGTTCGGCGAAGGTTGATGGACGATCTCTTCCAGCCGCTGGACGATCAACCGGCCTACCGCCAGATCGCCAATCAGATCGAGCGGCGCATCGTCGGCCGTTCGCTGCGCGCCGGCGAGACGCTGCCCTCCGAGACCGACCTGGCGCGGCAGTTCGGCGTGAATCGCTCCACCGTTCGCGAGGCGATTCGCGAGCTGGAGATCCAGGGTCTGCTGGGCCGCCGCCGCGGCGAGAAACGCCTGCGCGTCACGCGGCCGCAGGCCCGGGACATCAGCTCGGGCATCAGCCGCGCGCTCGCGCTGCACGACGTGACCTACCTCGAACTGTGGGAGGCGATGATGGCGCTCGAACCGGCCGCGGCGCAGTACGCCGCCGTGCGGCGCACCGGCGCCCAGCTGCAGGCGCTGCGGCAAGCGGGCGCGCGCTTCGCCGGCGAAACGGACGACACGCAGGCGGTCGAGGCCGTCGGTGATTTCTTCACGGCGGTGGCGGCGGCCAGCGGCAACCAGGTGATCGCCCTGTCGCAGGCACCGCTGAATTTGTTGCTCGCGCCCACCCTGACCCGGCTCATCGAGCGGGTCCCGCAGGCACGGATGCGCATCCGGGAGGCGCAGGGACGCATCACGGAGGCGATCAGGCTGAAACGGGCCGAAGCGGCACGCACGTGGATGGAGAAACACATCCGCGACTTCAAGCGCGGATGCGAACTGGGGTTCACGTGCGTCGATGCGGTGGACGCATTGCCGGGCGGGACGGGGCACGCAGCGCCGGCTGGGAAGGCTGCCGCATCGGGCGGCGCAACCCGCGCCGGCCGGCCAGGATGACGCCGACGGCGAACAGGCAGTCCCAGCCATCCAGCGCCCCGCCGCCGCTCTTCGCGGGCGCCGTCACCGTCAACGTGGCGCTCGCCGCCTCCTTGTTCGCCCCCGCCGGGCCCGTGGTCAAGGCCGCGGCCGCGATGCTGTCCGTGTAATCACCCGCCGTCGCGCTCTGCACCGGCACCGTGATCTGACAGCTGCCCTGCGCGGGAATGTCGGCGCCGCTCAGCGTGATGCCGTTCGCCGTGGACGTGAGCGTCGACCCGCCGCCGGTGCAGGTGGTCGTGGCGGCCGACGCGGTACCCGAGGCGGGCAGCGTCAGTCCGGCGGGCAATGCCTGGGTGAGGCTCGATCCGGTGAGCGCGAACGCATTGGTGTTGCCGAGGGTGAGGGTGAGCGTGGACATGGCGTTCTGGGTCACGCTCGCGGGCAGGAACGCCGCGGTCACGGTGGGGGCGGCGACGCTCACCGCCAGGGCCACCGGGCAGGCATCGGCGGCGCTGCCCGCGGTGATGGGGGTGCCCGCCGGCGCCGTGATGGCGCCGTTGGCGCTCACCGCCAGGATGACCGTGTCGGTGGCACCCTGCGAATCGGTGACGGTGAGGGTCACGGTGCCCGCGGTGCCCTGCGGGGTGACCGTGGCCTTGGCCGCGGTCGCCGTGCCCGTCTGGATGGCGACGCCGCCGGCGGCCGTCCAGGCATAGCCGGCGATGGTGCGACCGCACGCCGGCGCGCTGCCGGTGGCATCCAGCACGCTCGCGGTGCCGGTCGCCGTGCCAGCCGGCACGGACACGGCCGCGACGGGCCGCAGCGCCTGCTCGACGGCACCCAGGGCGTTCGCCATGCCGGCGCCGCATTGGCTGCCGTCGCGGGGGCACGCGCATTCGCCGCTGGTCGGATCGGTGTTCGGACAGACGGGCAGACCGACGGGCTGAGGAAATGCGACCGAGCCCTGCTGGATGCGCTGGATCAGCTGGGACGGCGTGAGATTGGCGTTGACGGATCGCATCAGGGCCGCGATGCCGGCCACGATGGGGGCCGAGAAGCTGGTGCCGAGGTTCGGATTGACCTGGTCCGTGTACGTGTTTGCGGCCGGACTGGTCAGACCGGCATTGCTGGTGGTGTCGATGGAGCGCAGACACGCGCCCGAGGTGTTCACGCAGTTGCCGGCCGGCGCGGACACGCGCACCTCGGGGCCGAGACTGCTGTACCCCACCTTGGTGCCCACGTTGCGCAACCCCGCCACGGTGAGCACCCCGGGGCAGTTGCCGGGTGCCTCGACACCGGCCGTCGCCGGCGGCTCGCTGCCGTTGCCCGCGGACACCACCACCAGCACGCCCATGCCGGCGAGCGTCTGGATGGCATCGGCGTACGCGCTCGGACAAGCGCCCGCGGCGCCGAGGCTCAGGTTGATGATGTCGGCCGGGTAGGGATTGTCCGGCACGCCGGTCACCGTGAGGCCTGCGGCCCACTGCATGCCGGCGATGATGTCCGAGTCGTACCCCCCGCATTTTCCCAGCGCCCGCACCGGCAGCAGGTAGGGATTCCACGTCATGCCGGCGATGCCCGCGGCGTTGTTGGTCACGGCGCCGAGGATGCCCATGACGCGGGTGCCGTGCCAGGAGCTGTCGCTGACCGGACAGTCCTTCGCCGGGAACAAGGCGTTGGTCTGATCGGACGCGTCGATCCAGTCGCCCGGGTCGGACGGATCCGGGTCCCATCCATCGCCGTCGTTGGCGGTCAGATACGTCCCCAGCGACGTCCCGGCGCTGCTCGCATCGCCGTTGACGAAATCGTAACCCGGCAGCAGGCGACCGCCGAATCCGGCGCGCAACAAATCGGGGTGATCGAAGCGCACGCCCGTGTCCACGTCGGCGATCACGGTGCCGGTGCTGCCGGTGGTGATCGACCAGGCGGAGACCGCATCCGTCGCCGCGGCGTCGCTGGTGGGCGTCGCCATGCTCGGGGTCATCATGTACCACTGACCGGAGGCGGAGGCCGACGCTGCGAACAGCGGATCGTCGGGCACGGCGTGGGGAAAACGGCGGCGGTCCACGTCGGCGTAACGCACGGCCGGATCGGCGCGCAGCGCGCGCAGCGCCGCGTCCACGTCCGCGCCCGCCAACCGGCGCTGCAGGTACATCACGTGCACGCTGGGCGTGAGCTGGCGTGACGTCGCGAGCGCCAGGTGGGCGCGCGCCGCCAGCGACGCCACGTCGCCCGCCGTGGTGCCGGCCTGCTGCGACAGGGTTCTGTGCCGGCGCGCATCGGCGCGGACGAGCGGCACCACGGCACCGTCGGCGGCACTGCGAAACGCGACGATGAGGCGACCGGCCTGGGGGCCCGGAACGATCGGGGGTCGGACGGGATTCACTTCGGCGGGGACGCCAGGAACGGCACCGGAAACCGGCGCGGAACCCGCGACGGCCGCGGCGAGCATCACGCCCGCGCACCACCCGGGGACCAGCGCCCTCATCCACCTTCCCGCCATGCAGCGCACCCATTGGCTCCGATTCCAGGCCGAGAGCCTAGCAACCCGCAGGCGTCGGGACTGCGAACTACGGCGGCTAACGGCGTTAAATAGGCGTAACAATCGTCGCGGCGCCAGGTCCCCCGCGCGGCGGCGTGACCATGAACGCCACGGCATGAAGATCAACGGCGCGACGGCGGTGCGATCGTCCGGCCCCGCGCGGCCTCACCAGCGCGTAGAATGCGCTGGCGGTTTCGCGGATTTTTTTTGAGGACGAATTCGATGACCTACGACAATCGGCAGTTCTACATCGACGGCGCCTGGGTGGATCCGCTCGAACCGCGGGAATTCCAGGTGATCGATCCGGCGACCGAGACGGTCGCGGGGGTGATCTCCATGGGCGGCGCGCGCGACGTGGACCGTGCCGTCCTGGCGGCGCGCAGGGCGTTCGATGCTTATTCGCGCACCAGCCCCGCCGAGCGCCTCGCGCTGCTGGAGCGCATCCTGCTGGCCTACACGCAGCGATACGATGCCATCGCCCGGGCCATCTCGACGGAGATGGGCGCGCCCATCAAGCTTGCGAAGGGATCGCAGACCCGCATCGGCGTCGGCCACATCAAGGCCATGATCGACGTGCTGCCCACGTTCAAGTTCGACGAGATGCGGGGCTCGATCCGCCTGATGCAGGAGCCGGTGGGCGTGTGCGCGCTGATCACGCCGTGGAACTGGCCCATGAACCAGGTGGCGGCCAAGGTGATCCCCGCGCTCGCCGCCGGCTGCACCATGGTGCTGAAGCCGTCGGAATACTCGCCGTTCAGCGCCGTCCTGTGGGCTGAGGTCATGCACGCGGCCGGGGTGCCCGCGGGCGTGTTCAATCTGGTCAACGGCGACGGTGCAGGCGTGGGGGCTCCCCTGTCCTCGCATCGCGAAATCGACATGGTGTCCTTCACCGGGTCGACCCGCGCCGGCGCCGAGGTGGCGCGGAACGCGGCCGCCTCCGTGAAGCGCGTCCATCAGGAACTGGGCGGCAAGTCGCCGAACGTGCTGTTGGACGATGCCGATTTCGAGCGGGCCGTCGAGCAGAGCGTGCTGCACGTGTTCCAGAACTCGGGCCAGTCGTGCAATGCGCCCACGCGCATGCTGGTGCCCGCCGCGAAGATGGCGCAGGTGGAGGTGATCGCCAAGCGCGTCGCCGAGACCGTGGTGGTGGGCGATCCGCGGTCCGAGATGACCAGCGTGGGACCGGTGGTCTCGAAGTTGCAATTCGACCGCGTCGAGGGCTACATCGCCAAGGGCATCGCCGAGGGCGCCAAACTGCTGGTGGGGGGCGCGGGACGCCCGGAGGGCCTGAGCCGGGGGTACTTCGTCAAGCCCACCATCTTCTCGAACGTGCGCAACGACATGACCATCGCGCGCGAGGAGATCTTCGGGCCGGTGCTGTGCATCCTCGGGTACGGAACCGAGGACGAGGCCATCGACATCGCGAACGACACGCCGTACGGCCTGGCGGCCTACGTGTGGTCGCAGGACAATGAACGTGCGCGGCGGGTGGGCAGCCGCATCCGGGCCGGTCAGGTGGCGTTGAACGGGGCATCGGGCGACATGAACACGCCCTTCGGCGGCTTCAAGATGTCCGGCAACGGCCGTGAATGGGGCGAGTTCGGGTTGCGCGATTTCTTGGAGGTCAAAGCGGTCATCGGGGTCGATGCCGCGTGAACCGACGCGCGTAGCGGGTCGGCGGGACCTGGACGTGCGTGACTGAACCGGCCGTTTTGCGGCTCGACGATCTCGGCAAACGCTACGGACCGGATCGTCCCGCCGTCTTCGAGCGGCTGAACCTCGAGCTGCGCGCGGGCGAATATCTCGCGGTGATGGGCGAATCCGGCGTGGGCAAGTCGACGCTGCTCAATCTGCTCGCGGGTCTGGACAAACCGGACGCCGGGCGCGTGCTGCTCGACGGCGTGGACCTGTCCGCCCTCGACGACGATGAGACCACCCTGCTGCGACGGCGCTCGGTGGGCTTCGTTTTCCAGGCCTTCCACGTCCTGCCCTACCTCACGGTGGAGCAGAACGTGGCCCTGCCGCTCGAACTGCTGGGGGCCGCAGCGCGCGATCGCGCGCGCGTGACCGAGATGCTGGCGAGCGTCGGCATCGCCCCCCTGGCGCGGCGCTTCGCCCGGGAGCTGTCGGGCGGGGAGGTGCAGCGGGTGGCCATCGCGCGCGCGCTGGTGCACCGCCCCCGCCTGCTCCTGGCCGACGAGCCCACGGGCAATCTCGACCCCCGCAGCGCCGCGCAGATCCTCGCGCTGCTGCGGACTCAGATCAAGGCGAACTCCGGCGCCGGCCTGCTCATCACGCACTCGCGCGCCGCTGCCAGCACCGCGGATCGCATCCTGGTGCTGGACGCGCGCGGTCTCACGCCGATGGACATGCCGTGACGGCGGCTCCCGCAGGCGTCGCATGGACGGTGTGGCGCACGCTGCTCGTGGCGCAGATACGCGAGCAACCGGGGCGGTTGCTGGTCACGCTGGCGGCGATCGCGCTCGGCGTGGCGCTGGGGGCGGCCGTGTACGTGGTGAACTCCGCGGCGCTCAACGAATTCGGCCTGGCGGCGAAGCGTCTGGTGGGCGAAGCGGACGTCATCGTGCGCGGGGCGCACGGCGGGTTCGCCGATGGGTTGTTCGTCCAGCTGGCGCGCGATCCGGCCGTGAGCGTGGCCAGCCCGCTGCTCGAACTCGAGGTGGCGGTGCCGGGACGCAGCGACACCTTGAAAATACTCGGCCTGGACGCGTTTCGCGCGTCGGCGCTGCAGCCCGCGTTGATCGGCGACATCGGCGCGCGCCTGTTCGAATCCTTCCAGGGTCCGGGAATCTTCCTGAGCGGCAGCGCCGCGCGGCGTCTGGGCCTGGCGCGCGGGGCGCATCTGGACGTCACCATCGGCACCGCAGTGAAAGCGCTGCCCGTGCTCGGCGTGCTGTCGGATGCGACCTATTCACAGCCCCTGGGCGTGATGGACATTGCCGCGGCGCAGGCCGTCTTCGAGCAGATCGGGCACTTGAATCGCGTGGATCTGCGCTTGAAACCCGGTACCCCGGTGGATGCCTATCGGGAACGCCTGCAGACCCGGCTGCCCGCCGGCGTGCTGGCGGTGACGCCGGGCGTGGAGCGCGACCGGGCCGTCACGGTGACGCGCGCCTATCGCGTGAACCTCAACATGCTGGCACTGGTGGCCCTGTGGACGGGCGCCTTCCTGGTGTTCTCCACCCAATCCTTGTCGGTGCTGCGCCGGCGCCGTTCCTTCGCTCTCCTGCGCGCGCTGGGCGTGACCCGGGCCGAACTGGAACGGGCCCTCGTGGGCGAAGGCCTCGCCCTCGGGGTACTCGGGTCGCTGCTCGGCGTTTTGTTGGGCGTACTACTCGCCGACGCCATGCTGCGTCTGCTCACCGGCGATCTCGGCAACGGACAGTTACGCGTGGCCGGCGCTTCGCTGCGCGGCGCCGCGCTGCCCCTGTGGTAAGCTTTGCTAGCGCTAAGAGTGCGGTCGAG
>CAZZWZ010000068.1:11681-13143 GCA_964657955.1 uncultured Steroidobacteraceae bacterium
GCCTGTTCTTCGCGATCGGCACGGTGGTGGCGGGCATCGGTGCGTGGCTCCCGGCGCGCACCGCGGCACGTCAGCCGCCGGCCGCGGCCCTCAAGGGCGGCGACGGCGATTTTCGCGCGGTCGCCGGCACCAGCTGGCGCGCCGCGGTCGCCCTGCTGCTGGCGGGCGCCCTGCTCGCGCTGCTGCCGTCGGTGGGCGGCATTCCGGTGTTCGGTTATGCCGCGGTGGGCGCCCTGCTGTTCGGCGCGGTGCTGCTGGTGCCGGCGGCGACGGTGAAGATGCTGGCGCTGACGCCCCGCACGAACCGCGTGGTGCTGGACACCGCGGTGGCCCAGCTGCGCGACAACGTCGGCCTGTCCACCCTGAGCCTGGCCTCGGTCATCGTCAGTTTCAGCCTCATGGTGGCCATGGCCATCATGGTGTTCTCCTTCCGGGTGTCGTTCGATCACTGGCTGGGAAAGCTGCTGCCCGCCGACCTGCAGTTGCGTGAGCCGCCGGGCAACGACACGGCGTACTGGTCGCCGGCCGAGCAGGCGCGGCTCGCGCGCGTGCCGGGCGTCGCGCGCTTCGAGTTCCGGCGCACGCTGCCCCTGCTGCTCGACCCGGCGCGGCCGGCGATCACGCTGATCGCGCGCGGTGCCGACGCACGACAGGCCGCCGATGAGCTGCCGCTGGAACGGCAGGTCGAACCCGTGCCGGGCGCGAATCCGCCGGCATGGATCTCGGAAGCTCTGCAGGATCTCTATGCGCTGCAGATCGGCGGCACGCTGGTGCTGCCGCTGGGGGGCGTGGCGCATCCATTTCGCATCGCCGGGGTGTGGCGCGACTATGCCCGCACCTTCGGCGCCGTGGTCATCGCCCTGCCCGACTACGTGGCCGCCACCGGCGACCGCAACGCCACCGAAGGCTCGGCGTGGCTGGACGGCAGCCGCAGCCCGGCGGATGTGGAGGCGGCGCTGCGCGCCGTGTTCGCGCACGGCGACTCGCCGGAAATCATGACCAGCGCCGCGGTGCGCGAGCGGTCGCTGCAGCTGTTCGACCGCGCCTTTGCGATCACCTACGGCATCGAAGCCATCGCCGTCATCATCGGCTTGACCGGCGTGAGCTTCGCGGCGAGTTCCACGGCGCTCGCGCGCCGTTCGGAGTTCGGCATGCTGCGGCACATCGGCCTGCTGCGCCGGCAGGTCGTCGGGATACTGGCCAGCGAGGGTTTTCTCATGAGCGCCTTCGGCGTGCTGTACGGCCTGGTGCTCGGCGGCCTGCTGAGCCTCGTGCTGGTCTACGTCGTCAATCGTCAATCGTTCAACTGGAGCATCGACCTGGCGGTGCCCGGGTGGCAGCTCGCACTGCTCAGCATCACGCTGGTCGCCGCCGCCGCCGTGACGGCGGTATGGAGCGGCCGCGCCGCCACCAGTCACGAGGCCGTGCGTGCCGTACGGGAGGACTGGTGAGCCGCCGGCCG
>CAZZWZ010000069.1:0-13111 GCA_964657955.1 uncultured Steroidobacteraceae bacterium
CTGCGGGCCGGACTTCCCCTGCAGGACATGGAATTCGTGCAGTTCCACCCCACCGGCATCTACGGCGCCGGTTGTCTGATCACCGAGGGCTCGCGCGGCGAGGGCGGTTACCTGACCAATTCCGCCGGCGAGCGCTTCATGGAGCGCTATGCGCCCAACGCCAAGGACCTGGCTTCCCGCGACGTGGTGTCGCGCTCGATGACCGTGGAAATCCGCGAGGGGCGCGGGGTGGGCAAGAATCGGGACCACATCCATCTGCACCTCGAACACCTGGGCCCGGCGGTCATCAACGAGCGCCTGCCCGGCATCGCCGAGACCGCCAGGATCTTCGCCAACGTGGACGTGAACAAGGAGCCCATTCCCGTCCTGCCGACGGTTCACTACAACATGGGCGGCATCCCCTGCAACGTGTCCGGCGAAGTGGTGACCCGCGGCCGGGGCGAGTCGGACACCGTGGTGCCGGGTTTGATGGCGGTGGGCGAGGCGGCCTGCGTCTCGGTTCACGGCGCCAACCGGCTGGGCTCGAATTCGCTGCTCGACCTGGTGGTGTTCGGTCGCGAGGCCGCGAAGCAATGCGCCCGTTCGGTGAAGCCGGGCACCGCGCATCGTGCCTTCAAGGCGGATTCGTGCGATGCGCCGCTGGCCCGTCTCGACAAGTTCCGCAATGCCAGGGGGTCGCGCCGCACGGCCGACATCCGTCTCGACATGCAGCGGGTGATGCAGAGCGACGCGGCGGTCTTCCGTACCGGCGAGACCTTGAAGGACGGCAAGCGCCGGCTGGCCGCCGTATTCGATTCGTTCGGCGACGTCCAGGTGACGGATCGCTCCATGGTATGGAACACGGATTTGATCGAGACCCTGGAGCTGGACAATCTGCTCGGCCAGGCGGTGGCCACCATGCATTCGGCGGAAAACCGCCAGGAGAGCCGCGGCGCGCAGGCGCGCGAGGATTTTCCCGACCGTGACGATCAGAACTGGATGAAACACACCCTGTGCTGGGTTGACGGGCGGGGCGGCACGACGTTCGACTACCGCGCCGTGCACCTGAACACGTTGACCACGGATGTCGAGTCCGTGCCGCCGAAGGCCAGGACTTACTGAATCTCAAGAGGCCGTGCACCGGGCGCGGCGACAGGAGCTATCGATGGCTGAGTTTTTACTGCCCGCCAATTCGAAGATTCGCAAGGACGGGCGTCTGCACAAGGCTGCCGCGGGTGCGACCAACGTCCGCGCGTTCAAAATCTACCGCTTCGATCCGGACAGCGCCGAGAATCCGCGGATCGACACCTACGAAATCGACATGGATGCCTGCGGTCCCATGGTGTTGGACGCGCTGATCAAGATCAAGAACGAGGTCGACTCGACCTTGAGCTTCCGGCGGTCCTGCCGCGAGGGCATTTGCGGCTCCTGCGCCATGAACATCGACGGCAAGAACGGCCTGGCCTGCATCAGCGCCTGTTCCGCCATCAAGGGCGACATCAAGATCTACCCGCTGCCGCACATGCCGGTCATCAAGGACCTGGTCCCCGACCTGACTAATTTCTATGCGCAGTACGCCTCCATCAAGCCGTGGCTGCAGACCCGGACCCCGCCGCCGCCCGACGGCGAGCGGTTGCAGTCCAAGGAGGATCAGGAGAAGGTGGACCGGCCCTCGGCGTGCATCCTGTGCGCGTGCTGCTCGACCAGCTGCCCCAGCTACTGGTGGAACAGCGACCGTTACCTGGGACCGGCGGCGTTGCTGGCGGCCTACCGGTGGATCGTCGACAGCCGCGACGAGAGCACCGGTGAGCGTCTCGACCATCTCGAAGACCCGTTCCGCTTGTACCGCTGTCATACCATCATGAATTGCACCGAGGCCTGCCCGAAGGATTTGAATCCCGCCAAGGCGATCGGCGAGATCAAGCAGATCCTGGCGCACCGCCGCCACTGATGGACCCGGCGCTCGGCAAGTTGCGCTGGCGCTGCCGGCGCGGCACGCGGGAACTGGACGAGTTGCTGACCCGCTATCTCGACGAGCAGTACCCGGCGGCGGCGGCCGCTCAGCAGGAGGCCTTCCGGGAGTTGCTGGAGTCCCAGGACGGCGTGATCCAGGCGTACCTCCTCGGAGCGGCGGAACCGCCCAATGCGGCGCTGGCCCGTCTCATCGAGCGAATTACCTCGAGGCCGGCCAACCACCGATATTGACGCGTCGCGCGGCTGCTAGAATCGCCGGGGTGCGCAAAGTCTCATTTACCGCCCGAAGCCGGCCGCATTCGTCGAACTTTTTGCCCCGCGACAGGTCTACCGGTTCAGGCTGGGAAAGGTACCGGCCGGTTTGGGTTCACGTATGAGCGTCGAGGAGAGTGACCTCAAACTGGTCGAAAGAGTCCAGCGCGGCGAGCGCGCGGCGTTCGATTTGTTGGTCCTGCGATACCAACACAAGGTGCTGAAGCTGATCATGCGATACGTGCACGATGCAACCGAGGCGGAGGACATAGCGCAGGAGGCGTTCGTGAAGGCTTATCGGGCGTTGCAGTCGTTCCGGGGCGATAGCGCTTTCTACACATGGCTGTATAGAATCGCGATCAACACGGCGAAGAACGCGCTCGTTGCGACCAAGCGACGGCCCATGGATTACGATCTCGATCTGCAGGACCCGGAGCAATACGATTTGCATGCACGCCTGGCCGAATCCGAAACCCCCGAGGGCCTGCTGCTCACCGATGAAATCCGCGACACGGTGAACCGGGCCATCGAGAACCTGCCCGAGGATCTGCGGACGGCCATCGTGTTGCGCGAACTCGAAGGCCTGAGCTACGAAGACATCGCGCAGACGATGGATTGTCCGGTGGGCACCGTGCGGTCGCGCATCTTCCGGGCGCGCGAGGCCATCGACAAGAAGCTTAGACCAATTTTCGACGGTGGCCTTGGCCGGCCCGAGGACGTATGAGCGAACAAATCCGTGAACAAGTGTCGGCTTTTCTGGATGGCGAACTGCCGAGTTCCGAGTCCGAATTGTTGCTGAAGCGCCTCACCCGCGATCCGGAATTGCGCGACAGCTTCGGCCGCTACGCCCTGATCGGCGAATCGCTGCGCGGCGGAGTCAGCGCCCGCTTGTCGCAGGGGTTCCACGCGCGGGTCAATCAGGCCATCGACGGCGCGCCGGCGGTGGAGCCGCGGGTGGCCGCCGTGACCGCCTCCTCGATGCGCCGCTGGTGGCGCCCGTTGAGTGGCGCGGCCGTCGCCGCCGGGGTGGCCGCGGTGGCGGTGCTGGCGTTGCAGCAGCGGGCGGTGGATCCTCCCCTCACCGCTCAGACCGTTCAGGCGGGCAAGCCCCGTGAAGCGCTGTCGTACACCGTGCCGGCGACGGCGGGCGATGCCCCGGCGGCGTTGCCGGCGGCGCGTCTGACGAGCTACGTCTTCGCCCACAGCAATTATTCCTCGGTCCTGGGGCAGAGCAACGTGCTGTCGGGTCTGCTGACCGATGCCGACCAGGACACCGGCGCTTCCGGCGCCGATCAGCGATCGGGCACGGATCAGCGATCAAAGGATGCGCACGACGGTAGTCCATGAGACAGCGGCGGCGGCGTCAGCAGACGGCGTGGTTGATTCCGTGCGCGGTGGTCGGTGTATTGCTGGCCGTCCTGCCGCAGCGCTCGCGCGGCGCCGACGACCCGCGCGAATGGCTCGAGAAGATGAACCAGGCGCTGGCCACGCGTAATTACGACGGCACCTTCTTCCATCTGAGCGAGGGGCGCGTGGAGACCATGCGCATCGTGCACCGGGTGAGGGCCGGGCGCACCACCGAACGGCTGGTGTCGCTCGACGGATCGGGCCGCGAGTTCGTGCGCAACAACGACGAACTGACGTGCTACCTGCCGGATCAACACACCGTCCTGGTCGAACCGCGGCAGGACCGCGGCCCGTTCCTGGGCTCGTTGCCGCAATTCGGCGCCGACGTGAACGACTTCTACCGCATCGAGAAGCTGGCGGATTCCCACGTGCTGGGGCGCCCGGCGCACGTGATCACGGTGAATCCCAAGGATCAGTTCCGCTTCGGTTACCGGTTGTGGCTCGACGAGAAGACCGCCATGCCGCTGAAGACCCAGCTCTGCGATTCGAGCGGACAGGTGATCGAGCAGATCTTGTTCGCCCGCCTGGACATGCCGGAGTCGATTCCGGACAGCGATCTGGCGCCCGCGGCGCACGCGGGGATGCGCTGGGTGCACCAGGGCGCGGTGCGCGATGCCGCTTCTCCGGCGCTGTCCGCCTACCGCGCGAGCGAGTTGCCGCCCGGTTTTCGCCTCACGGTGTCGGGCGCCCAGACGCTGGGCGAGGCCACGGTCCCGGCCAGCCACCTCGTGTACTCCGACGGCCTGGCCACCGTGTCGGTCTTCGTCGAGGCCCAGCCCGAACCCACGGCTCGCGCCGACGACAAACCCGGCACCGCCGAGCCGCCGATGCAGGGACTGGCGCGCGTGGGATCGGGCTTCGCGTTCTCCACCGTGGTGCAGGGGCACCAGGTCACGGCGGTGGGCGAAGTTCCTGCGCAGACGGTGGAATTCATCGCGCATTCGGTCAAGTCGTCCGGCGGCACCGAATTACCCCATTGACGGGCGGCCCGGTCGAGAAGTCGCCCCGGTTCCGGCTGTATTCGCGCCACGGCTGCACCTTGTGCGACGAGTTGCTGGCCCAGCTCGCGGCCCTGCCGCAGGCCGCCGGCGTTCCCATCGACGTCGTCGACGTCGACGAGAATCCCGCCGCGCGCATCCGTTACGGTCACAAGATTCCCGTCCTGTGCTTCGCCGGCGAACTGGTGTGCCACGGCCATCTGGACGTCCCGGAAGTGGATAAGGCACTCGCGCCGCACCGTCCGCCGGTATAATGAGGAGTTTGCCCCCACCGGTCCTAGATGAAGAATATCCGCAACTTTTCGATCATCGCGCACGTCGATCACGGCAAATCGACGCTCGCAGATCGGTTCATCCAGGAGTGCGGCGGCCTCGACGCCCGGGAGATGCAGGCCCAGGTGCTCGATTCCATGGATCTCGAGCGTGAGCGCGGCATCACCATCAAGGCCCAGAGCGTGACCCTGGCCTTCAAGTCGGCCTCGGGCGAGACCTACCAGCTCAATTTCATCGACACGCCGGGACACGTGGATTTCTCGTACGAGGTGTCCCGGTCGCTCGCCGCCTGCGAGGGCGCGCTGCTGGTGGTGGACGCCGCCCAGGGCGTGGAGGCTCAGAGCGTCGCCAATTGCTACACGGCGCTGGAGCAGGGCCTCGAAGTGCTCCCGGTGGTGAACAAGATCGATCTGCCCTCGGCCGATCCGGCCAAGGTCATCCACGAAATCGAGGAGATCATCGGCATTCCGGCGGACGATGCGGCGATGGTCAGCGCCAAGACCGGGCTCGGCGTTCAGGATCTGCTCGAACAGCTGGTGAAGCGCATACCCGCCCCGCAGGGCGATCCGCAGGCGCCGTTGCAGGCGCTGATCATCGATTCCTGGTTCGACAATTACGTGGGGGTGGTCTCGCTGGTCCGGGTCATGAACGGCGCGCTGCGCGTGGGGGCGAAGATACGGGTCATGACCACGGGGCGCAGCCATCAGATCGACAAGCTGGGACGCTTCACGCCGAAGCCGGTGGCCCGCGAATCGCTGGAGACGGGCGAGGTGGGCTTCGTCATCGCGGGGATCAAGGAGATCGACGGCGCGCCGGTGGGCGACACCATCACGCTCGACGCGAACCCGGCCAAGGCGCCGCTGGCGGGGTTCAAGCAGGTGCAGCCGCGGGTGTTCGCAGGAGTCTTTCCGGTGAGCTCGGACGACTACGAGCAGTTTCGCGAGGCGCTGAAGAAACTCAAGCTCAACGACTCGGCGCTGCATTTCGAGCCCGAGGTCTCGGCCGCGCTGGGATTCGGGTTCCGTTGCGGCTTTCTCGGGCTGCTGCACATGGACATCGTGCAGGAACGGCTGGAACGCGAGTACAACCTCGATCTCATCACCAGCGCGCCCACCGTGATCTACGAGCTGCTGCTCACGGACGGCAGCGTGGTCAACGTCGACAACCCGAGCAAGCTGCCCTCCCAGGATCGCATCGCGGAATTGCGCGAGCCCATCATCACGGCCAACATCCTGGTGCCTCCCGATCACGTCGGCGCCGTGCTCACGCTGTGCAGCGAAAAACGCGGCGTGCAGAAAAAGATGCTGTTCCTCGGCAGCCAGGTGTCGTTGCAGTACGAGCTGCCGCTGGCCGAGATCGTGCTCGACTTCTTCGACCGCCTGAAATCGGCCAGCCGCGGCTACGCGTCCTTCGACTACGAGTTCAACCGGTTTCAGGCGGCACCCCTGGTCAAGCTCGACGTGCTCATCAACGGCGATCCGGTGGATGCGCTGTCCCTGATCGTGCACCGCGACAATTCCTACCAGCGCGGCCGCGAACTCGTCGACAAGATGCAGGAACTGATCCCGCGGCAGATGTTCGATATTGCCGTGCAGGCCGCCATCGGTGCCCATATCATCGCGCGTGCCAGCGTGAAGGCCATCCGCAAGAACGTCCTCGCCAAGTGTTACGGGGGCGACATCACGCGCAAGCGCAAGCTGCTCGAAAAACAGAAGGCCGGCAAGAAGCGCATGAAGCAGGTCGGGCAGGTGGAAATCCCGCAGGAAGCGTTTCTGGCCGTGCTGCAGGTGGGCAAGAAGCCGGGTTGATGCGGGCGCCGTCGCCGGACGCGGGACGCCTCCGGAAAACTCTGAGGAAGTACGTCATGTGGGAGTGGATTCGTGAGTGATGGCACGCCGTTCGTCATTTTATTGGGCGCAGCCCTGGCCTGCGTCCTGGTGATCCTGGTGGACGGCTGGTTCCTGCGCCCGCGGCGCGATCCGGGCGCGACCAGCGTCGCCGAGCCATGGTTGCCGCGCACCGCCGGATACGTCCTGGTGGCGCTGGCGCTCGTCATGCTGTGGCGGTTGTTCCGCTACGAGGCGGTGGATTTCAGCCTGATGCTGGTGGTGGTCGGCGCCCTGTCCGGTGTGATCTGGGGGCTCGACCGCGCATTCTTCGCGGCCCGCCGCCGCCGTGCCGCCGCCGCCGCGGGCACCCCCGCAGAGCGGGTGCGCGAGCCGCTGGCGGTGGAATACGCGCGCTCGTTCTTCCCGGTCATCCTGCTGGTCCTGGTGATCCGCTCGTTCCTGTTCGAGCCGTTCCGCATCCCCTCGGACTCCATGATGCCCACCTTGTTCGACGGCGATTTCATCTTCGTGAGCAAATTCTCCTACGGCCTGCGGCTGCCGGTGAGCAACACGCTGGTGGTGCCGACGGGCACGCCCCAGCGCGGCGACGTGATCGTGTTCCGGCTGCCGCCGAATCCTAAGATCAACTACATCAAGCGGCTGGTCGGACTGCCGGGAGACCGCGTCCGGGTGGACGAGAGGAATCAGCTGTACGTGAACGACGTCGCCATGCCGCAGCAGCCGGGCCCCACCTATGCGGGCCCGAAGCAGGACCTGTGGAACTATGCGGGAGTGGCCACCGCCACGGAGCAGCTGGGCGAGAAGAGGCATTTGCTGATGTTCGCGAACGGCGGCGTCAAGACGGGCGAATGGACCGTCCCGGCCGGGCATTATTTCTTCATGGGCGACAACCGCAACAACAGCAAGGACAGCCGCTGGCTCGACGAGCCGGATGCGCCCGGCTTCGTTCCCGCGGAAAATCTGGTGGGCAAGGCGGTGCGGATCTGGCTCAATCTCGATACTCGTGACGGACCTCTCTGGCGGCGCATCGGATCTGCGATTCAATGATGGTCCGTAACCTGCCGCAGGGATGACAACGTGATGCAACGATCGAAAGCGACGAGCCGTGACCACCGGGGATTGCGTCACGGCCAGCGGGGCATGACGTTCATCGGCATGCTGTGTGTTCTCGCCCTGGTGGGGCTGATCGGCTACGCCGGCCTGCGGCTGGCGCCGCTGTATTTGAACTACATGAAGGTGGCGCGCAGCATGGAAGTGACCGCCGCCGAATTCAAGGGTGACAATCCCGATCCGGCCGGGATACGGCGCTCCCTGGAGAAGCACTGGCAGATCGAGGACATTTCGGTGGTCGACGCCAAGGATGTGGAGGTGGTCAAGGACGACGCCGGTCTGACGCTGCACATCGCTTACGACGATGCGGCTCCCTACATCTCGAACGTGTCGCTCTCGGTGCACTTCGACAAGACCGTGAAGGTGCAGTGATTTCCGAGCGCGGCGCCGACGAACTGCCCGGCTGGATCGAACGATCTTTCGGTTATGTTTTTCTGCGACCCCCGCTGGCGCTCGCCGCGCTGACCCACCGCAGCGCCGGCGCGGATCACAACGAGCGTCTCGAGTTTCTCGGCGATTCCGTCCTCAACTGCTGCGTGGCGCGCCTGTTGTTCCACGTCCATCCCGGGGCCGACGAGGGCGCCCTGTCGCGGCTGCGCGCCACCCTGGTGAGCGGCGACTCGCTGGCGCAGATTGCATTGCAGCTTGGGTTGGGTGAGCATTTGCGGCTCGGCCCCGGCGAACTCAAATCCGGCGGCTTCCGGCGGGCTTCGATACTCGCGGACACCTTGGAGGCCATATTGGGCGCGATATTCCTGGATTCTGGGTTCGACGCTGCCGCAGCCGTGGTGGAGCGCCTCATGGCTCCCCGGCTGGCGGGGCTGCCGGCGGTCGATCGATTGAAGGATCCCAAGACGCGGCTCCAGGAAGCCCTGCAGGGGCACGGCGTCGCGCTCCCCGTGTACACGCTCACGGCGGCCACCGGCGATCCCCATGCGCAGACGTTCACGGTGACCTGCGAAGTTCCCATCCTCGGCCTCGCATCCGCGGGCGAGGGCGGCAGCCGGCGCCGTGCCGAGCAGGTTGCGGCGGCCAGGGTGCTGGAGCTGCTGCCGGCGGAGCTGCGGCCCCGCGGTGAGGCGACGTGACGCCGCCGTTTCGTGCCGGACACGTGGCCATCGTCGGCCGCCCCAACGTGGGCAAGTCCACGCTGGTAAACGCCCTCGTGGGCCGCAAGGTGACCATCGTCACCGCCAAGCCGCAGACCACCCGTCACCGCATCCTGGGCGTGGTGAATCGCGACGAGGCGCAACTGGTGCTGGTCGACACCCCGGGACTGCACGAGTCCACCCGCCGCGTCATGAATCAGTACATGAACCGCGTCGCCATCTCCTCCTCGCAGGATGCGGATGTCATTCTCTTCGTGATCGAAGCGCTGAATTTCACCGACGAGGACCTGTGGGTGTGGGAGCGGGTGCGCGGTCTGAAACAGCCGTTGTTCCTGGGAATCAACAAGGTGGATCGGGTGCGTCCGAAGGACCGGTTGCTGCCCTTCCTGGAGGAGATGACCCAGCGCATACCCGCCTCGGGCATCGTGCCCATCTCGGCGCTGGAATCGGACAATCTTTCGCGCCTGGTCGATCTGATGGGGTCGCGTCTGCCGATCGCGCCCCCGTTGTTCGCGGCCGACGTGGTGACCAATCGCGACGAGCCGTTCCACGCGGCCGAGGTGGTGCGTGAGAAACTGACCTTGAAGCTCCGGGAGGAGCTGCCCTACGGGATCAACGTGCAGATCGAGCGGTTCGTGGACGAGGACAAGCGGATTCTCATCAATGCCGTCATCTGGGTGGAACGCGCCGGGCAGAAGGCCATCGTCATCGGTCAGGGCGGCGAGCGCCTGAAGGAGATCGGGCGCATGGCGCGCATCGAGCTCAACGATCTGTGGCAGCGGTCCGTGCACCTCGAATTGTGGGTGAAGGTCAAAGAGAACTGGGCCGACAGCGAGATGGCGCTGCGCCAGTTCGGCTTCGATACGTTGTGAGCGCCGTGCGTCATGGCAGCCCGCGCCGGGTGTGGCTCGCGCCGGGCTACGTGCTGCATCAATACGCCTATCGGGACAGCGGACGGATCGTCGAGGTGTTCACCGGCGAGCACGGGCGCCTCACGCTGTTCGCACGCGGTGCCAACGGACCGAAATCGGCGCTGCGCGGCGTGCTGCGGCCGTTCCAGCGGCTGCTCGTGTCCTGGTCGGGCAGGTCCGAGGCCTGCTCGCTGGTCACGGCGGAGATCGACGGAGCGCTCACCAATCTGGACGGCGGGCGGCTGATGAGCGGGTTCTATCTGAACGAGCTGCTCTTGAAATTGACGCACCGCTGGGATGCGCATCCGGACATCTTCTGTTCGTATGCGGCGTGCGTGGAGGCACTGTGCGCCGGGGCCGGCGAGGAGGCGACGTTGCGGGTCTTCGAAAAACGCCTGTTGCACGACCTGGGATACGGGCTGGAGTTCGGGCGAACCGCGGAAGGATTGCCGGTGCAGGGCGACCGCTACTACCGGGTCGCACCGGAGCGCGGCCCCCAGCCTTGCGTGGCGGAGGCGGCGGGGGCCGTGTACGGCCAGTCGTTGCACGACCTCGAGCAGGAGAATTTCCGGGATGCGCGCTCGTTGCGGGACGCGAAGCGGCTGCTGCGTGCGGCCATCGATGCGTGCCTCGACGGCCGTCTGCTCAAATCGCGCGAGGTGATGCAGGCGTTGCGACGTCATCAGGCCCCGCGTCCGGGAATCGCGGGACAGGAGCTGCCATGACGGTGCACGCCGGCATATTGCTGGGAGTCAACATCGACCACGTCGCGACCCTGCGCCAGGCGCGGCGCGGCCGTCATCCCGATCCCGTCCACGCCGCGTTGCTGGCCGAACAGGCCGGCGCCGACAGCATCACCCTGCATCTGCGCGAGGACCGGAGGCACATCCAGGATCGCGACGTGCGCGTGATGCGCGAGGCGCTGCAGACGCGCATGAACCTGGAGATGGCGGTCACCGACGAGATGGTGCGCATCGCGCAGGGCGTGCAGCCGCAGGACTGCTGCCTGGTGCCCGAATCCCGCCAGGAGATCACCACCGAGGGGGGGTTGGACGTGGCCGGGCAGCCGGCGCGCGTGAGCGATGCCTGCAAGGCGCTGGGGGGCGCGGGCATCCGCGTGTCGCTGTTCATCGATCCGGACCCGCGGCAGATCGAAGCGGCGCAGCGCGCCGGCGCGCCGGTGATCGAACTGCACACCGGTGCGTATGCGGAGGCGACGGGAGCCGCCCAGGCGCGCGAATTCGAGCGGTTGCGGGCGGCCGCGCAGGTCGCCGCGTCGTTCGGGCTCACGGTCAACGCGGGTCACGGCCTCAACTACCACAACGTCGAACCGATCGCCGCCATTGCCGAGGTGGTCGAGTTGAACATCGGCCACGCCATCGTGTCGCGGGCGGTGTTCGACGGGCTGCACCGGGCGGTGCGCGACATGAAGGACCTGATGCGCGCGGCGCGGCGCCCCGCATGATCTTCGGCATCGGCATCGACGTATTGCAGGTCAGCCGCGTCGAGCGCGTCTTCGAGCGGCACGGCGAACGCTTCATCTCGCATCTGCTCATGCCCGAGGAACGCGCGCAGCTCGCGCGCACGGCCCGGCCGGTGCGCTTTCTCGCCATGCGTTTCGCGGCGAAGGAGGCCATCGTGAAGGGCATGGGCACGGGTTTCGCCCACGGCGTGTGGATTCGCGACGTGGGCATCGTGCAAAACGCCTGGGGCCGGCCGGAGGTGGTCTACTCGCCGCGCGGCGCCAGGGTGCGTGACGGGCTCGGCATCGGCGACGGGCACGTCACGCTCACCGACGAGGCGGGACTGGTGGTGGCGGTTGCGGTGCTGATGCGGCGTGCGGCCGCCGGCGCCGGCATCGCGGGCGGATCGGGCGACCCGCCCGCATGAACACCCTGGTGTTCGACGTGGAGACCGTGCCGGACACGGCGCTCGGACGCCGCCTGTACGGTCTGCGGGAGCTGTCGGACGAACAGGTGGGGCAGATCATGTTCACGAAGCGACGCCAGGAGAGCGGCGGGGATTTCCTGCCGCTCGAACAGCACCGGGTGGTCGCCATTTCCGTGGCGATGCGCAGCCGCGATGCGTTCAAGGTCTGGAGTCTCGGCGACGAGGGTTCGTCGGAGAAGGAGCTCATCGAACGCTTCTTCGACGGCCTGGACAAGTTCACGCCGGACCTGGTGTCGTGGAACGGAACCGGCTTCGACCTGCCCGTGCTGCACTATCGCAGCCTGCTGCATCACGTGACCGCGGCGCGTTACTGGGAAACGGGCGACAACGACGCCAGTTTTCGTTTCAGCAACTATCTCAGCCGGTTCCATTGGCGACACCTGGACCTGATGGACGTGCTGTCGGGCTTCCAGGGCCGCGGCCGGGCCAGCCTGGACTCGGTGGCCACGCTGCTCGGCCTGCCGGGCAAGGTGGGCATGCACGGCTCCCAGGTCTGGGAGGTGTACCTCGAAGGCGGCCTCGCACGCATCCGCGACTACTGCGAGACCGACGTCCTGAACACGTATCTGATCTACCTGCGCTTTCAATTGTTGCGCGGCCATCTGAACGCGGGCGAGCATGCCGCGGAGGTGGCTCGCGTGCGTCGCCTGGTCGACGAGTCCCCGGCGAAGCATCTGATCGAATTTGCGGCGGCATGGGCCGGCGCGACCTGAGCGCCGTTCAGACCGCCGACGTCGCGTCCCTCGCGCACGACGGGCGCGGCATCGCGCGCGTGGACGGCAAGGCGGTGTTCATCGACGGCGCGCTGCCCGGGGAGCGGGTCAGCTTTCGCGTCTTCAAGCGGCGGCGGCAATGGGACGAGGCGGGCTTGGTTGAAGTGCTCGTGCCGTCGCCGGACCGGGTGACGCCGAAGTGCGCGCACTATGCGATCTGCGGCGGTTGCTCGCTGCAACATCTCGCGCCGGCCGCGCAGCTGGCCGCCAAGGAGCAGCAGCTGCTCGACAATCTGGAACGCATCGGCCGGGTGCGGCCGGCACGGGTCCTGCCGCCCCTGGAGGGGCCGGTGTGGGCCTACCGGCGCCGCGCGCGTCTCGGTGTGAAGCACGTCACGAAGAAGGGCCGCGTGCTCGCGGGTTTTCGTGAACGCGCCAAGCCGTACGTCGCGGACCTGAGCCGCTGCGAAGTGTTGCTCGAACGGTTTGCGACTCTGCCGCGGGAGCTGGCCACGCTGGTGGACACCCTGTCGATCCGCGATTCATTACCCCAGGTCGAGTTTGCGGCGGCCGGCGACCCGGCGG
>CAZZWZ010000070.1:0-5628 GCA_964657955.1 uncultured Steroidobacteraceae bacterium
CTTCCAGGCCGGCCAGATAGCCACTCCTCCTCCGCAATTCGATACTCGACCGTTCCTCCCTCCAAATGCCACACAATTCGTTCCTCAACAGCGCTCTCCACTACCTGACTGGGCCAACGACTTCCAACGACTGCACATAACCCCCGCTCGCCCGGCATCTTCATGGCCGCGACCGCCGCTTGGGACGTGCTTTCTGAAGGCGGCCAGAAGCTTCGCTACGACGAGTCGCTTGATGCGAAGGTCCACGCTGACGCCGAGCGCGCCCGCAGGCTTGGGCAGATCCGGGAACAACGCCTTGCCTGCCGGCAATCGGGCAATGAGATCGGCCGCAAGGGTCTGGCGCGCAACATCGCCCAGGGGCGCCGACCAGTGCGCCGTGTCGCTGAGCTCGAGCTCGCCCGGCGCGCCGTTGCGCACCACTTCGATGCGGTCGAGTGCGGCCGGGAAATTGACGACGTCGACTCGCACGGGCGGCCCTGCATACACGGAGGGCCCGCCGGGAGCGACTGCATACAGCGTGTAGATGCGCGTGGGCGCGCCGGCGCACGAACCCAGCAGCGATGCCAGAGCGGCCAGGGAAACGCCGAGCCATCTCAGGTGACGTGGAGTCATTTTTCCGGCCTCTTGCCGCGGATCAGCGCCTCGGGGTGGCGGTCGAGAAAATCCGTCAGCGTCCGGATGGAGCGGGCGGCCCGGTCGAGTTCGCGGATGGTCTGGGAGAGATTGCCCGCATCGGCGCCGCCCTCGCTGCCCAGCAGCTGGTGGGCAGCCGTCGCCGCGGCCGATACCTGTCCCGCGGCCTCGTTGAGTTTGTCCATGAGCGGACCCATCTGTGGCTGGATCTGCGAGAGCACCTGATCGATCTCGGCCAGCGTACTGTTCAGGTGCGACAAGCTGTCGGCGATCTGCGGCGAAGCTGCGAGCTTGTTCACCCGGCCCGTGATCTGCCGCAGGTCGTTGCCGATCTGTTCGATGGGAATGCGATTGATCTTGGTCAACACCTGATCCGCCTGAGCGGTGAGATCGTCCACGTCGGTCCCGCCCGGCGCGCTCGGTATCCGCGGATTGGCGCCGCCGTCGGCGAGGGCGGCGGTGGCCGTCCCCTTGACCTGCACCAGGGCGATCGATTGATTCCCCACCAGCGGCGGCGTCTGTCGCAGCCGCGCGCGATAGCCGAGGCGAATCAATTGCCGCACCTTGGCGTCGGCCGCGGCACGCAGATCGTCACCCGGTTTCGACGCATCGAGGTGCAGGGCGCGCGGGTACAGCAGGGCCGTGACGGCCGTCAACGGTTGACCCGTCCGCGCGTCGTAGATCAGCCGGGCCGACTCGACCTGGCCTATCTGAAAACCGAGCAGGGTCACCGTCGAGTCTTCGTCGAGATCGCCGGCCGCGCTAGCGAAGATGAAGTCGTAACGCACCGTGGGCCCCTCCAGTCCCTGGCGGGCCGCGTCGCGACTGGCGTACAGGTTGAATTGCAGATCGGGGGCGCCACGGGGTGCGTTCGGATCGCTCGGCACCTCGAGGTCGATGCCGCCGGCGAGCAGCGTGCTCGCGGGCGCCAGCGTCGCGTTCACGCCGCCGCCGGCGAGCGAGAGGCGCACCGGGCTCATCTTCCAAAAGCGCGTGCCGGCCTTGATGAGCGCGTCGTAGGGTTCGAAGACGAAAATCTCCAGTCGAAATCCCTTCTCGCCGTCGAATTTGACGTCGGCGACCTTGCCGATGGGTTGACCGTGGAACAGCACCCCGGAGCCTTCGCGGATGGGGCCGAGCGTGCGGGCGCCGAGCAGGTAGCGGGTGCCGCGGTCGCCCGGCAGCACGACCGGCGCCTTCTCCAGTCCTTCGAATCGCGTGGCGGGCGTGCCTCCTTCCCCGGGGGCGAAACCGATGGCAACGCCGGACACCACGGCTTTGAGCGAGTTCAGATCGGCCAGATTCGGGGATGCGCCGATGAGCCAGAAACGCGCGTTCGTGTTGAGACCGGATTTCGCCTCGGGTGCCAGCCGCAGCCGGAAATCCAGGCGGCGCCCGTCGGCGTTGGGCGTGATCTTCAACAGATGTCCGGCCTCGACACCCTGGTACAGCACTTTCGTATCGCCGGGCCGCGCATCGGCCGCGCGGCTGAAAGTCACCGTCACCACCTCGCCTCGATCGGCCCAGGCATGAATGCCGAGATACGCGACGACGAGGAGGGCGGCCAGCGGCACCGCCCACACCAAGCCAGGCCAGTGGGTCTTGCGGCGGCCGGTCTGCGGCAGCGCGAGCTCGTTCGATGGCTCGGTCACGTTGCGCGCTCCGCGGCATCCCACATCAGGCGCGGATCGAAGAACTTGGAGGCGAGCGTGGTCAGGATCACCACCGCCGCGAAGGGCGTCGCGGCGGGTTCGGCCCGTCCGTCGATCAGTCCGTTGAAATGCATCACGGGCACGAAGCAGGCGATGGTGAGCGGATCGACCATGGACCAGCGCCCGATCTCCTCGATCACCCGGTACGCCAGCGTCTTGCCCACCAGGTGCGAATTCGAGCGGCGCAGCACCGACACGATGCACCACGAGAGCCCCGCCATCTTGAGCAGGGGAATCGCGAAACTCGCGCAGAACACCAGCAAGGCCAGACCGACCAGGTGCGACTGCGCCAGATCCACGATGCCGCCGATCACGGTGTAGGCGGTGGGGGTCACCTCGATCGGGATGGTGGCGATGGGATACAGATTGGCCGGAACGTACAACAGCATCGCCGCAAGGATCAAGGCGCCGGCGCGTTCGATGCTGTGGGGCCGGCGCATGTGGACGATCTCGGTGCAACGGGGGCAGCGCCGGCCCTCGTGTCCGCTCATGAGCAGGCCGCAGCGCAGGCAGGCGGTGGACCGCGCCGCCGCGCCGCCGGGCCGCGAGACCTCGTGGTCGGGTTGGATCAGCCGCCAGACGTGCGCCTTGTCCAGACAGGCGCGCACGAACAAGGACAGCACCGCACAACCGACGAAGCACAGCGCGCCGCTTTCGACGGTGACCCCGATCGACGTGCGCAACCTGGCGTATGCCACCACCGCGCCGAGCAGAAAAACGTCCAGCATCGCCCAGGTCTGGAGCGCGTTGCCGATGCAGAACGCGAAACCGAGCCACCGCGGGCGCCTGCCCAGGCGGATGGCGAGCAGCACCGCGGTCAGCGTGGCGAAGCGAACGATGGGAAACACGATCACGAACAACGCCACCGCGATGGCGAGCAGCGGCCAGCCTTCACGCCAGAGAAAGCTCACGCTCATGGGCAGCAGGCTGGTGCGCGATGCGCCGAAGGCATAGGTGGTGAGGAACGGCGCCGACAACGCGGGCACCAACAGCACCAGGAGGGATGCCGAGCACGCGAGGGTGGCATCCACGCTCTTCAGGACGCGCCGTACCAGCGGCGTTCCGCAGCGGGTGCAAAAAGTGATTTCGCGGCGCAGGCAATCCGCGCCGAATTGCAACAGGCCGCAATTCGGACACTCGATCCTGCGTCGCACGCGGCCGGCGGCGTCCGATCCGGAATCCCATTCCCGGAGCGGCGAAACGGGACCCGCAAGTTCGGTGTGAGAAGGCATGGTTCGATCAAAACCCCTGTTCGATTCGCATCATGTCACGTTGCCACCGTCCCGTTGCGAGCGGCCCGGCGTCCGGCGCCGGGACCGGATTGACAATCGCGGGCCCATCACCATAATAGCTGCCGAAGCAGTTAATGCCAAGGCAGTCTATGTCGAAGCAGTATTACCGGCCGTCGAGCTACAGCGCCAGGACGTCCATCGGCTACCTGGTCAAGCGCTCCCATGCGCTGCTCCTCGACATCATCGAGCCCGCCCTGGCGGCGCGCGGCTGCACCTTCATCCAGTACATCGTGCTGGTCTATCTGCGCGACGGCATCGCCATCAATCCCAGGGATTTCTGCGCCGAATTCCGCCATGACAGCGGCGCGTTGACCCGGGTCATCGACCAGCTCGCCGAGCGTGGATTGCTGGAGCGTGCGCGCGGCCTGCAGGACCGCAGAAAAGTCGACCTGCAGCTCACCGCCGCGGGACGCAGGACCGTCGAACAGCTGATACCCGTCGTGATCGACATGCTGAATCGCGCGCTGGCGAATTTCTCCGGCGCCGAAGTGGCCGAACTGGGGCGTCTGCTCGGCAAGCTCAACGAGACCCTGGAAGCGAATTTGTCGGGTGCGATGGCCGCGGCCGCCGTGAGGGAGACCTGATGGCCGGGCTCCCCGCCGCGCGCGTTCGTGCCCTGGTCGCCGGATGTACCCTGCTCGCCGGCTGCGTGTTGCCGCCGAAAGATGCGCCCCGCGCGACCCCGTTGGAGCCTGCGCAGCTGGGGCTGACGGGCGCGGCGGCGACGCCCGCTCCCGACCGCTGGTGGACGAGCTTCGGCGATCCGCAGCTGAACTTGCTGGTGGAGCGCGCACTCGAGGCCAACCCCACCATGGCGCAGGCGCGCGCCCGCCTGCGTGACGCGGCGGCGCAGACCGATGCCGCGCGTGCGGGACTGCTGCCGAAAGCCAGCCTCGACGCCAGCGCGCTGCGGCAGCACGCCCCGCAGAACTACATCATCCCGCCGCCGCTCGCGGGAGGCGACTTCTGGATGGCGCAGGCCGGCGCCAGTCTGAGCTGGGATCTGGATTTTTGGGGCCGTCAGGCCGACGCCGTGGCACGTGCGCGGGCCCTCGCGCAGGCGGCCGATCTGGACATCGACACCGCACGATTGATGCTGGCGGGAGCCCTGGCGCAGGCCTACATCGATCTGTACCGCGCGTTCGCGCTCGCGGACATCGCGGCCCGCGCCGAGGGGCAGCGACAACGCATCGTCGACATCACGCGCCGCCGGGTGGTGGCGGGCATCGACACGCGGCTGGAGCTGCGTCAGGCCGAGGGCCAGCTGCCGCAGGCGCGCGTGGAACACGCGCAGGCCGACGCGGCGGCCAGCCTGGCGGTGCATCAACTGGCCGCGATCAGCGGCGCGGGCGGCGAGGCCTACGCGTCCATCCGGCGACCCGCACTCGATCTCGACGTCGCACTGCCGTTGCCCGGCGAGCTGCCGATGAATTTATTGGGCCGCAGGCCCGACGTACTGGCCGCGCGTCTGCAGGTGACGGCGGCCGACGCGCAGCGGCTGGCGGCGAAGGCGGCGTTCTATCCGGACGTGAACCTGCGGGCGTTCGCCGGATTCGGTGCCTTCGGCCTGGGCAATCTGTTCAGCGGGGACGCGCGCGGATACGGGGCGGGCCCGCTGGTTTCGCTGCCGCTGTTCGATGCGGGGCGTCTGCGCGCGGCCTACCGGGGCCGCGAGGCGGAGCTCGACGCCGCGGTGGCGAACTACAACGACACGGTGCTCCAGGCCGTCAGGCAGACCGCGGATCAGTTGAGCCGCATCGACACGCTGGCGCGGCAGCGGGCGGATCAACAGGAAGCGCTGGACGCGGCCGAGGACGCGTACCGGCTGGGCGAGGAACGCTATCGCGCCGGCCTCGTCAGCTACCTTGCCGTGCTCAACGCCGAGACCCAGGTGCTGGCCGCGCGGCGCAGCCAGGTCGACATCCTCGCCAATCAGATCGGTGCCCGCGTGAGCCTGCTGCTGGCCCTGGGGGGCAGCTTCGCGCCCGCCG
>CAZZWZ010000070.1:5638-13088 GCA_964657955.1 uncultured Steroidobacteraceae bacterium
ACGACTCCGGGATCGACCTCAGAGGTGTGGGACGCGCGATCGTGGCCGACGTGAGCCACCTCGAGAACGGCGCCCACGCGCGCATCGAGCGACATGTTCTCTCGTCAAACCGCCACCGGATCCATGCCATGAGTACGCCAGAATCGACCTCCGCCTCTTCGCCGGCGCCTGCCGCGGGCAATCCCGCAGCCGCGCAGCGGCAGCCCGCATCGAACGCGCGACGGTGGGGTTTCGTGGCCCTCGGCGCGCTGGTGCTTCTGGGCGGTGCCGGTTATCTGCTCTATTGGCTGCTGCACGCGCGATACTTCGAGAGCACCGACGACGCCTATGTCAACGGCGATGTGGTCCAGATCACCAGCCAGGTTGCGGGGACCGTGGTCGCGGTGCACGTCGACGACACGCAGTCGGTGATCGCGGGCCAGCCCCTGCTCGAACTGGACCCGGCCGATGCGGTGATCGCCGAGGCCAATGCCGAGGCCGATCTGGCGCGCGCCGTGCGCAGCGTGCGCGGCCTGTTCGCGCAGGGCCAGCAATTACAGGCGCAGATCGACGTGCGTCGGCAGGCATTGCGCACCGCCGATTCGGACCTCGAGCGGCGCGGCGGCCTGGCCTCGGACGGCGCGATCTCCACGGAGGAGCTCTCCCACGCGCGCGACAACGTCACGGCCTCGCGCGCGAACGTGGCCTCGGCGCTGGAACAGTTCGGTCAAACCGTGGCGCAGATCGACGGCACCACCATCGCCGATCATCCGCAGGTGCGGTCGGCGGCCGGTGCCGTGCGCAGTGCGGCGCTGGCGCTGCGGCGCGCACGCTTGACCACGCCGGTGGCCGGCGTGGTGGTCAAACGGTCGGTGCAGGTGGGTCAGCGCATCGCCGCCGGCACACCGCTGCTGGCGGTGGTGCCGCTGGATGACGTCTGGGTGGATGCCAACTTCAAGGAGGTGCAGCTCGCGCGCATGCGTACGGGGCAGCCGGTGACGGTGCACGCCGACGTCTACGGCGGCGACGTGGTGTTCCACGGCCGGCTCGCCGGCCTGGCCGCCGGCAGCGGCAACGCCTTCGCGTTGCTGCCCGCGCAAAATGCGTCCGGCAACTGGATCAAGATCGTGCAGCGGGTGCCGGTGCGCATTTTGCTCGATCCGCAGGAACTCAAGGCCCATCCCCTGCGCGTCGGGCTGTCCACCGCGGTGCGCGTGGACCTGCACGACGCCTCGGGACCGGTGATGGCCACCGCCGTGCGCAACACGCCGCAACCGAGCCAGCCCAGCGCCGGCGACGACCCGGCCGTCGAAGCGCGCATCGCCGACATCATCGCGGCGAACGCGGGCGCCCGGCCGCGCGAGGCGGCGAAACTCAGTGCCGGGCCGGGCGGCCCGGACCGGCCTTGAGCGCGGTGGCGCAGGCCGGCGGTCGCGCGCCGGCCGAGGTGCTGAGCGGCGGCGCGAAGGCCGTCACCGCCATCGCCCTGTCACTCGGCACCTTCATGCAGGTGCTCGACACGTCCATCGCCAACGTATCGATTCCCACCATCGCGGGCAATCTGGGCGTGAGCAGCGATCAGGGGACGTGGGTCATCACCTCCTTTGCCGTGGCCAACGGCGTGTCGGTGCCGTTGACGGGCTGGTTGATGCAGCGCTACGGCGTGGTACGCACGTTCGTGACCTCTGTGCTGTTGTTCACCATCGCATCGCTGCTCTGCGGCACGGCGTGGAGTCTGCCTTCGCTCATCGTATTCCGTGTATTCCAGGGCGCTGCATCGGGTCCGATGATTCCCGGCAGCCAGGCGCTGCTCATCAACGTCTTCGGTCCGGCCAAGCGCGGCACTGCGCTCACCATCTGGTCGATGACCACGCTGGTGGCGCCGGTGGCGGGGCCCATCCTGGGCGGCTACATCTCGGACAACTACAGCTGGCCCTGGATATTCCTGATCAATGTGCCGGTGGGCTTTTTCTGCGGGTTCATTTGCTGGAGCAAACTCAAGGGGCAGGAGACCCCCACCCGTCGTCTGCCCATCGATCGTGTCGGCCTCGTTCTGCTGTTCCTCTGGGTGGGCGCGCTGCAGATCGGCCTCGACAAGGGCAAGGATCTGGATTGGTTCAATTCGCCGCTCATCGTCGTCCTGACCCTGGTCGCGGTCGCGGCGTTCGCGGCCTGGCTCATCTGGGAGCTGACCGAACGGCAGCCGGTGGTCGATCTGTCGCTGTTCCGTTCCCGAAGTTTCGCCCTGGGAACGGCGGCGCTCTGTCTCGGTTACGGCGTGTTGTTCGGCAACCTCGTGCTGTTGCCGTTGTGGCTGCAAAGTAACGTGGGTTACACGGCGACATGGGCCGGGCTGGTGGCCGCGCCCAGCGGGCTCGTCGCGGTCCTGGTGTCGCCGTTGGTGAGCCGGCTGATGCGCGGGGCAGACGTGCGCTGGTTCGCCGCAGTGTCGTTCGGCCTCTTCGCCATCTCCTATTTCATGCGGGCGGGCTACACGGCGGACGCGAGCTTCGTGGCGTTCATGATGCCGCAGCTGGTCCAGGGCGTCGGCATGGCGATGTTCTTCGTCGCGATGCTGGGGATCGTCTTCGACGGCCTGCCGGCGGAGAAGGTGCCGGCCGCGTCGGGCGTCTCGAATTTCCTGCGCATCACCGCCGGCAGTTTCGCCACCTCCCTCACCACCACCTTCTGGGATCGCCGCGAGGCGCTGCATCAAGCGCGCCTGTCCGAGGCGGTGACGGTGTATGCGCCCGCCTACCGGCAATCGCTGGACGCCATGCAGGCGTCGGGACTCACCGACCAGGCCGCCGCCGGTGCCGTCACGAGGACGATGATCGACCAATCGTATCTGCTGTCGTCGCTCGACCTGTTTTATTTGTCCGGTTGGCTGGCCGTGCTGCTCATTCCCATCTGCTGGATGGTGCGACGGCCCGCCGGGGGTCCTCCCGCCGCGGCGGCCGAGTGAGCGCGGCGCCGCCGCGTCGCCTGGCGTCGTCGCCTACACGGAAACGGGCGATTCGCCAGTGGCCGAGCGGCGCCCGGGTGCGCAGGCTGAGCACTTTGCCGGAGTACAGCATGGGCGAATCGACAGGATCATCCGACGAAGCCATCGGGCGGCCGAAAGAGTGGCGCGAGGGGCGTTATCAGCAACCCAATAAAAAAGTGGATGATTCGGTGGGCGGCGGCCCTGCCGCCGAGAAGCCGGCCGATACCGTGAGCACGCCCGTGACGCGGCAGGACTACGAACAAGTCGCACCGCCGCGCCCACCCACCGATGACGATAAGTCGTCCGCCGGCCGGGAGAATCCGCGAACCGGCCTGTAGCAGTCGAGACTACCTGTCGCGGCGTTCGCATGATACCGTCAGGCGATACTCACGCGAGGCAGATGGATGGACCGTCGGTCGTTGTTCAAGTTGATCGGGGCGGTTGCCGGCAGCGCCGTCATGTATCAGGCGATGGCGGAGCTGGGGCACGCGGGCGAATCCGGCTATGCCGGACCCGTCGAGCTCCAGGGCAACCCGAAGGGCACTTCGGTGCTCATCCTCGGGGCCGGGCTCGCCGGCATGACGGCGGCCCTGGAACTGCGCAACGCCGGCTACAAGGTGCAGGTGCTCGAGTACAACGACCGGCCGGGCGGCCGCAACTGGTCGCTGTACGGCGGCGACTCGTACACGGAGATGGGCGGTTTCACCCAGAAGGTGCGGTTCGCCGACGGCTTGTATTTGAATCCGGGGCCCTGGCGCATTCCGTATCACCACCGGGCGCTGCTCGACTACTGCAAGCGGCTGAAGGTGCCTCTCGAGCCCTTCACCCAGGTCAATTACGCCGCCTACCTGCATTCGGCTTCGGCGTTCGGCGGCAAACCGCAGCGATACCGCGAAGTGCACGCGGATTTCAACGGTCACGTGGCGGAGTTGCTGGCGAAGGCGACTCATCAGAGCCAGCTCGACCAGGCGGTGAGCCGCGAGGACCGGGAGGTGCTGCTCGAGGCCATGCGTGAATGGGGCGCCCTGGACAAGAACTACGAATACAAGAAGGGCCTGCTGACCAGCGAGCGTCGGGGTTACGTGTCCGATCCCGGCGGCGGCCTCACCTCGCAGCCGGTGCTCTCCGACCCGGTCGCGCTCGGCGATCTGATGCAGTCGCGGCTGTGGAGGGCCATCGCCGCCGGACATGTCTATGAATTCCAGAACGCCATCTTCCAGCCCGTGGGCGGCATGGGCATGATCGGCAAGGCGTTCGGGCGCGAACTCGGCACTCTGATCCGCTACAACGCCAAGGTGGTCGAGATCAAGCAGGATGAGCGCGGCGTGTCGGTGGCCTACCAGGACACGAAATCGGGCGGCGCCGTGCACAGCGCCCGCGCCGACTGGTGCGTCTGTACCATTCCCGCCTCCATCCTCAGCCAGATCCCGGTGTCGGTCGGCGCGCCGATGAAGAGCGCGATCGATGCCCTGTACTACGACTCGGCGATCAAGGTGGGACTGCAATTCAAGCGGCGCTTCTGGGAGCAGGACGAGTCGATCTACGGCGGCATCAGCTTCACCGACCAGCCGAACGCGCTGATCGGTTATCCCAGCACCGGTTACTTCGGCGACGGGCCCGGCGTACTGCTGGGCGCCTATACGTTCGGCGCCAATTCATTTCTTTATGCCGCCATGTCGCCCGAGGAACGGGTTCGCAAGACCGTCGAGTACGGCAGCCAGATCCATCCGCAGTATCGCGCCGAGTTCGAGCACGGCGTCGCCGTGGCGTGGCACCGCGTTCCCTGGACGCTGGGATGCGCGGGGCATTGGACCGAGGAGCTGCGGGCCCGGCATTTCGACAATCTGTGCGCCATCGACGGGCGCATCGTGCTGGCGGGCGAGCATGCCTCGCGCCTGCCGGCGTGGCAGGAGGGTGCCCTGCTGTCGTCGCTCGACGCCGTGAAGCGGCTGCACGAGCGTGTGCAAGCCGCATGAACGGGAACCGATCATGAATCGCAAGGTCGAGATGTGGTGGATGCCGGCCGCCCTGCTGGTGCTGGGCGGCACATGGGCCGCCGTGGGCACCGCACAGGAGATCTATGCCGGACATTATCCGCAGAAAACCGGGGAGGAAATCTACCGGGGTATCTGCCAGGGTTGCCACATGCCGAACGCGCAGGGCGCCGTCGGGGCCGGGGCCTATCCCGCGCTGGCCAACGATGCCCGCCTGGCCGCGGGCATTTATCCCCTCACCGTCGTGCTGAACGGCCAGCGCGCCATGCCGCCCATCGGCGCGGACCTGTCCGACGAGCAGGTGGCGAACGTCATCAATTACGTCCGCACCCATTTCGGCAACCACTACGACGATGCGATCACGCCGGCGGCGGTGAAGGCGGCGCGTCGTTGAAAGGGCGGCCTCAGCCGAAACCGCCGACGTATCGCCTGCCGCTCCTGCTCCTGGTCCTGGCGCTGAGCAGTGGCGCGCGCGGTGCGGCCACGGGCACGTCGTTCACCGTGGCGGTCCCCGCCGGGCGCGGCGCGACGCCGCTCGACGGTCGGATCATCCTGCTGCTCAGCCGCGATCTGACGCGCGAGCCGCGCACCCACGTGGCGCCGAACGAGCCGCTGGCCAGTCCCTATCTGTTCGGTGCGAACGTCGACCGCATGGTGCCCGGACGTGCGGTCGCTCTCGGCGACGACGCATTCGGCTGGCCGGCCTCCCATCTGTCCGCGATTCCCGCCGGCGACTACCTGGTGCAGGCGGTGCTGAATCGTTACGAAGAGTTTCATCTGGCCGACGGGCGGGTGCTCGAGCTGCCGCCGGACCGGGGTGAGGGGCAGCACTGGGCGGAAAAGCCCGGCAATCTGTATTCCACGCCCATCCGCCTGCACGTCGATCCCGCGCATCCGACCACCACGGAATTGCTGCTCGACCAGGAGATCGCGCCCATCGCGCCCAAGGCGGATACGGAGTTCGTCAAGCACATCCGCATCCGCAGCGCGCTGTTGTCCCGGTTCTGGGGACGCGACGTCTACCTGGGCGCGCACGTGCTCCTGCCCAAGGACTTCGACGCCCATCCCAACGCGAGATTCCCGCTGATGGTGTTTCACGGCCATTATCCGGACGACATTTCCGGGTTCCGCACCACGCCACCCGATCCGGATCTGAAGCCCGATTACTCGGAACGCTTTCACCTGGCGGGGTACAACCGCATCCAGCAGCAGGAGGCCTACGCCTTCTATCAGCGATGGATTTCTCCGGGCTTCCCGCGGTTCCTGGTGGTCGAGATCGAGCATGCGAATCCTTACTTCGACGACAGCTATGCCGTGAACTCGGCGAACCTCGGTCCTTACGGCGACGCCATCAACCAGGAATTGATTCCCGAGATCGAGAAACGCTTTCGTGGCCTCGGCGCGGGGTGGGCGCGGTTCACCTACGGAGGATCCACGGGCGGCTGGGAGGCGCTGGCCACGCAGGTGTTCTATCCCGACATGTACAACGGCGCGTTCGCCGCCTGCCCGGACCCCATCGATTTCCGCGCCTACACGCTCGTCAATTTGTACGAGGACAAGAACGCCTACGTGCTGAAGGGCGAGGCGTCGTCGGTGGAGCGCCCGGCCTTTCGCAATTATCTGGGCGAGGTGTTCGCGACGCAGCGGGACGCGAACTACATGGAACTGGCGCAGGGCGATCGCAGCCGCTCCGGCGGCCAGTATGACATCTGGCAGGCGGTGTTCGGGCCGGCCGGCGCGGACGGGTATCCGCAGCCGATCTTCGACAAGCGCACGGGCGTCATCGACCCGGCGGTGGCCGCCTACTGGCGCGAGCATTACGACCTGTCGCACATCATCGCCCGCGATTGGGCGACGCTGGCACCGAAGCTCGCCGGCAAGATCCATCTCTACGTGGGCAGCGGCGACAACTATTACCTGACGGATTCGGTGTATTTCGCCGAGGAGCGGCTCGGGTCGCTGAAGCCCCCGTACGGCGGCACCGTGGCCTACGGCGATCGCGCGGAACACTGCTGGAACGGGGATGCGACGCTTTCGAACGCGTATTCGCGCCTGCATTACAACACCCAGTATCTGCCGACGATTTTGCAGCGCATCGAGACGGCATCGCCGCCCGGCGCGGATCTCAAGAGTTGGCGATATTGAGAGTCGCAGCGTCTTGCCCAATCCGCTAGAGCTCGAAGCGAACCTGCGGCGGGTGTCGCCCCGGTTCACGCATCCGCGGTTGTCGCTGCGGAATGTAGCCATCTATGGAGCAGTGGTGTTGCTTTGGGTGCTACTGACCGTCGGCGGTTGGTTCGCGAACGGCATCTTCGCCTGGGCGACCGGGTTGTCGTACGTGCTCTACGACACCTTCCTGCTGCTGTACGTGGCCCGCAAGACTTATTTCATCCTGCAGACCGATGCGGCGCCCGCCTTCGCGGCGACCGGCCTTGCAAAACGATCGTCGCCCACCTCGTTCTCAGTCGTTCCAGCCGTATGATCGCGACAA
>CAZZWZ010000071.1:0-13025 GCA_964657955.1 uncultured Steroidobacteraceae bacterium
AAACGACTCGGTCACCGCGAGCGAACCCTACAACGTCGTCATGGCGCTGCTCGAAGGCTTTCCGCCACAGGGAACCTGGGGCGCGATGGGGTCCTTTGCCAATGCGCTCACCGACGATCAGATTGCCGACGTCACCAATTACGTGCGCACCTCGTGGGGCAACGATGCGGTACCCAACGCCACGCCCTGGTCGGTGAGCTCCTGGCGCAAGAATGCCAATCCGCCGGCCGCCGGGCAGTCGCAGGCTCTGCTGTGCCCCAGCCTGTCCACCGAGGTGCTGCAGCCTGCCTTGAGCGCGGGTCCCTCGGCCTTGAAACAGGCAGCCGGCGACCGCGGCAGGATGTCGAAACTGGTGGTCGACTATCGCACCGCACGACCGAGCACCTCCAATGCGCAGGTCATCGAGGCGTTGAGCACCGCCTACTGTCGCGCGGTGGCGGCCGATCACTTGTCGGATGCGCGTGTGAGCGCCCAGATCGCGGACTTTGCCCAGCGTGCCGCGGTGGCGATCGGAAATTCCAAGCCCGCGAGCTGAAGGCAGCGTGACCTGCCCGCGCGAGCGCCGGCCGTGCCGTAGGCCGGCGACCTTGGTCCGATGAAGGCATTGCTTCGCATCTACGCCCTGGTGCACCTGTTCATGGCGGTGCTGTTCGCCGTGGCGGCGGTCATGCTCATCGTCATGGCCACGCACATGGCCTGGGAAGCCCTCGGCGCCGGCTTCAACAAGGACTCGGCGCAGCAGGTCATCGAGGCCATCGGGTTGCTGTCGGCCGGTGTGGTGGCGCTGCAGATATCGCAGACCATCGCTGAGGAAGAGGTGATCCGCGCGGCCCACGTCAGCGGCCCCACGCGCGTGCGTCGTTTCCTGTCGCGCTTCATGGTGGTGCTGGTGGTTGCTCTGGCCATCGAGGGGCTGGTGGCGACCTTCCGCGCCTTGCATGAGAATCCGGCGCAGCTGCCTGCCGCCGCCAGCATCCTGGTCGGCACCGCGGCCCTGCTGGCGAGCTGGGGTTTCTTCATCCGCCAGAATCGCGCCGCCGAGGAACTCGAACCGGAGGCCATGGAGGAGGCGAAACGGGAGGATCAGAAGCTCAAATGACCCGCGCCTGGCGGCCGGCGCGACCCGCGGCGGACGACCGCGGCCCTCCGCCCACCGCGTGGCGCTTGTGCTATACAGCTCTTTTCCCGCTGGAGCGGCGCTTCGCATGGCAGGACTATATTTCGAGGAATTCCACGTCGGGCAGCGCTTCGTGCACGTCGTCCGGCGCACCGTGACCGAGGCGGACAACGTGTTCTTCACCGCCCTCACCCACAATCCGGCCGCGCTGCATCTCGACGAGGAATACTGCCGCACACAGACCGAGTTCGGCCGGCGCATCGTCAACAGCGCCTTCACGCTGGGCCTCATGGTGGGCATCTCGGTGCACGACACCACCCTCGGGACCACGGTGGGCAATCTGGGCTGGGACGAGGTGCGGTTCCCCCATCCGGTGTTCCATGGCGACACGCTCCACATCGAGAGCGAAGTGCACGAGCTGCGCGATAGCAGGAGCCGGCCCGATAACGGCATCGTCATTTTCGTGCATCGCGCCTTCAATCAGAACGAGGTGCTGGTGGCGGCATGCAAGCGGTCGGCGTTGATGCTGCGCAAGCCGAAGTAGATGCTGCGTTCCATGCTGTTCGTGCCGGCCGACAGCGAGCGCAAGCTGGCCAGGGCGGCCGGCTGCGGAGCCGATGCGCTGATCCTCGACCTCGAGGATTCGGTGCTGCCCGACCGCAAGCCCGTTGCCCGTGGGCTGGCGCACGATTATCTGAACGACGGTTCGGACGGCGCTTCGCTCTGGGTGCGCGTCAACGACCTGGCGAGCGGCGAGCTGCTCGCCGATCTCGCAGCCGTCGTGCCCGGTCGACCGGCCGGCATCGTGCTGCCGAAGATCCGCGGTCCCGAGGACATCCATACGGTGACCTGCTACCTCGAAGCCTTCGAACAGATGCATGGCATACCCGCACCGGGCATCGCCATCCTGGCGCTGGTGACCGAAACCCCCGTGGCGGTGCTGCGCATGGGTGAACTCGCGCGTGCGACCATGCCGCGTTTGACGGCGGTGGGCTGGGGTGCCGAGGACCTGAGTTCGGCGCTGGGCGCGGGCGATCCGCGGCTGCCGGACGGGGCGTGGCGGCCGCTCTACGTCCACGCCCGCAGCCAGTGCATCCTCGCGGCGCACGCACTGGGAATCGAAGGGCTGGACACCGTCTACGTGGACTTCCGGGACCCGTCGGGCCTGGAGAAGGCCTGCCTGGAATCACGCCGCGACGGCTTCACCGGCCGGCTCGCCATCCATCCCGATCAGGTGGCCATCATCAACCGGGCGTTCACGCCGACGGCGCAGGAACTGGCCCTCGCCCACCGCATCGTGGCCGCCTTTGCCCAGGGCGCGGGCGCCGTGGCCATCGACGGCAAGATGTACGACGTACCGCACTTGAAGGCGGCTCAGCGCATCATTGCCCGCCCTGCTGGTTGAGCTTGGCGGTCTGGGCCGCGATGACCGAGCGCGCGAAGAGCAGCTCCGCGCAGGCGGCACGCGCGGCAGCCAGGCTGCCTCCCGAACCGAAGAATCCGTTTTCGGCGATGTGTCGCAGGGTGAGGTCGCTGACGGCCGGGAGCGCTGCGACAGGATGAGTATCGTTGCTGTTCATGGGTTGCTACCTTCGTCTCGCATGCTTGCAGCCTGCTCCTGCACACGCCGGCACACCGTCGACCACGACGCGTTCCGGGATCGGCGGCTGTGCGCTGGATCAAGAAATCTCATCGCTGCACGCGCACCCGCGGCGGGGCGTCGCGGCGCGGCGATGAAGCCGCCGCGCGGACGCGCGAGACGCCCACCGCCCGCACGGTTACACTGACCTCATGGACGCGACCGATCGAATCCCTGCGCTCGACGGAGCGCTGAACTTCCGCGACCTGGGCGGCTATGCGGGGGTCGACGGTCGCGAGGTGCGCTGGCAGGTCATCTATCGTTCCGGCACCACGCACGCGATGTCGCCGTCCGCCATCGCCTGTCTGGGCGGGCGCGGCCTCCGGTACGCCTACGATCTTCGCTCGAACAGGGAGCGTCGCGGTCATCCCAATCGCCTGACGCAGATCGCGAATCTGGACTACCGCTTCCGGGAACACGAGCGCCTGCCGGGCGACATCGGCAGGTTGATCCGATCGGGGAGCGCCAGCGCGGCCGACGCGCGCCGTACCATGATCGCAGTCTACCGCTCGCTGCCGCAGGAGTTCGCGGACTCCTACCGTGCCTTGTTCGGCCACCTCGCGCAGGGGCATCTGCCGATGGCGTTCAACTGCACCGCCGGCAAGGATCGGACGGGCGCCGCCGCGGCGCTTTTATTGAGCGCACTCGGCGCATCGCGCGAGACCGTGCTCGAGGATTACCTGCTGAGCCAGCGGTTCTTCGAACAGAACTGCCGGCTGCTGCTCGGGCAGGACGGCGATGCCGCCTTGTTCGGCAAGATCGACCCGGCCATCTGGCAGCCCATCCTGGGCGTCCACCCGGACTACCTCGAGGCCATGTTCGACGCGATCGAGGAGTCGCACGGTTCGGCCGCGCGCTATCTCGAGAGCTTGGGCGTCCACGGCGCAGCGCTCGAGCAACTGCGCAACCATCTTCTTCGGTGAACGGCGGCGGCTGCGGCGCGAGTCTAGGAGGCGCTCACCATTTGCGCGACGAAGTCGCTCACCGGCATGGCGGCGAGTGCCGCGCGATCGAGGAACATGGCCTTGATGGCCTCGGTCTGTTTCGCCCCGAAGTGCGCGGCCACGCTGCTCTCGAATTTCTTCACCAGCACCGGCATGCCCTCGGCGCGTCGCTTGCGGTGACCGATGGGGAAATCGACGGCCACCCGCGCGGAGGACGTCCCGTCCCGGAAGAACACCTGCACGGCATTGCCGATGTAGCGCTTGTCGGCCGCGTAGTACTCCCGGGTGAAAGTGGGATTCTCCCTGACCTGCATCCTGGCGCGCAGCGCATCGACGCGCGGATCGGTGGCGATCGCGTCCTCGTAATCGGACGCCTGCAGCCGGCCGAACAACAGAGGGATCGCCACCATGTACTGGATGCAATGGTCGCGGTCGGCCGGATTGGCGAGCGGTCCGGTCTTGTCGATGATGCGCACTCCCGGCTCCTGGGTCTCGATCACGACACGGTCGATCTGATCGAACTTGCCGGCGATCTGGGGATGCAGGGTCATCGCCGCCTCCACGGCGGTCTGCGCGTGGAATTCGGCGGGGAAGGAAATCTTGAAGAGCACGTTCTCCATGACGTAGCTGCCCAGGGCCTGCGGCAGCACGATGGGCTTGCCCTTGAACAGCACGTCCTGGAATCCCCAGGTCTTGGCGGACAAGGCAGAGGGATAGCCCATCTCGTCCTTGAGCGCGAACAGCGCATGACGCACCGCCCGGCTGGTGGCATCGCCGGCGGCCCAGCTCTTGCGGGACCCGGTGTTCGGCGCATGACGATACGTGCGCAACGCGCCGCCGTCGATCCAGGCGTTCGACACCGCATTGACGATCTGATCGCGTGAACCGCCGAGCATCGCGGTGACGACGGCCGTCGAAGCCACCCGCACCAGCAGCACGTGATCGAGTCCCACCCGGTTGAAGCTGTTCTCCAGCGCCAGCACGCCTTGAATCTCGTGCGCCTTGATCATCCCGGTCAGAACGTCGCGCACCTTCACGGGCTTGCCGCTGCGCGACAGGTAATCGGCGACGGCCAGGATGCCGCCCAGACTGTCGGACGGGTGGCCCCACTCCGCCGCCAGCCAGGTGTCGTTGAAATCCAGCCAACGGATCATGGCGCCGATGTTGAACGCCGCGTTGACGGGATCGAGTTCGTAGGAGGTGCCGGGCACGCGCGCGCCGCCCGCGAGGGTGGCCCCGGGCACCACGGGTCCGAGAAGCTTGGTGCAGGCGGGATACTGCAGCGCCTGGAAGCCGCACGCGAGCGTGTCCATCAAGCAATAACCCGCGGTTTCGTAGGCCAGCTCGCTCTCGATCTCGCGGCTCATCGCATAGTCGGCAATGGCGGTGAGCACCGGGTCCGGCGCGGGCCTCTCGGCCGATTTGATGTCGTGTGACATTGAAATGTGCCTGCCTCAGGTCCGCTCGGCCAGCGGAACGAATTTCAGATTGTCGGGGCCGACGTAGTTCGCGCTCGGCCGGATGATCTTCCCATCGATTCGTTGCTCGATGATGTGCGCCGCCCAGCCCGACGTGCGGCTGATCACGAACAGCGGGGTGAACATGGGCGTCGGTATCCCCATCAGGTGATAGGAAACCGCCGAGAACCAGTCGAGATTGGGAAACATGTTCTTGATGTTCTTCATCACGGTCTCGATCCGTTCGGCCACCTCGTAACCCAACAGCTGATTCGCCTCCGTCGCCAGCGAGCGGGATACGCCCTTGATGATCTGATTGCGCGGATCGGAGATGGTGTACACGGGATGTCCGAAGCCGATGATGACCTCCTTGTCCGCCACCCGCTTCTTGATGTCGGTCTCCGCGGCATCGGCGCTCGCATAGCGGCTCTGGATTTCGAAGGCTACCTCGTTCGCGCCGCCGTGCTTCGGCCCGCGCAGCGCACCGATGGCGCCGGCGATGCACGAATGCAGATCCGAGCCCGTGCCCGCGATGACCCGGGCCGTGAAGGTCGATGCGTTGAACTCGTGCTCGGCGTACAGATTGAGCGAGGTGTGCATGGCACGCACCCAGGAATCGCGCGGTTTGCGCCCGTGCAGCAGGTGCAGGAAATGCGCACCGATGGAATCGTCGTCGGTCTGCAGCTCGATGCGGCGGCGGTGATTCGCGAAATGATGCCAGTAGCACAGCATGGAGCCCAGCGAGGCGAGCAGCCCGTCGGCGATGTCGCGCGCACCCGCGACGGGGTGGGCGTTCGCCTCGGGCGACAGACAGCCCAGCGCCGAGACGCCCGTGCGCAGCACGTCCATGGGATGGCTGGTCGCCGGCAGCTGCTCCAGGACCGCGAGCACGCCGGCCGGCGGCACCCGCAGCGCCGCGAGCTTTTTCTTGTAGGCTGCGAGTTCGGCGGCGGTGGGCAGCTTTTCGTGCACCAGCAAATGGGCGATCTCCTCGAACTCGCACGTGGCCGCCACATCGAGGATGTCGTAGCCGCGGTAGTGCAGATCGTTGCCGGTCTTGCCCACCGTGCACAACGCCGTGTTGCCGGCGGTGACGCCGGACAGGGCCACCGACTTCTTCGCCTTGAACACCGGTTGAGATTCCGTCATTTTCCCTTCCCCTCGGCGAACAGCTCGTCCAGTTTGGCTTCGTAAGAATGATAGTCGAGATAGGTGTAGAGGTCGGCCCGGGTCTGCATGCCGTCGAGCACGTTCTTCTGCGTGCCGTCCCGACGGATCGCCCGATAAGTGGCCAGCGCCGCGGCGTTCATGGCGCGGTAGGCCGAACAGCAATGCAGCACGATGTCCACCCCCACGGTGGCGAGTTCGTCGCGGGTGTACAGGGGGGTATGGCCGAATTCGGTGATGTTGGCCAGGATGGGCACCTTCACCGCGTCCTTGAACCGGCGGTACATGCCGAGCTCGGTCATGGCCTCGGGGAAGATCATGTCGGCCCCCGCCTCCACGCACGCGACCGCTCGTTCGATGGCCTTGTCGATCCCCTCCACCGCCAGCGCATCGGTGCGCGCCATGATGACGAACTGCCCGTCCGTGCGGGCGTCCACGGCCGCCTTCACCCGGTCGACCATTTCCTGCCTGGAGACCACCTCCTTGCCGGGCCGGTGACCGCAGCGCTTGGCCAGCACCTGATCTTCGATGTGCAGTCCCGCAGCGCCGGCCTTGATGAAGGATCTGACCGTGCGCGCAATGTTGAACGCCCCGCCCCAGCCCGTATCGGCATCCACCAGCACGGGCAGCGGGCACGCATCGGTGATGCGCCGGATGTCGATCAACACGTCGTCCATGGTGCTGATCCCGAGATCGGGCACGCCCAGCGAATTCGCCGCGACTCCGCCGCCCGATATGTAAAGCGCCTTGAAGCCGCACGCGGCCGCCATGCGCGCCGCGTAAGCCGTGATGGCGCCGACGACCTGCAGCGGCTTTTCGGCGGCCACCGCGCCGCGCAGACGTGCGCCCGGCGAGGCCGGTTCAGTGTTCATGCCATTCCCCTCAAACCGCCATCATCGGCGATTTCCGATGCCCAAAACAATAGTGGCAACGTCCTGCGGTCGACATGACCGATTCGATCAAATCGCGTGACAGAAGTTGCCACATCCGCCGCGCGTGCTCACTCCAGCAACCCCCGGCGAAACTCGCCGGGAGAGGCGCCCGTCCACTTGCGAAACGCGCGATGAAACGCACTGCGCTCGGAGAACCCCAGCTCGAGTGCGATGTCGACGACCGTGCGGTCCGAATGACTCAGGTAGCGGATGGCCACGTCGCGCCGCAGTTGATCCTTGATGTCCCGGTAGGAGGCGCCTTCTTCCTGCAGCCGGCGGCGCAACGTGGCCGTGGTCATGTTGAGCGCCCGCGACAGCGTCTCGAAATCCGGCATGCGCCCGGGCAGCATCTGGCGCAGGCGCCGGCGGATGCGCGCGCTCAAACTGCTGCCGTTCTTGTATTTCACCAGGATGCTCTCCGGCGCCGAGCGCAGGAATTCCTTGGCCGAGCGCTCGGTCTGCACCACGGGCAGATTCAGGTGCGCGGCGTCGAATGCGATCGCCGTGCGCGGCTTGCAGAATTCAAGCTCGGTGCAGTACATCACCCGGTACTCGGCGCTGTGGCGCGGCTCGGGGTAGCTGAACTGCGCGCGCAGGACGGGGATGCGGCGACCGACCAGCCAGCAGGCCACGCCGTGCAGCAGCATGAGCAGCACCTCCTGCCCGAAGATGCGGGGCGGCGCCGCGCCCCGCTGCTCCAGAACCAACCGCGCCTCGTGCGGGCCGCGCACCAGCGAGCCGGCGATGTCGTCGAGGATCAATCCGTAGAAGCGCAGGCTGCGGTCCAGCGCCTGCCCCAGGGTTCTGCAGCCGATCACCGCATGGATCAGCATGGCGAAACTGCCGGCCTTCATCCGCCGCGAGTCCTGACCGAAGAACTCGTCGTCCAGGGTGAGCGCCACCAGCCGCCACAGCTCGCCGTAATGTTTGACGGAAACGCGTGCCTGCGGCATCTGCAGCAACGCCGGCGACAAGCCCACCTGCACCAGCAGGGCGTCGGCATCCATCTGCCGGGCGCGCACGCCCGCGAGCGCGGCCGCGACGAAACAGATCGCCACCGTGCCGGGCTCGGAGCGGCCCGTAAAGGTGCTGCCCGCCGGGGCACGGCCCGCAAGGGTGCCCCCCACCGGTGCGCGGTCCGCTCCGTTCAGTACGGCCGGCGACTGTGGCATTTTCGCTCACGCATTTTGAGAGGTTTGGGCATCGGGCTTCGGCCGCCGTCGTCCTATAGTTTACGCGATAGAATGAGCTTGCGGCACTGGAGGGGAACGGGTGGCGGACTTCTACACCGACGAGCAGCGCATGATTCGCGACACGGCGCGCGATTTCGCCCGCGAAGAACTGGCCCCGCAGGCGGCGCAATTCGACAAAGCGGGCTGGATCGCCGATGCGACGGTGGAAAAGCTCGGCGACCTCGGCCTCCTGGGCATGATGGTGCCCGAGGAATGGGGCGGCAGTTACACGGATTACACGGCGTACGCACTGGCCGTCGAGGAAATCGCGGCCGGTTGCGCGGCCACCTCCACCCTGGTGAGCGTCCACAGTTCCGTGGGCTGCGGACCCGTACTCAAGTTCGGGACGCAGGCGCAGAAGGAGCGGCATCTGACCGCGCTGGCGCAGGGCAAGTCCATCGGCTGCTTCTGTCTCACGGAGCCCCAGGCCGGTTCGGCGGCGCACGACCTCAAGACCCGTGCCGTGCCGGACGGCGAGAACTGGGTGTTGAACGGGGCGAAGCAATTCGTCACCAACGGCAAGCGCGCCAAGGTGGCCATCGTGTTCGCGGTGACCGATCCGGAGCTCGGCAAGCGCGGCATCTCCGCGTTCATCGTTCCCACCGACACCCCCGGCTTCCTGGTGGGCAAGCCCGAGCACAAGCTCGGCATCCGCGGCTCCGACACCTGTGCCATCAATTTCGCGGATTGCCGGCTGCCGCCCGACAGCCTGCTGGGGCCGCGGGGCAAGGGCCTGTCCATCGCGCTGTCCAACCTCGAGGGCGGGCGCATCGGCATCGCAGCGCAGGCCGTCGGCATCGCCCGCGCCGCCTTCGAGGCCGCCCTCGCCTATGCCAGGACGCGGCGGCAATTCGACCGTCCCATCGCCGAATTCGGCAGCATCGGCGACATGCTGGCGGACATGCGCACCGCCATCGATGCGGCCCGCATGCTCACCCACCACGCCGCGCGGATGCGCAGCGCCTCGCTGCCCTGTCTGACGGAGGCCTGTCAGGCTAAACTGTTCGCCTCGGAGATGGCCGAGCGGGTTTGTTCCAAGGCCATCCAGATCCACGGGGGCTACGGCTATCTGGAGGACTACGCGGTGGAACGCCACTACCGCGATGCGCGCATCACCCAAATCTACGAGGGCACCAGCGAGATCCAGCGCCTGGTCATCGCCCGATCGCTAACCGCAGGAGAGGAATTGTCATGACAAGCAAACCAGCCACAGTGGCCGACGAGGTGCCGTCGGTGAAGATGCTGCTCGACGGCAAGTTCATCGATTCACAGACCACCGAGTGGCACGATGTCGTCAATCCGGCCACCCAGGAGGTGCTCGCGCAGGTGCCGTTCGCCACCGATTCCGAAATCGACTCGGCCGTCGCGTCGGCCAAGGCGGCCTACAAGAGCTGGAAGAACACCCCCCTCGCGGCACGCGCCCGCATCATGCTGAAACTCCAGGCCCTGGTGCGCGAGCACATGAGCCGCATCGCGCAGACGCTGAGCGCCGAACAGGGCAAGACCCTGGCGGACGCGGAAGGGGACGTGTTCCGGGGATTGGAGGTGGTGGAGCACGCCTGCTCGATCGGCACCCTGCAGCTCGGGGAATTCGCCGAAGGCGTGGCCACGGGGGTGGACACCTACACCATCCGCCAGCCCATCGGCGTCTGCGCGGGCATCACCCCGTTCAATTTCCCGGCCATGATCCCGTTGTGGATGTTTCCCATGGCCATCGTCTGCGGCAACACCTTCGTGCTCAAGCCTTCGGAACAGGATCCGATGACGCCCATGCTGCTGGCGGAGCTGGCCCTGCAGGCGGGCGTGCCGCCGGGCGTGCTCAACGTGATTCACGGCGGCAAGCGCGCGGTGGACGCGATCTGCACGCATCCCGACATCGTCGCCGTGTCCTTCGTCGGCTCCACCCACGTGGGCACCCACGTTCATCAACTGGCTTCCCAGCACGGCAAGCGCGTGCAATGCATGATGGGCGCGAAGAACCACGCGGTGGTCATGCCCGACGCCAACAAGGAGCAGTCCATCAACGCGCTGGTGGGATCCACGTTCGGCGCCGCCGGACAGCGCTGCATGGCGACGGCGGTGACCGTGCTGGTGGGCGAGACGCAGAAATGGATTCCGGAGATCGTGACGAAGGCGAAATCTTTGAAGGTGAGCGCCGGCGTCGAGAAGGGCACCGACGTCGGGCCCGTGGTGTCCAAGAGCGCCAAGAGCCGGATACTCGGATTGGTGGAGGAAGGCATCAAGGCCGGTGCCAGGCTCGACCTGGACGGACGCGCCGTCAAGGTGGCCGGTTACGAGCAGGGTAATTTCATCGGGCCCACCATCTTCTCGGGCGTGACGCCCGGCATGTCGATCTACGACAACGAAATCTTCGGCCCCGTCATGGTCATCGTCGCGGTGGCGACCCTGGACGAGGCCATCAAGCTCGTCAACGACAATCCCTTCGGCAACGGCACCGCGATCTTCACGCAGAGCGGCGCCGCGGCGCGCAAATTCCAGAACGAGATCGACGTGGGTCAGGTGGGCATCAACGTGCCGATCCCGGTCCCCGTGCCGTTCTTCAGCTTCACCGGCTCGCGCGGCTCGAAGCTCGGCGACCTGGGTCCCTACGGCAAACAGGTGGTGCAGTTCTACACCCAGACCAAGACCGTGACCGCGCGCTGGTTCGACGATTCCGCCGGCGGTGGTGTCAACACCACCATCAGCCTGAAATGAAAATCGCGTTCATCGGGCTGGGCAACATGGGCGGGCCCATGGCCCGTAATCTCGTCAAGGCCGGCCATGCCTTGACGGTGTTCGATGTCGTGAAACGCAACGTCGATGCCTTGACGGCGCTGGGCGCCGGGGCCGCCGGCTCCGCCCGCGAGGCCGCGGCGCGGGTGGAGCTGGTCATCACCATGCTGCCCTCCTCTCCGCATGTCAGAACCGTCTACCTGGGCGACGGCGGCGTGCTCGCCGGAGTTCCGGCGGGCATCCCGCTCGTGGACTCGAGCACCATCGATCCCCTGACGGCACGCGAGGTGGCCGCGGCGTGCGTCGAGCACGGCAATCCCATGGCCGATGCACCGGTGTCCGGCGGCACGGGCGGCGCGGAAGCCGGCACGCTCACGTTCATGGTGGGCGCCGAGGCCGGTTTGTTCGACCGCATCAAGCCCGTGCTGTCGGTCATGGGCAAGAACATCGTGCACTGCGGCGGCTCCGGCAACGGGCAGGTGGCGAAGATCTGCAACAACATGCTGCTCGGCATTTCCATGATCGGCGTGGCGGAGGCCATGAACCTGGGCGTGGCGCTCGGCATCGATCCGAAGGTGCTGGCCGGTGTGATCAACACCTCGAGCGGCCGGTGCTGGAGTTCCGACACCTACAATCCGTTTCCGGGCGTGATGGAGAACGTTCCCGCCTCGCGCGGCTACACCGGCGGTTTCGGCACCGATCTCATGTTGAAGGACATGGGTCTCGCCACCGAGGCGGCGCGCAAGGCCGGACAATCGGTGGTGATGGGCGGCGTGGCGCAGCAGCTGTACCAGCTGCAGAGCAGCCGGGGCGCCGGCGGCCGGGACTTCTCGGCCATCATCGACCTGCTCAAGACTCCTTCTTAACCTACCTCATTGGAATTGCCATGATCGACTGTAAGATCGACGCACACATCGCCTCGGTGACGCTCGACAACCCGGCCGCCAACACGTTCACGGCCGAAGGGCTGCAGGAGCTTCGCGACGTGGTGCATCGGCTCGACGACGACTTGAACGTGTATGCGGTGGTGCTGACCGGCCGGGGCGAGAAGTTCTTTTCGGCCGGCGCCGACCTGAAGTCCTTCGCGGGCGGCGACAAGGCGCAGGCGCGGCTCATGGCGCAGCGGTTCGGCGCGGCGTTCGAGGCGCTGCAGCAGTCGCGGCCCGTGATCATCGCCGCCATCAACGGCTATGCCATGGGCGGCGGTCTCGAGTGCGCGCTGGCCTGCGATCTGCGGATCGCCGAGGATCATGCGCAGATGGCGCTGCCCGAGCCGTCCGTTGGCTTGCTGCCCGCCGGCTGCGGCACGCAGACGCTGCCCTGGCTGGTGGGCGAGGGCTGGGCCAAGCGCATGATTCTCGCCAACGAACGCGTGGATGCCGCCACGGCGCTCCGCATCGGGCTGGTGGAACAGGTGGTGCCCCGCGGGCAGGGCCTGGCGGCCGCCATGGAGCTGGCGGGACGGGTGAGCGCGCTCAGCCCGCGCGCGGTCACCTTCAGCAAGCATCTGATCCACCAGGCACGCGAGGGGACGCCGCGCAAGGCTGCGCTGGCGGTGGAGCGCGAACGGTTCATCGATTTGTTCGACGGCGCGGACCAGCGCGAGGGCGTGGCGGCCTTTCTGGAGAAGCGCAAACCGGTGTGGAAGAACGCATGAGCGTGGACGGTGAGCTTCTCGTCGAGACTCGCAATCACGTCGCGCTCATCACCCTGAACCGCCCCGCCGCGCTCAACGCGTTGTCGCTGGGCATGATCCGGTCGCTCGACGCGGAGCTGCGCCGGTGCGCCGCCGACGCCGGGGTCC
>CAZZWZ010000072.1:0-3015 GCA_964657955.1 uncultured Steroidobacteraceae bacterium
TTCGGCGGCGATCCCGACAACTTTCAATTCCCGCGCTGGACGCTCGACTTCTCGATGCTGCGCGCGTACGACCACGACAAACCCGCCAAGACCCCGGATTTCCTGCGCATCGATTTCGCCGGTCCGCAGGCCGGCCAGCTGGTCTTCGTGTCGGGACATCCGGGCAGCACGCAACGCTCGGTCACCCGTTCGCAGCTCGAATTCGAGCGCGACGTCTCGCTGCCGAATAATTTGTTGCGCAGCGCCGAGCTGCGCGGGCGATACCTGCAATACGGGTGGGTCAGTCCGGCCAACGAGCAACTGGTGGAAGCGCCGTTGAACAGCCTGGAGAACGGGTTGAAGGTGCGCCGCAAACAGCTCGATGCCCTGCACGACGACGCGATGCTGGCGCGCAAGAGCGCGGACGAGCAGGCGCTGCGCCCGTTGCTGCCCGCGGCCCCGGCGGGCGGACCCGATCCCTGGGCGAGCATCGCGTCGGCCTCCGCGCTCGAGCGCGCCTCCTACCTGCCGTTCACGCTCATCGAGGGCGGCGCCGGCTTCAACAGCATCTTGTTCCGCTTCGCCCGCATCCTCGTGCGCGGCGCCGACGAGCGGCCCAAGCCCAATGCGGCGCGGCTGCGCGAATACACGGATGCGGCCCTGCCGCGCATCGCGCAGCAGCTGGTGGCGAGAATCCCCGTGTATTCCGAGGTGGAGGCCATGACCCTGTCGTTCTCGCTGCAGCGCATGCGCGAATGGCTCGGACCGGATCATCCGCTGGTGCACGCCTTGCTGGCCAGGGACTCGCCCGACACGCTGGCCACCCGCCTCGTGGCGGAGACCAAGCTCGACGATCCGGCGGTGCGCCGGCAGCTGTGGGAGGGCGGCAAGCGCGCCGTCGACGCCTCGCACGATCCCATGATCGAACTCGCGCGTTCGGTGGACGGCGAGTCGCGCGCCATCCGCCGGCGATTCGAGGACGAGGTCGAGGCGCCGGTCGCGCTGGCCTCGGAGCGCATCGCGGCCGCCCGTTTCAAGGCCTACGGCACCGAAGTGTATCCCGACGCCACCTTCACGCTGCGGCTCAACTACGGGACCGTGCAGGGCTGGCTGGAAAACGGCGTGCCCGTTCCGCCCTTCACGCGTCTCGATCGTCTCTTCGAGCGGGCCAGCGGCGTCGCGCCGTTCAAGATTCCGGACAGCTGGATGCGCGTGAAGGACCAGCTCGACCTGCAGACGCCGTTCTGCCTCTCCACCAACAACGACATCGTCGGCGGCAATTCCGGCAGTCCCTTGATCGACGCCGCCGGACGCATCGTCGGTCTCATGTTCGACGGCAACATTCATTCGATCGCGGGCGACTACTGGTTCGACTCGGCGAAGAACCGCGCGGTGGTCCTGCATCCCGCCATCCTGCGCGAGGCCTTGGACAAGGTGTACGGCGCCAAGGCGCTGCTCGCGGAGCTGTCGCACTGACCGGCCGGCGGCTGCCCGCGCCCGCCCGCGAGCACCGCGCGCCCCCGCGGCCCGTGCCGCCGGCCGCGTCAGATCTCGGTTCCCACCCGCAGCCCTTCGAATACGGCCTCTTCGGCGGTGCGCGGCGAGGCCGCGTCGCCGATGACACGGACGTCGAGCGGCAGGTCGGCGAGGCGCTCCGCCAGATCGCCTGCGGGCGCGTGACCGGTGCACAGCACCAGGGTGTCCACCGCCTCGAGCACGACGGACTCGCCGCTGGTCACGTGCTGCAGGAAGACGCTGTCGGCATCGTTGCCGTACAGACGCAGGTACGGCATGACGCGCACCCCGAGCCGATGCAGCGAGGCGACGGCCGCGTCGCGCACGTACAGAGGCAACGTCTCCCCCGCCCCCGTGCCGCTGAGCGCGAGCACCACCGCATGGCCCGACGCGGCGAGACGCTCCGCGATGCCGATGCCGATCCAGTCCGCGCGCCAGTCGATGATCACCACCGAGTGCCCGGGTTCCGCTCCCTGCAGCACCTGCCAGGCATCGAGCACCTGCAGGCTGCCCTCGTTCGCGAAACGCGGCCGATAGGGCACGGCGCCCGTCGCCACCACCACCACGTCGGCCCCGGCGCGCTCGATGAAGCCGCGGTCCACGCGCGTTCCCGTGGTGACCTCCACGCCGGCGTTCCCGAGTTCGCGCAGCAGATTGGTGATCAGGCCGCCGAACTCGGCGCGGCCCGGCAACAACTGCGCCAGCAGCGCCTGACCGCCCGGTCGGCGCTGTGCTTCGAGCAATGAAACGGCGTGACCTCGCTGTGCCGCGACCACCGCCGCCTTCATGCCGGCCGGCCCCGCACCCACCACCACCACCTTGCGAGCCACGGCGGCCGCGGCCTGCGCGCCGTAGCGCAGTTCACGCCCGCTCACGGGATTTTGAATGCAGGAAATCGGATAGCCCTTGTGGAAATGCCCGATGCACGCCTGATTGCACGCGATGCAGGCACGGATGTCGTCCACCGCGCCGCGCCGCGCCTTGTCCGGCATCGCCGGATCGCTGATCAACGCCCGCGTCATGCCGCACACGTCGGCATGACCCGCTGCGAGCATGCGTTCCGCCACCTGCGGCGTGTTGATGCGCCCCGCCACGAACACCGGCAGCCGTACGCGCGCCTTGACCGCGGCGGCATAGGGCTCGATGTAGCCCACCGCCGCGGACATGGGCGGGGCGATGTGAATGGCGCCGCCGAGACTCGCCGAGTTGCCGAGCGTCAGATTGACGTAGTCGATGCCGTCCGCCACGCGCGCGATGGCTGCGTGGCCCTCTTCCTGCGACAGCCCCTGATCGTCCGCCTCGCTGGCCGAGATCCGCAATCCCACGACGAAACCGTCGCTCACCTTGGCGCGGATGTCGGCGACGATCTCCCGCAGAAAGCGCGACCGTCCGTCGAGATCGCCGCCGTAGGCATCGTCGCGCAGGTTGACGCGCGGATTCAAGAATTGCGAGGGCAGGTAGCCGTGACTGGCGACGATCTCCACCCCGTCCAATCCCGCCGCCTGCATGCGCCGCGCGGCG
>CAZZWZ010000072.1:3025-13003 GCA_964657955.1 uncultured Steroidobacteraceae bacterium
GTAACCGGCGACGATGGCCCGGATCATCGGCAGCCCGAGCGGGCGCGGCATGACGCGAAAGCGCTCGTTGGGAACGGCCGACGGCGCATACGCCACGCTGAGCAGGCCGCCCTCCGTCTCCGCCATCTCGCGTCCCGGGTGGAACAACTGCGCGAACAGCACGGTGTCGGAGCGGTGCACCGCCTGCGCCACCCGCCGATAGCCCGGAATCGACGCATCATCCGTGGCCATCAACACGTGGTTGGTGTAGCGCGCGGTCTCGTGCACCCCTGACACCTGCAGCACGATCAACCCCACGCCGCCGCGTGCGCGCGCCTCGTGGTAGGCCACCAACGCCTCGTTCACCGTGCCGTCCACGGGCAGCGTGGTGTCGTGGCCGGTGGACATGATGCGGTTCTTGAGGGTGCAGCCGCGCAGCGGCAGCGGCTCGAACAGATGCGGAAAGGCTAGCATGACCGGCCCACCGCCCCGAGCACGTCGTCGACGGTGCGGAAGCGCCCGGGCTGCGCCAGCAGAAGGCGCGCCATGGCCAGCGCGCCGCGTTCGCAGCCCGCCCGCCGCTCCGCATCGGGAATCTGTTCGAAGTCGGCCACGTGCGCGAACCCGACGATGCGCCGGATCATCTTGCAGGCCGCGAAGCCCAGCATGTCGGCGAAGAGCGAGTCGACGAAGGCGCCGTGCAGCGCGTTCAGCGCAGCGGCCTCGCCGGGCCCGCCGAACAGCGCGGCCGGAAAGGCGTCGCCCAGCGGGTGAGCGGCGCACAGCGCGAGGAAGCGATCGCGAAAGGTGAGCCAGAAGATCCTGGCCTGATCGAGCAGCCAGGCGCGGTACGCCACGCGATCGTCCGCGTCCGTCGCGTACGCCGGCTGCGAGTACCAGCTCAGCAGGAGGTTGCCGAAGAACGCCCCCAGATCGAAACCGATGGGTCCGTAGAACGCGAACTCCGGGTCGATCACCCGCGTATCCTCGGCGCTGACCATCACCGAGCCGGAATGCAGGTCACCGTGCAGCAGGGCCTGCGAGTGCGTGAGAAAGCGCTGCCCGAAATGGGCCGCGGCCATCTTGACGGCGGAGTCGCGGCGCAGGTCGGACACGTCGTCGTCGAGTTGCGGCGAGGTGTGACGGTTTCGCGCGCTCGCGACGTACGGATCGGTGAAGATGAGGTCCACCGAGATGCGCAGCAAAGCCGTGTTTCCCGCGAACGACGCGGCTGCGCCCAGCTTGCGCTCGAACGGCAGCCCGCAGTCCGAGGTGAAGAAGCACGCCTCCGCGACGAAGCGGCCCATGTCATGGGCCAGGTGGGGATAGCGCCGGCCCGCGATCAACCCGTGCCGCAGGATGACGTGCGGCGACAGCCGTTCCATCACCGTGCAGTAGAGCACCGCATCGTAGTGGTGGATTTCCGGCATGCGCCGCCCCACGTGCGGCGCCACCGCGCGGTAGTAGGCGTTCTCGAAGTACGCCCGCTCCAGCGACATGGGCCACGACGGTCCGGCCGCACGCACGTAGGGCAGCGCCTGTTTCACGCACAATGCGCCCGCCGGACCTTCCACGATGAACACCAGATTGAGATTGCCGTCGCCGACTTCGCGGATCTGCCAGCGCTCCGGGCGACCGCCGAGCCGCGCCCGCAGGGCATCCCGCTCGCCCAGCAGCGCCGTCACGCCGGCCGCATCGAGCATGCGATACGACGCGTCGGCCGCAGCGCCGGCCATGATCATTCGGGACCCCGGCAGGAAATGTTCAAGGCGCACCACCCGTCACGCCGGGCAGTTCCGCGCCGGCGAATTCGAGACCGGGTTCCGCGTGATCCTGCCGGCCGTAGGTGCGAAACTTCTCGAGCACGCGCTGCATCTCCTGCCCATCGAGCAGGCGCACCGGGCCCGCGGCACGGGCGGCGGCGTACTGCGCCGCGAGGTTCTCCACCTCCCCGGCGAGTGCGAGCGCCGCGGCCACGGTCGCTCCGACGGCGATGACCCCGTGATTGCCGAGCAGACAGGCATTGCGACCCGCGAGCGCAGCCACCGCCGCGTCCGACAGCGCCTGCGTGCCGAAGGTGTGATAGGGCGCGCAACGGATGTCGATGCCGCCCGCCACCGCCACCATGTAATGGAACGCCGGGATGCCCTGCCCGGTGCAGGCCAGCGCGGTGGCATGGAGCGAATGGGTGTGCACGATGGCGTGAACCTCGGGCCGGGCCTCGTAGATGTCGCGATGGAAACGCCATTCGCTCGACGGGCGGCGGAGGCCGAACCAGCGGCCGTCGACGCACACCAGCGGCACGTCCCCGGGCACCAGATCCTCGTAGGCCATGCCGGTGGGGCTGACGAAGAAATGCCGCGCATCGCGGCGCACGCTGACATTGCCCGACTTGCCGCAGGTCAGGTGCCGGAGGCCGAGCGCACGGCACGTGGCGATCACCGCCGCCTGCAGGTCGGCGTGCGGCAGTCCGGTGGCCGGCAAACCGGTGCCGGGCGAGCCGGCGTCCGCGGCAGCATGGCTCATGATGCGACGCCCCCCGCCGGATACAGGCCTGACAACCCGCGGCGGCTGGCCTCGCACACGCCGCGTTCGGTGATCAACCCCGTGATCAATCGCGCCGGCGTCACGTCGAACGCGAGGTTGAGCGCGTCGCTGCCCGCAGGCACCACCCTGACGGTCTCCCGCGCGCCGGCCGCGGTGAGACCCGTGACGTGGGTGAGTTCGCCCGGCGACCGCTCCTCGATGGGGATGTCGCGACCCGATGCGAGCGACCAGTCGATGGTGCTTTGCGGGAACACGGCATAGAAGGGCACGCCGTTGTCGTGCGCCGCGAGGGCCTTGAGATAGGTGCCGATCTTGTTGCACACGTCGCCCGTGGCGGTCGCGCGGTCGCTGCCCACGATCACCAGGTCCACCCGTCCCTGCTGCATGAGATGACCACCCAGATTGTCCGCGATGACCGTGTGCGGCACGCCGTGCGCCGCCAGCTCGAACGCCGTCAACGATGCGCCCTGATTGCGCGGCCGCGTCTCGTCCACCCACACGTGCAGCGCACACCCCGCGTCGTGCGCCGCGTAGATGGGAGCCAGCGCGGTGCCCCAATCCACCGCGGCCAGCCAACCGGCGTTGCAATGGGTCAGGACGTTCAACGGCCGCTCCGCGGTACGCGTCAGATCTCGAATGATGTCCAGCCCGTGCACGCCCATGGCCCGGCATTGTTCCACATCGGCCTCCGCGATGGCGGCCGCTTCGCGAAAAGCAGCGGCCGCACGCTCCGTGGGCACCGTGTCCGCGAGCACGCCGCACATGCGGCCCACCGCCCACCCCAGATTCGCCGCCGTGGGACGCGCGGCCCGCAGGCGCAGCCCCGCCGCCTCGAGCTGCGCGTCCGACGGGTCCGCCCGCATGGCGAGCGCCATGCCATAGGCGGCGGTCACGCCGATCAAGGGCGCACCGCGCACCACCATGCTGCGAATGGCCGAGGCCGCCTCATCGACGGTGTCGAGATCGCGCGTCGCGAACTCGAACGGCAGGCGCGTCTGGTCGATCACCCGCACCGTCCCCCCTGCGAGCGGCCAGATCGTGCGATAGGGTTCGCCGCCGATGTTCACGCGGCCCGCCCGCGTCGGATCGCAGCCCACCCGAACACCCGCGCCATCTCAGGCAGGATAAGCGAGCTTCGGATACTCGCCGCTCCGGAAATGGCGCGCCTCGCCGCGGCGCGAGAACACGGTGAAGGCCGGATCGTCGTTGCCGTCGGCCGTCACGCCATGATAGTCCCGGCTGAAGTCGCCGAGGTCGCAATGAAGTTTCACCTCTTCAGTGGCTCTTGACCCACGACACGTACCGGTCCATCCATCCCTGCATGAACTTCTGAGTGCTCGCAATGCCGAAGCCGCCGGCCGCGTCGAACAGCCCCTCTTTGATCTGAATGAACACCTCCGGCTGTCCGAGTGTGGGGACGTCCAGGTACGCAAGCACGTTGCGCAGGTGCTGCTGGGCCATGCCGGTTCCCGTGGCGGCCAGGGAAATGCCGATGACGCCGGCCGGAATACCCCCCCACACGCTCTTGCCGTAGGGGCGAGAGGCATGATCGATCGCGTTCTTGAGCACGCCGGGCATCGAGCGGTTGTATTCGGGCGTCACGAAGAGCAGGCCCTGAGCCGCACGGATGTTCGACTTGAGGCGCTCCACCGACGCGGCGGGCGTTGCATCGTCGTCCTGGTTGTAGAGCGGTAGATCGCCGATCTCCACGTGCTCGAACGCGAACTCAGGCGGGGCGATCTTCTCGACCGCCCGGGCCAACTGGCGATTGAACGAATCCTTGCGCAGGCTGCCGACGATCACGGCGATACGATAATTTGCCATCGAACTTACCTCTTACGGTGAAATTGGTGAAATGGCGGGGAACCGCTGGGCGCAGGCTGCGCCAGTCGCGACCGGGATGCAAATGCGAAACCCCGGTCCTCAAGGACCGGGCTGCGGTTGCGGTAGCGGTTGCGGTTGCCGTTGTCGTTTCCGGCCTCAGTCGTCGAGTCCGAGGCCTCGCAGGATCCTCGGCGTGTGACGCTCCACGCGCGCGGCCCGGGTCGCGGATTGCTTGGCGCCGGCAAAATGCAGCAGATATCCCCTCTGCCTGCCCGGCGTGAGGGCATGAAAGGCTTCGGCCAATGCCGGGTCATCGTCCAGGCGCGTTCGAAACTCGTCCGGTACGTCGAAATCCGCCGCGCTCTTCTTCTTCACCTGGGCGCCGGACTTTTCAACCGCGATGGCCTCGCGGACATACGCCTCGAGGATCGCTGCCTGTCCGTCGATGTCCGCAAGCGCGGTGAAGCGGATCTGCCTCGCAGCCTGCACGTTCCTGGTTTGCTGGACGAGCATGCCCCGTGAATCCGCGAGCAATGCCCCCTTCATGAAGAGCAGCGCACAATAATCCTTGAAGCCGTGGATCAACACCACGTTCGCACCGGCGAGGTCGTAACACGCCTGGCCCCATTTCAGCTCTTCGTTGAGCCCGGACGCAAGACAGAGACGGCGGAGCGCGGCGAATTCAGCGCGCCAGCGTTTCTCCCCGGCGTGGACTTTGCTGACCAGCGGATTCATGGGCTGCGCACGCCGCTGCCGCTATAGTGCGGCAAACAAATCGATTTGATTGCCGTCGGGGTCCGACACCGATGCGTAGCGCTGACCCCAGAAGGCGTCCCACGGCGCCTTGACGGCCTCGAAACCGGCCGCGACGACCTCGTGATACAGGGCATCCACGGCCGTCGGGGAGTCTTGCACGAAACATAGGGTGATGGCGCTGCCCGTGGGTTCCGTCCAGGAAGGATTCAGCTCTTTCACGAGACTCACCGAATCCAACATGAGTCGCACGCCGCCGGCGGTGACGCCTTCGAAATGATCCGGACCGCCCCTCTGCGTCAATTCGACGCCGAGCAGCGCGTAGAAGCGTACCGACGAGGCCATGTCCCGGCTCACCACGCCAATCGCATCGAGACTCATGGTCGTCCTCTCGTCATCGGCAAGTCGTGCTCGACCGTCATATTGCACGATGTCGAGGCGGCCGTCACCGGCCCGAGTCAACGAATGCCCGGGGGTGCGGCCATTCAAGGCAAGGTCGAATGCGATGGAGAACGACGCGCGGCCGCCCGCAGCATGGGGAGCGCGAGCAGGAAGCTCGAGAGCGTCAGACAGATCGAAAGCGCCACGACCCCGCCGTAGTGCCCCGAGGAGGTCACGAGCATCGCCGCGAACGCAGGACCTGCGGCGAGCCCGGTGCCGATCACGATGTTGATGGCGGTGGTCAGGCGGCCGCTCGCATCGACATGGGCAATCGCGCCGAACAGAAACGGTACGCCAAATGTCCAGCCGAGGAGCACGCCGCAGCTCGCCAGCTGGTACGCCGTCCAGCCGGGCTGCAGACCCAGTGCTCCCGCCGCGGCGGCAAGCGCCGCGACCGCCAAGGCGAAAGGTCTGGCTGAGCCGAACCGCGTACCGACCGCGCCGGCCAGCGCCGCGCCCACCATCCCGCCGATGGGCGCGATCGACAACGCGCGGGCCACGGTGCCGGCGCCCACGGCGGGCGAGGCCATTTGCGAGGCGAAGGTCCAGATCGAGCTGAAGCCGACATAGAAGCCCAGGATGCCGGCCAGTCCGGCGATTCCGGCCCAGAGGCCTCGCGCATCGACCGTCGCCGTCCCTGTCGCTCGACTGCGGCGATCATGGCCGTCCGGTATGTGCAGGCCCAAGCCGGCCAGCAACAGCGCCAGAGCGCCGAGGGTGGCATAGAAGCCCGCAATGCCTGCGCTCGACACCAACAGCGGCAAACCCAGGAGGGCAAGTGCGCCGACGCTGAGCTCGGCAAACAGCCAGATGCCGAAACTACGGTTCGGATCGCGCGTCAGCCTGAGTGCCGACATGCAGATGATCGAGACCGTACCTTGCGCCAAGCCCGTCGTGAACCGGGCCGCCGCGAGGGCCGTCGGGGTCGTGGCCGCGATGGAAACGGCATCCCCCAGCGCAATCGTCAGCAGCATCACGCAGGCCAGGCGTCCCCAATGGATGCGGCCCAGCCACCACAACGCCGGAAACGTGGCCAGACCCATGCCGGCCATTTCGGCCGATATGACGTACCCAGGATCCCCCGGCCGAAACCCCAGCCGATCGATCATGACCGTCACCATGGCGGGCGCCAGATAGAGTGCGAGGGCGATGAAGGAGGCGATGAAGACGGTCACCGTCAGCCGCGACGGTGCGTCCGCGTCCGAAGCGGTCACGCGAACGCGAACAAGGAGCGTGGATTTTCGCGCATGAGACGATCGACGACCGGGCCGGCGATACCGCCGGCGATGAAGCGCGGTTTCAAGGTGTCGAGTATGTGCGCAAGACCGGTGCCACCCCAGCTGCGCTTGCCCGTCTGGTAACACACGTCCTGGGATATGAGGAGCTGAGATTGAAAGCCCGCGCGAACCAGTTCGGCAAGCTCGGATATGCGTTGTGAATCAGTGGGCAGCTGAATATAGGTCTCTCCGAAGCCGAACACTCCCTCGGAGCCGAAGGTGTCGTACTCGATCCAGATGCCGCGCCGCAGGATGCTTTCCTGATAGGCTTGGTCGTCACCCGACCCGTCCTGATGGCAAAGCACCAAGCGTCGGGGGTCGCCGCCCTCACGACAGTAGAGGGCGATGACTTCTTCCGTCGAATCGCGGTACGCGGGCAGGATGCCCGACATCACGTGCAAGAACACCGGCGCGCCGGTGCGCGCCTGGGCCCGCCCCGCCGCTTGCACGCAGCGCAATTCCAGCTCGGTCGGACCTTCGATGGCGATCTCGCCGATCGCGCCCCGGCGTACTCCCTCGACGCCGCCCGTCTCGACGTCATCCACCAGCCGGGCTGCGAGTTCCTCCACCGAGGCCTGCCGCACCCAGTCCGGCAGCGAGGCATCTATGTAGTAACCGGTGGATGCGATGACGTTGAGCCCCGTCGCCTCGGCGATGCGGCGAAGTCCCAGGGCGTCGTCGCCCGCGCCGCGGGGCGTCAGATCGACGATGGTACGGCCGCCTGAGGCCGCAAAATGGCCGCACTCCTCGATCGCGGACTCGACGCTGGTGCCGAGCAGATTCACGCGATAGCCGGCCGGCTCGCGCAGCAGTTTCCAGCGGTCGGAGAACCGCGGTTGGGGCCCCAGCGTGCCTTCATCCGCGGCAGCACTGTAACGGCAGGTGAAGTCGATCAGCAGGTGCTCATGCGGGAGCGTTACTCCCAGATCCCTGCCCGGCACGAGGCCCGTGACGCAGATTGCGGATTTCTCCATCTCGATCAGCCTCCGGTCTGGGATGCCCGTTCGATCACCGGGCCATGCTTGCCTCGTGACCGCATCTACCAGCGGTAATGTATTTCTCCACCCACCTCCCGCGGCGGCGCCGGGGTGGCAATCGAGTAGACGAAGGCGTAGAGGTCTTCGTGAAATATGTAGTATCGATGGTCGAGCAGGTTTCGCGCGTATCCGGCCACCGACCATTTCCCATCCTTCGGGCCGTACGAGATGCGTGCATTCACCAGATCGAGATGCGGCTCGTAGTTGTACTGGGTGTTGGGCGCGCCGTCATAGTAGCTTGCCTTGTGCGATTCATCGACGCGCGCGGTGAAAACGCCGTCGCCCGCCAGAGCCGTAGGAGCCGGCAGATCGAGCTGGAGCCCGACATTGCCCGTCCAGACCGGCACTTCGGGAAGATGATCCGACAGCGTCACCTGGGCGCCGTCGAGGATGTGAGTGTAGTGGGCGCTCGTCGAGGTCAGTCCCAGGTCGACGCGCAGGTAATGCGTCAACAAATAGGAAGAATCGAGCTCCAGTCCCCTGATTCGCGCGTCCGCCGGATTCGAGATGATGTTCGTCACGACGCCCGTGACCGGATCCGGCACGTTGAGCGTCGTCTGAATGTCGTCGTAGTTCGTCTGATACGCCGCCAGATTGACGCGCACACGGTGCTCCAAGAACTCCGACTTCAGTCCGGCTTCGTAGGTGGTCGCCCTTTCAGGTCCGAATGCGACGAAGACATCACTTTGTGCGCGTCCGTTGAATCCACCGCTCTTGAAGCCGGTGGCGATGGACGCGTAGGCGAGCATGTCCGGCGTTATCTTGTACTGCAGATCGCCGCGATAGGTGAACGACGTCCACGAATGTTCCAGCGGGGTGGGCGGCAGCACGTACGCGTCGAACTTGTTGCCGTAGACGGTCAACGTATCCCCTTTGCGCTCGTAGGATTCGCGCGCACCCAGGACGACGGCCCATCGGTCCGTCAGCTGGTACGTGGCCTGGCCGTACGCGGCGTAGCTGGTGTTGCCGCCCTTGTTGGTGGTGTTGGTGTCGTAGCCGGATGGATCGGCCGGAAAGGACAGGGGCAGGTAGACGTCACTGAAGAGGTTTTCGTGCAGGTAATACAGGCCGGCCGCCCAATCGAGTTTGTCGGCGAGGGACTTGCCGCTCAGGATGAATTCCTGGGAGAGCTGGTCGTCGGTTTCATGAATGGTTTGATCGCCGATCGCCGATGGCGCGGCGCTGAACGCCAACCCGGTTTCCTCCCTCGATTCCCTGTAGGCACTGATGGACTTGAGCAGCAGGCCGGGGGCAAGCGTCCAATTGACGCCCAAGCTGGTCCCGTAGATGTCCTCGTGGTCCTTCGGGGGCACGATCTGGTTCGTCGCGTAATTCGTGTAGAAGCTCGGCGACAGCCAACGATTGTCGTAAGGCGCCACGCCGTTGGCAACGGCCCATTGGTTCTGCGGCTGCGTCACGAAGGTGTTCGAGTTGATTGCGAGCACCGTCGAGAAGCGCGTGGTTTGATCCACGTGCGTGTAGTCGCCCGACAGATTCACCTCGACTCCGTCGGCGGGGAGCCAGAGCGCATCGATCTTGAATATGTTCTTGCCCTCGCCGCCGTAGCGCTCGCCCGTTTCGAGGCTCGTGCCGTAGCCTTTTTGATTCTTGGTGAGCGCATTGATGCGCACCGCGAAGGTCTGATCGATGATGGGGATGTTGACGGTGAGGCCGGCATCGATCCGGTCACGCTCGCCGGCCCGCACGAACGCGCTACCCTCGCTGGTGAAATTCGGCTTCTTCGTATAGACGCTGATCGCACCGCCGATGGTGTTCATGCCGAACAGCGTTCCCTGAGGACCGCGCAGCACCTCGACGCGATCGATGTCGGTCAGATCGAGCAGTCCCCCGCTGGTGCGTGCGATGAAGACGCCGTCGAGATATACGCCCACGCCCGGATCGGTGGTGTCGAGAAAGTCGTTTTGTCCGATGCCGCGGATGTAGAAGTCCACATTGCTGCCGCCCTGGTCCGAGCCGATCGCCTGGACGCCAACCACCTGGCTGGAGAGCGAACTCAAATCGCTGAGTGACCGCCCGGTGATGGCATCGCCGGACAAGACGCTGATCGAGATCGGCACGTCCTGCATGCGCTCCTGGCGTTTCTCGGCCGTCACGACGAT
>CAZZWZ010000073.1:0-11624 GCA_964657955.1 uncultured Steroidobacteraceae bacterium
TGATCCGGCCCCGGGGCCGGTCACCACATTTGCTTGAGCTGTGCCGCGACGTCGATGGTCGCCCCGGCGGTGCGCAGACTGTCGCCGGCGCGCACGCCGGCATGCGCCGTTTGTTCGAAACAGGCCAGCACCGCATCGGTCATGAACCGGCTCTTCGCGCCGTACACGTGTGCGTCGCCGTCCCGGGCCTGCTGGGTCACCTGGTATTTGAGCGGCGCGCACAGATGCAGCTCGTTGCGGGCGCGGGTCATGGCCACGTACAGCAACCGCCGCTCTTCCTCCAGCAGATCCGGTTTGCCGGCCGCGAATTCCGAGGGAAAGTTTCCGTCCGCGACGTTGAGCACGTAGACGTTGTCCCACTCCTGCCCCTTCGCGGAATGAATGGTGGACAGCACCACGTAGTCCTCGTCCTTGGACGCGAGCACGGAGGCATCGCCGGTGAGCGACGGCGGATCCAGGGTGAGCTCGGTCAGAAAACGCTCCCGGCTCGGATGCTGCGTCGACAGCTGCTCCAGCTGCTCGAGGTCCCCCGCCCGGCTGAACGCCCCGTCGTAGATGCGCTCCAGTTGCGGCGTGTACCAATCCCGCGCCATTCGCACCTGGCCGGGCCAGGGGGTCGCCGGATCGGCGAGCCGGCCGAGCACCCCGCAGAAGGTCCGCCAATCCGCCGCGGACGGCGGCGGCGGGACGTACTGCCCGAGACTCGAGAAGCGATGGCCGGCGGCCTCGAAGTGCCCGAGCGCGCGCTGCGCATGTCCCGGACCGATGCCGGCAACCAGTTTCAGCACGCGAAAACCGGCCACGGCGTTCCGTGGATTGTCGGCCCAACGCAGTATGGACAATAAATCCTTCACGTGCGCGCCCTCCAGAAACTTGAGGCCGCCATATTTCACGAACGGTACGTTGCGCCGCGTCAGTTCCACCTCCAAGAGGTCGCTGTGATGCGAACTGCGGAACAAGACGGCGTGACGCCGCAAGGCCCCGCCCGTTTCGTGCGTGGCCAGGATCCGGGTGACCACGTACTCGGCCTGGGCGGCGCCGTCCTCCAGCAGCACGTACTGCGGCTTGCGCGAGGACTGACGGGTGCTCAGCAGGGTCTTGCGATACTGGCGGCTCCCTTCCGCCATGAGTGCGTTGGCGCAATCCAGGATCGGCTGGGTGGACCGGTAATTCTGCGCCAGCACCACCAGTTCGGCCCTGGGCGAATACCGTTCGGTGAATCCCAGGATGTTCTCCACCGCCGCCGCGCGGAACGAATAGATCGCCTGGGCGTCGTCGCCCACCACCGTCACGCCCCGGCCGTCGGGTTTGAGCGCCAGCACCACCTCACCCTGCAGGGTGTTGGTGTCCTGATACTCGTCCACCAGCACATGATCGAAATGCGTCGAAAGGCTCTGCGCCAGTGCCGGCGTCTGCATCATCGCGTGCCAGTACAGCAGCAGATCGTCGAAATCCAGCACGTTGTGTTTCTGCTTGCGGCCCACGTACTCGCGGTACAGCGGGACCAGGTCCGACTCCCACTCGCTGCACCAGGGATACTGATCCGCCAGGGTCTGCTTCAGCGACAGGCGGGTGTTCACCCGGTAGCTGTAGATGGCGAGACAGACATCCTTGCGCGGAAAGCGCTTCTGCTTCGTGGCCAATCCCTGCTCGTGGCGGATGACGTCCATGAGATCGGCCGCATCGCCCCGGTCCAGCACGGTGAAGTTCGCGTCCAGGCCGAGTTGCCTGGCATACAGCCGCAGGATCCGGTTGCCCACCGAATGGAAGGTGCCCGACCATGCCAGCCGCGACACGACGCTGCGATCCGCCGGCTTGCCGCGCCCGGTCAGGGCCGCCGCCACGATCTGCTGCGCACGCCCGATCATTTCCTGCGCGGCGCGCCGGGTGAAGGTCAGCATCAAGATCCGCGCCGGATCGATGCCGTTCAGCACCAGGTGCGCGGCCCGATGCGCCAGCGTGTTGGTCTTGCCCGTACCGGCCCCCGCCAGGATGAGCATGGGCCCCGCCACGGTCGCACCGTCCCCGACGCCGAAGGTCGCCGCCCGCCGCTGCGCCGGATTCAAGGCATCGAAGGTGTCCGGCCTGGCGTCGAGCATGCAAAACTATACCCAGAGCCTGTACATATATCCAGACGCGGCACGGCAGGACGGCGGCCGGGGTCGCTGCCGACCCTGCCCGCGCGGTCACGATCGCGCCGTCGCGGTCACGTCGAAGAGCGTCGCTTACCTGATAAGCTCGTGCCGGAGGTGTCGTTGCCATGATCAAACCCACGCCCATCGCCAGCCGCCATGTATTCGACGGGCGCATCGTCTCCGTCTCGGTCGAGACCCTGAAATACGCGAACGGGCGTGAGTATCCGCTGGATTTCGTGCGCCACCCCGGCGCCGCGGCCGTGGTAGCGGTGGACGAAGCGAACCGCGTGTGCCTGGTGCGGCAGTATCGGCACGGCGTCGAGGACTTCATGTGGGAGGTCCCCGCCGGCAAGCTCGACCGCGGCGAGGCTCCCGAGCGCTGCGCCGTGCGCGAACTGGCCGAGGAGACCGGCGTGGTCGCCCGCCGCTGGACGCCCATGGGCGTGTTCGTCCCGGCGCCCTCGATTTTCACCGAGCTGATTCATCTTTATCTGGCGCGCGATCTGCAGGTGGGCGCGGCCACACCCGATGAGGACGAAGACCTGGAGTTGCAATGGATGCCCTTCGAGGAAAGTGTCGACAAGGTGCTGCGCGGCGAGTGGAACGACGGCAAGACGGGAATGGCGCTGATGCGCGCCCGGTACCATCTTCAACTGTGACGGTCTTCGGACTTTGAATTTTTACGGGTTGACTTCGCGACCCCATCACTTAAAAAGGGGGGATGAAACGAGAGCCGCGCCCCCAGGATCGCCGTCCCCCCCAGCGCCGCGTTCCCGATGACCCCACCGAGGCGGGGCGCGCGGCCGGGCGCAAGGCACCGGTGATGACGAACAACACCGGCCGCGTGACGCACGACGAGCGCGGCATCGCCATCTGGGAATGGGCCGGGGCCCAGGGCGCGCTGACCTCCGAAATCGCCTCGGAACGGTTGCGCAAGCTCGACAATTCGAAGCTCGGGCTGGCCGAGGACGCCCCCACCCCGTCCAACGTGGTCAAACGCAACCCGCTGGGAACCGTGCGCGGCTACAGTCCCTACGACAGCGGACTGCTGGAACGCAAGAAGACGAATGCGAAGAAGAAGGATCTGCGCCGGCTGAGCGAGTGGATGAAGCTCAAGAAGCAGGCGGAGAAGAACAAGTCCGGCAGGAAATGATCCTGCGCGAGGGCCGCCGCGCGTGGCGGCGGCCGGCGCCGAGCGCCTACGCCGACGCGTGGCTGAGCTTGGCCGTCGAGCCCAGCCGGTAGAATTTCCGCAGTTCCCGCACCATCGCCTCCACCCGCGCCTCGCCGCGCTGCACGAAGCGCCGTTCCAGGCGGCGGCAGTAATGCGCCGCGCAGCGGTGTGCCGTCCGGTAGCGGGCGTGCTGCTCCGGTTCCAGGCGCGCATCGAAACTCACCCGATCGAACAGGCGGCCGTGCACCTGCGTCGGGAAGGATCCGCCCTGCTGGCGGGCGACCAGGAAGACCGTGACGGCATACTTGTCCACCTCGGCCTGCGTCTCCAGTTCGAGCAGCGACACCGCCGCGTCGCGCTCCAGCCGCCACGCCGTGTACAAAAAGTGACTGACACCCTCCAGCGCCGTGCAGAAGTCCGCCAGGTTGCCCTCGGTCAGCTCGCCGAAGGGGTCGGCCTGCTCCAGTCGCTGCAACAGACCGGGATCGAGATACAACGCCACCCGAACGCCGTCGGCCGCCTCGGCCAGCAGCAACGTCTCGTCGAGCTCCCGGTGATCGTTCTCCGGCGTGACCCCGAGCAAGGCTCGGCGATCGGTGATCAGGAAATCGGCGACGTCATGGTGAACATCGACGTCATAGAGCCTGCCCAGCAGCGCCTGCATGCCCCGGAGAACGGCGCTCATCGGTCAATGCTCGCGCCGCCCGCCCCCCTGCCGGACGGGCTGCACTCCCAGCCCGTTCAGCAGTCCATGCGCGCGCGGACTGCCCGTTTTGAGCCACACTTCGTAGAGACGCAGGATGTCGGCATCGGTGTGGCGGTAGGACATCTCGCTCACCTCGTTCAACGCATCCACGAGGCGCTGGAATTTCTGCGCGAGCTGGGAATAGATGGCCGCCACGCACCGTCCGGACAGGGATCGCTGCATGCTGTCCGCGAGCGAACTGTAGGCATTGCCGCCCATGGCGATGTGGTAGTCGATGTCGATCAGCTTGCGCGCGAAGCTGCGCGCGAAGAATCCGGCGACGAACAGCGACACGTCGCCCAGCCGTTGCAGGCTGCGCTGCCGTGCCGCCGCCGTCGGCGCTTCCAGCGCTTCGGCCAGCATGTGCGCCAGCGGCCTGATGCGCAGTCCCTCCGGCGTCTTCTCGTACAACGCGTCGGCCCGGGAAAACATGGTGAGGAGATTGACCACGTATTGTTCCGCCTGCTCGTCGATGTCCAGACGCTGATGCGTGCTCGCCGCATGAAACGCGTCCCGGAAGAACTCGCGCAGTGAACTGACCGCTACCAACGATCCCGCAGAAATCGCTTGCATGCTAGACGTCCTCTTGTGGCTGTCACCATCCTATCGACATCGCCGGCACGAAGTGAAGTGGCAAATGCTTGATGCGTCGAGGTTTTTTCAATCAGCAATCGTCGTCGGAGGCTGCCAGCGTCGGACGCCCGCGAAAACGCCTCACCATGGTGCCGACGACGATTCATTGGGCATCGTCACGGTGCACCCCGCTACACTGTCGGGCTGCGGCGTGCGCAGACACGCGAACGGAGGGACCGGTGATGAAGTGGGAGCGGTGGCGGAAGCCCGCGGGTATCGCGGCATGGATGTTCTTGGCCGGCGTGGGTGCGGCCGCTGCCGCCGGCACCGACACCGCCGCGGCCACCGGCGCCGCGGCGGGCCCGGCATCGCAACACTTCGACGTGCGCGACCTGGTCCGGTTGGATCGCATCTCCGACGTGGCCGCATCGCCCGACGGCAAGCAGGTGGCCTACACGCTTCGCACCACCGATCTGGAGAACAACAAAGTCCGTACGACGGTGTGGCTCTGCGATGCGCGAAATCCCGGGGGGGCGGTACGGCTCACGGACCTTGCCGCCAACGCCAGCGCACCCGAGTGGACCCGGGACAGCCGCGAAGTTTATTACCTGTCCAACCGCAGCGGGTCCACCCAGGTGTGGCGCAGCGACGTCGCACAACATCAGGCCGTGCAAATCACCAACCTGCCGCTGGAGGTGGGCACCTTCCGCGTCGCGCCCCGGATGGACCGGTTGTTCGTGAGCCTGGAGGTGTTCCTCGACTGCGCCGATCTGGCGTGCACCAAGCAACGTCTGGAGGCCAAGGCGCACGCGCCGGGCCGCGGCATGCTCTACGATCATCTGTTCGTGCGCCATTGGGACGCGTGGAACGACGGGCGGCGTTCCCAGTTGTTCGCCATCGCGCTCGACCCGGCGGGTCCCGCCACCGGCACGCCGCTCAATCTCACCGACCGCATCGACGGCGACGTGCCCGGCAAGCCGTTCGGCGGCCGCGAGGACTACGCCGTCAGTCCCGACGGTGCCCAGGTGGCCTTCGCCGTGCGCGCGGTGGCGGGCGAACCGTGGTCCACCAACTTCGACATCTACACGGTGCCGGCCGGCGGCGGCACGCCCAGGAATCTCACGGCGCAGAATCCGGCGCGCGACGGCGCACCGGCCTTCTCACCCGACGGCACACGACTCGCCTACCTCGCGATGGACAAGCCGGGTTTCGAGGCGGATCGTTTGCATCTGGTGCTGCTCGACCTGAAGTCCGGAACCCGCCGCGCGCTGGCGCCGCAGTGGGATCGATCCATCGCCGCGTTCGCCTGGGCACCGGACGGCAAAACTTTGTTCGCCACCGCCGACGACCTCGGCCAGCGACCGCTGTGGTCCCTCGATGCCGCGACGGGCACGCCCACCGCCATCACGGGTGCCGGGGAAGTGGAGGACTTCAGCGTGGGCAGGGGCCGCGTGCTGTTCACCCACAGTGATCTGGCGCACCCCGCGGATTTGTACGGCGTGGGCTTCGCCGGCGGCAAGACCCGGCAGCTCACGCAGCTGAACGCAGCCGTGCTCGCCCAGCGCAGGCTCGGCGACTACGAACAATTCGATTTTGCGGGCTGGAACGGCGAGCGCGTGTACGGCTACGCCATCAAACCCGCGAACTTCGACCCGGCGCGACGCTATCCCGTGGCCTTCGTCGTGCACGGAGGTCCGCAGGGCAGCATGGCCAACGTCTGGCACTGGCGCTGGAATGCGCAGACGCTCGCGGGCGCGGGTTATGCCGTGGTGATGGTGGATTTCCACGGCTCCACGGGCTACGGGCGCGCCTTCACCGACTCCATCAGCGGCGACTGGGGCGGCAAGCCGCTCGAGGACTTGAAGGCGGGCCTCGCGGCGGCGCTGCAACGCTATCCCTGGGCCGACGGCAATCGTGTCTGCGCGCTCGGCGGCTCCTACGGCGGGTACATGATGAATTGGATCGCCGGGCAATGGCCGGATCGTTTCAAATGCCTGGTGACCCACGACGGGATATTCGACAACCGCACCATGTATTACTCCACCGAGGAGCTGTGGTTTCCCGAATGGGAGAACGGCGGCCCCGAGTACGCCAATCCCGCGGGCTACGCCCGGGACAATCCGGCCGACTTCGTGAGCCGGTGGCGCACGCCCACCCTGGTGATCCACGGTCAGCTCGACTACCGCGTTCCCTACGAACAAGGGCTCGCGGTGTACACCGCGCTGCAACGCCGCGGCGTGCCAAGCGAGCTCCTGTACTTTCCCGACGAGAACCACTGGGTGCTGAAGCCCGCGAACAGCATTCAATGGTACGACACCGTCATCGCCTGGATGAACCGCTGGACCGGCCCGGGATGACGGCTAGGTCTCCACGCTGCGCCACGCCGCCGGGTAGTTCGCCCCCAGCTGCATGATGCGGTTGAGCACGTCGCGGTAGCGCATGCCGGCGGTGAGCGCCGACTGCGAGAAATCCTCGGCCATCGAAATGTTGGGGTTGGCATTGGCCTCCAGCACGTACAGGCCGCCGTCGGGACGCAGCCGAAAATCCATGCGTGCGTACCCGGTCAGATGAAGCGCGCGGAATATCCGCCGGCTCATCTGTTCGAGGCGCGCCGCCGTCCCTTCGGGCAGGCCCGCCGCCGCCGCGGTGGTGATGCCGTATCGTTCCTGGTAACGCCGGTCCCATTTCACCTTGCGCGTGGCGATGGCCGGCAGGCTGTCCGGCAGCGAGCCGAACCGCATCTCCCACACCGGCAACACCTTCAGGCGGCTGTTGCCGATCACACCGACGTACAGTTCGCGGCCCTCGATGTATTCCTCGACCAGCGCATCCGAGTGGGTCTGCTCATGAATGAAGTCGATCCGTTCGAGCAACTGTCTGCCGTCCGTCACCACCGAGGCATGGGCGATGCCCAATGAAGCGTCTTCGGTGGAGGACTTGACGAACAGAGGAAAATTCAGCGTCCGGGGTATCCGCGGCTTCCGGCCACGCGCGAACACCATGAACTGCGGCGTGGGGATCCGGTGATACGAGAGCAGCTGCTTCGACAACACCTTGTCCCGCGACAACAGCATGCCGCGCGGATTGCAGCCCGTGTAGGGCTGGCGCATCAGCTCCAGGAACGCCACCACGTGCTGATCGTACGTGACGATGCCGTCGAATTCCTCGAGCAGGTTGAAGACGATGTCGGGCTTCCAGTCCAGGATGGCCCGGCGCAGCTCGGACAGGCTGTCGGAGAGCCCGAGCGGCATGACCTCATGGCCGGACGCCTTCAGGTGCGTGATGACGTCGTACTCGGTGCGCCATTCGCTGATCTCCTTCTCCGTCGCTCCCGTCAGGGATTCCGGCGGCACGAGCGTGGCATGCACGAGCACCAACGCCCGCCGTTTCCTCACAGGGCGACCCGGGGCAGCTGACGCTCCTCGTAGGACTCGGCCAGCCGTCCGATCACCCAGACGAGCTGCGGCTTCAGGGCGCGGCGGGTCCCGCGCAGGTAGAGATTCAACGATTCGCAGCGTTCGATCATCAAGCGCAGCACCTGGTGGACCAGATATTCGCTGAAGGCCCCGCTGCGCACGAACTGCTGCCGCAGCGGATGGCGCAGGTCGCGCAGCACGCTCGCCGCCTTCGGCGCGGTGCTGCGCCGGGGCGTCGAGGTGAACACCTTGAGCAGCAGTTCGTCGGCACCGGAGCGTCGCGGCATGCGGTAGCGCGCGAGCTTGTGCTCGTAGTGCTGCCGCAGCGTCCGCGCCTCGTCCGCGATGTCCTCGATGGTGCTGCGATCGGTGACGGGCGGCTGAGCCGCGAAGAACTCATCGAGACCGTCGATGTACTGCAGTTTGACATAAGCCGGCCATCCCGCATATTCGCGGCGCCACGGCGAATGCGGCTTGAGCCACACCGCGAAGGTTTCGGCGAAATCCTCGGTGGGATGGGCCTGCGCATACCAGGCGCCCAGATGCTGCACGAAGCGGCGGCTGCCCGGCCGCGGGCGGTACGTGTCCGGATACGGCAGCGATGCCGGTCCGAAAATCTCCCGCCAATGCCGCCGGCGCCGCAGGCGATACGCCGAGTCGACGGCATGCCCCGCCTCGTGGCGCAATATCCGCATCAGCCAGTTGCGGTTGCCGCCCTCGACCTCGCGCATGAAGCGCCGCTCGATGCTCATCAGCCGCTTGTGCGCCAGGTAGAAGGGGATGGCGATCCCCGGAATGCCGTCCGGCGAGAACCACTCCTGGGAGAGCCAGCAATGCGGCCGGAAGCGGATGCCCCGGGTCTCGAGCTCCCGATACAGCTTCTCGATGGCGAGTTCGAGATCCGTGCCCTCGATCTTCAGCTCGAGATCGCAGAACCTCAGGCTCAGCAGCTGCTCGTCCGACAGGGTTTCCCAGGCATAGCCGGCACGCCGCGGCGGGCGGACTTTCGTGGCGGCGGGGCGTGAATGAACCATGGCGCAGCATCCGGCGGGGATCGCCGGAAATGGTACCTTCAAACCGGTTCGCGCGCTCTCAATCCCGCGAAATCGAACAGCGCCGGATCGGCCAGGTGCGACGCGGAGACGTGGCACAAGCTCGAGAAAATCGTCTCGATGCGGCCGGGAAACTGCTGCTCCCAGTCGTGCAGCATGCGCTTGACCGCCAGCCGCTGCAGGTTGTCCTGCGACCCGCAGAGGGTGCACGGGATGATGGGAAAGTCCCGGGCCGCGGCGTAGCGGGCGATGCTGCGCTCCGCCACGTAGGCCAGCGGCCGGATCACCACGTGCCGCCCGTCCTCGCTCAACAACTTGGGCGGCATGGACTTGAGCTTGCCGCCGAAGAACAGGTTGAGGAACAGCGTCTCCACCAGGTCGTCCCGGTGGTGGCCCAGCGCGATCTTGGTGATGCCGTGTTCCCCCGCATACCGGTACAGCGCGCCGCGCCGCAGGCGCGAACACAGGCCGCACATGGTCTTGCCGTCGGGGATGACCCGCTTGACCACGGCGTAGGTGTCCTGCTCGATGATGTGGAACGGCACACCCAGCGTCGTCAGATAATCGGGCAGCACGTGGGCGGGAAAATTCGGCTGCTTCTGGTCCAGATTGACCGCCAGCAGCTCGAAGCGGATGGGTGCGCTGCGCTGCAGGCTGAGCAGCAGGTCGAGCAGGGTGTACGAGTCCTTGCCGCCCGACAGGCACACCATCACGCGATCCCCGTCCTCGATCATGCCGTAATCGGCGATGGCCTTGCCCACCGAGCCGCGCAGCTGCGCCTGCAGCTTCTTGAAGGTGTTCGAGCGCCGGGTGTCGGCGACCACGGCCGTCACGGCGGTTGCAGAGTCCGCGGCGGGCTCGGACACCGCGGCGCTTTCGGATATCACGGCGCTTCCAGGTACTTGGTTTCGAGATAGCGCAGGTAGGCCGACGCCGTCAACGGCTTGCCCGTCGCCTGCTTGATCAGCTCCTGCACCGGCAGCCGCGCACCCACGCCATGGACGTTGTCGCGCAGCCATTCCATGACGCCCCCGAACTGTCCCGACGCGATCTCGGTGTCCAGGGACGGCCGCTCGGCGCGCAGCGCTTCGTTCAACTGGCCGGCGATCACCGCGCCCAGCACGTAGGAAGGGAAATAGCCGAAATGGCCGACGGCCCAATGAATGTCCTGCAGGCATCCATCGACGTCCGTCCCGGGCCGGATGTTGAGTCGCTGCTCGAGATTCGCGTTCCACGCCTCCGGCAGATCGGCCACGGGCAGCGAGCCTTCGAGAATCTTCTTCTCCAGTTCGTAGCGCAGCATGATGTGCACCGGGTAGGTCAGCTCGTCGGCGTCCATGCGGATCAAGCTGCGACGCACACGGATCAGGTGCCGGTAGAGATTCTGCTCGCTCCATTCCTCGCCGCCGATCTGCAAGTACTTCTCCAGCAGCGGTTTCAGGTACGTCACGAAGGCGCGGCTGCGGCACAGGTTCATCTCGAACAACAGCGACTGACTCTCCTCGAGCGCCAGTCCGCGGTCGCGTCCCACCGGCTGATCGCGCCACTGCTGCGGCAGGCCCAGGTCGTACATGGCATGCCCGGTCTCGTGCACCGCCCCGAGCAATCCGGAGAAGGGATCGGCGGGGTCGAACCGGGTGGTCACCCGGATGTCGCCCGGCACCCCCTCGGTGAACGGGTGTTCGCTCTCGTCCAGACGCCCCCGATCGAAGGGAAACCCCAGGGCCTTGAGCACGTCGAGCGCCAGCGCACGCTGCCGCGACACGCTGAACTTCCCGACCAACGGGATCGGCGCGCGATCGGCCTGCACCTCGATGGCCTGGGCGATGAGGCCCGGCAGCTTGCGCGACAGCGCCTTGAAAATGGTGTCGATGTCCGCGGTGGAGATGCCCGGGGTGAACGCATCCACCAGCGCATCGTACGGCGCCAAGCCGCGCGCCTGGCCGAGCAAGGCCGCCTTGTCCCGCACCAGCCGGACCACCTCGTCCAGATGCGGAGCGAACACCTTGAAGTCGTTGGCCTTGCGCGCCTCCACCCAGAACACCTCGGCGCGGGCGGTCGCCTTGGCCAGGCGCGCGACCAGGGAGGGCGGCGTCGCGATGGCATGGTCCCGCTGCCGCCGCATCTCGCGCAGGTTGGCCACGGGCCAGTCGTCGAGCTGCGAGGCGGCCGCCTCGGCCCGTTCCAGCAATCGAGCCACTTTCGGGGTGGTCAGCAGGGCATGGTGCTCGGTCTCGAGCGCCGCCAGTTGTTCGCCCCGCACGTCCGCGCTGCCGCGCGGCATCATCACCGCCGCGTCCCAGCGCAGCAGCGACAGCGCGCCGCGAAAGGCGTGCAGACAGCGGAATTCTTGTTCCAATTGCTCGTAGGGCGAGGCTGGCATGAAGGTACTCGAGAACCGGGAGCGCCGGTACACACCGGACGTCGGTGGCGACGCGCCCTGATCAAGCCCGGCATGCTACCAGATCGGCCGGGTGGCCGCACGCTCCCGGCGGCATAAACCATATTGATTTCAACGGGTTGAAAAAC
>CAZZWZ010000073.1:11724-12844 GCA_964657955.1 uncultured Steroidobacteraceae bacterium
TGCATGGATCAAGTCCCGTCCCGCCGTTTGATCAATCGCGCCGCGTCCTCCAGGTCCTTCGGTCGTCCAGTCGCTTGCTTGATGGAAATCAAATGTTCCACGCTCGCGACGCGCACCACGGTCCCATTCAACGGCATCAGAACGGCATCGTGGAACAAAAGCGCGAAATCCAGGGGGTAGTCGGCAAACAGGTCGACCGTCGGCCGCCGATTTTCCGGGTCCCAGAAGCTCAGCACCACCATGCCGGACTCTTGCCGCCACTTTTCCCGCATCGCCGGATCGGCAAATTTTCTGGGATCGACCGGCGGCTGGGCCCTCAATCCCAGCGTCAAGAGCGCCTCGACGGCTTTGGCTGCATGCTCGGGAGCCAGATCAACGACCAAGTCGATGTCGGCGGTGAGCCGATCGATGCCGTGCAACACGACCGCAAGGCCGCCCACCAGCACGTAGCGTACGCCGAGCTGCTGGAAGGCCGTCAAAACACTCAGAAAATCCGTCGGCACGGCTACCGCAATCCGTTGAGCGGAAACGAACCGTTCTGCTGGAACTTCACGTCGTGCAAGAACGGCAGATCGATGCTCGCCCCGCCCGTCATCGAATAATCGAGCGATTCAGGCATGCCGTCCCTACGCCCCGCAAGCTTGAGCAGCACCAGCGCCATGTTGGCATTGATCTTCATGTCGAACTGCGTGTCCCCCTGCGCCGGGACGATGAACGGGCGCGTGCTGACCCCGGTGGCCACGGACTCCCCCGCCACGCGCAATTCCACGTGCACGCCGGTCACCGGCAGCGCCCGGTCGTTGGGGTTCTGGATGTTCAATTTCACCAGGAAATTTTGCTGCAGCAGGTTGCCGCCCTGCAATTCGATGCTGGCCAACGACAGCTGCGGTCTGACGAATTTGGGCGCCACGAGGCTGCAGCCCCACAGCCAGCCGGCGATCACAATGACCAACCCGGCCATGACCCACGACCTGGCGGCTCTGACGAGGGATCGCATCGGCATTGTCACGGCGCGCATGGCAACATGCGCGCAGTATGCCGGTTCTTCGTTCGCATGGTAGTCCACGGCGCCGGTATCCCGGCGCAGCCGCGCTCGGCTTCCTGGCAATCGCGCGACTGG
>CAZZWZ010000074.1:0-12825 GCA_964657955.1 uncultured Steroidobacteraceae bacterium
CACTCGTCGTCAAGCGTGGGCAATACCAGGACACCGCTTTCGGCATAATGGCGGCATGGCAGCGAGACTCGTGTATTCCACCGGCATCGGCAGCCTGTGCCCGAACTGCCGCAGGGCGGTGCGCGATTGTGTCTGTCCCAAGGGGGCGCCGGGGGCGGCGAAACCGGGTCCCATCGTGGTGGGCCGGGAAACCAAGGGGCGGGCCGGCAAGGGCGTCACGACGGTGGCGGGCTTGCCGTTGTCGCCGGCCGACATCGAGGCCCTGGCGACCCGCTTGAAGAAGCGCTGCGGCTCGGGCGGGACGGTGCGCGAGGGGGTCATCGAGATCCAGGGCGATCACCGGGACGTCATCGTGGCGGAGCTGGGGAAGCAGGGGTTTGCGGCCAAGAGGTCGGGTGGCTAGCGTGGTACGATTCCAACGCAATCATCGAGTTCAAAGCGCAATCATCGAGTCCAGAGCAGGCATGGCACGCATCACGATACGAAATCTCGGCGGCCACGCGTAACGCCAAGGATTTCGAGCACTGCGGAATCGGCGTCATCGACCCCTGGGTGGCGTCTTGAACGAGGGGGCGCCTGAACGGCGACCAACCGACCGGGATCCCGGGTGAGGGCTGCGGAAGGCGTATCGCTCGGTTGCCTCTCCAGGAACCGATCCGTTGCCCGTCTTGTCCGATCTCGGACCTCAGAAAAATTCCAACATTAGGATCTGCATGACCCGTTCCGCCCTCGTTCTCTCGCTGTTCCTGCTGTCCACCACCACCGTTCCGGCCGCTCCGCCCCCGGGAGTTCCCAGCTCCCCCGCTAACTGGGCGCAAACCATCGAGCGCATCGCGAGCGGCGTGGTCACCATTCAGATCGACGGCACGCGCGCCTTCGACACCGAATGGAACGTGAGCGCGCAGGCCACGGGCTTCGTGATCGACGCCAAGCGCGGCCTGATCCTCACCAACCGGCACGTCGTCACGCCCGGCCCGGTCACGGCGCAGGCCACGTTCCAGAATCGAGAGGAAGTTCAGCTCTATCCCGTGTACCGCGACCCGGTGCACGACTTCGGCATCTACCGCTACGACCCCACCAAGCTCAAGTTCATCCAACCTGCGGAGCTGCCGCTGTATCCGGCCGGTGCCGTCATCGGCCGGGAGATCCGGGTGGTGGGCAACGATGCCGGCGAGCAACTGTCCATCCTCGCGGGCACGCTCGCGCGGCTGGATCGCGAAGCGCCGGAGTACGGCTACGGCAAGTACAACGACTTCAACACGTTCTATTATCAGGCTGCGTCGGGCACCTCGGGCGGTTCGTCCGGTTCACCGGTCATCGACATCGACGGTCGCGTGGTGGCACTGAACGCCGGCGGTGCGACGGGCGCCGCGTCGAGCTTCTATCTGCCGCTGACGGCCGTGGTGCGTGCTCTCGGTTACATCGATGCCGGCAAACCCGTGCCGCGCGGCACGCTGGAGACGGTGTTCAAGTACACCCCCTACGATGAGCTGCGGCGCCTGGGTCTGAACGCGGCCACCGAGGCCCGCCTGCGGGCCGCATTCCCGAAACTCACCGGCATGCTGGTGGTGGACGACGTGCTGCCGGGATCGGGCGCCGACGGGGTGCTGTCGCCGGGCGACATCCTGGTCGCCATCGACGGCAAGCCCGTCCCTGAATTCTTCGCGCTGGAGGACGTCCTGGATCGTCACGTCGGACGCCAGATCAACGTGGAAGTGCAACGCGGAACCGCGACCCTGAACCACGTGCTCGACGTGCAGGATCTCGCCGCCATCACGGCCGACGAGTATCTCGAGTTCGGGGAGGCGGTGGTGCACACGCTGTCCTACCAGCAGGCCAGACACTACAACCTGCCCATCCAGGGGGTGTACGTCGCCAATCCCGGCTACGTGTTCGGCAGCGCCGGCATACCGCACGGCGCGTTGATCAGCGTGTTCAACGGCAAGAAGGTGGACTCGCTGGCGGATTTCGAATCGGCGCTCGCCGGTCTCGCCGACGGCGCGCGCGCGCCGGTGCGCTACGTCACGCTCGAAGACCCGCACGCCCAGCAGCTCAAGGTGATCCGCATGGACCGTCGCTGGTTCCCGGCGCGCAAGTGCAAACGGGACGACGCGCTCGGGATCTGGCCCTGCGTGGCCATCGGTGCCGGTCCGGCGCCGCAGCCCGTGCCGCCGGCCGCGACGAAGTTCTCGAAGACCGGCGATCCGCGCATCGATGCGCTGGCGCCGTCCCTGGTGCAGGTGACCTTCGACATGCCCTATTCGGTCTCGGGGGTCACCGAGAAAAATTATCATGGCACCGGCGTCATCGTCGATGCGCAGCGGGGCCTGGTGGTGATCGATCGCAACACGGTGCCGCTGGCCATGGGCGACGTGCGGGTGACCTTCAACGGCACCGTGGAGGTGCCGGGCCGGGTGGAGTTCATCCATCCCCTGCACAACCTGGCCCTGGTTTCCTACGATCCGAAATCCATCGGCGACACGCCCGTCCGCGCGGCCACGCTCCTCGGCCGCGAGCTGCAGCCGGGGGACGACGTATGGGTGGTGGGCGAGCGCAGCGATTCGAAAATCCTGTCGCAGAAGACGCAGGTGGCCGGCGTCGATCCGGTCTCCTTCCCCCTGTCGCGCACGCTGCGCTTCCGGGACAGCAATCTCGAGGTGGTGAGCCTGGTCAACCCGCCCGGCGACGTCGACGGGGTGCTGACGAACGACAAGGGCGCGGTGCTCGCGCTGTGGTCGAGCTTCGCGTTCGAGACGCAGCGCGACCTGGAACAGTTGAACCGCGGGATTCCGGCGGACCTGGTCCAGGAGATGATCGCCGTGGTCGAGAACGACAAGCCGCTGTATTCGTTCGAGGCGGAATTCGCCGTGGACTCGCTGGCGAGCGCACGCCGCCTGGGCCTGCCCGACGACTGGGTGCGGCGGTTCGAGAGCCACGACCGCCGGCGGCGCCAGGTGCTGAGCATCGACCGGTTGGTGGCCGGCTCGCCGGCCGCGCAGCTCCTGCAGCCGGGCGATCTCCTGCTGGCCATCGACGGCACCGTGGTGAATCGCTTCCGGGAGGTCGAGCGCGCGGTGCAGAAGCCCCAGACCGAGGTGACGGTGTGGCGTGACGGCGCCGAGAAGAAACTGTCGCTCCGGTCCGTGGCCCTGAACGGCCGCGACATCGATCGCGTGGTGATCTGGGCCGGCGCCACGTTGCAGGCGCCGCACCGGGCCATGGCGTCGCAGCGCGCCATCGCACCCTATGGCGTATTCGTGTCGTTTTTCTTTTACGGATCCCCCGCCACCCACTATGGATTGTATGCGGGACGACGCATCGTCGAAGTGGACGGCCAGCCCACCCCCGATCTCGATGCCTTCATCAACGTGGTGCGCGGCAAACCGGACCGCGCCTCCGTGCGGCTGAAGACCCTCAGCTGGAACGGCCAGACCGACGTGATCACGCTGAAGCTCGACAAGCATTACTGGCCGTCGTACGAGCTGCAGCGGCAGGCCGACGGCACCTGGACGCGGACGGCGCTGGATCCGCCGGATGCGGTGGCGAGCCGGTGACGGGGGGGTGGCCACCAAAGAGTGTCTGCACAGACGGGCGGCCGTGATGCAGCACGGCGTGGCATTGCTGGTGATGGCGGGCCATGCGCCCCATCCAGAACCGGCTCCAACTACCGCGGCACGAAAAACTCCCGATACCCCACGATCAGCCCATCCCGGACCACCACCAGGTCGATGAGCTCCGTGGGGCTGGCCAGGCCCGTCACCTTCGAATGGATGTCGGCACGCCAGTGCGCGACCACGTTCGGGGCCTCGACCACGGTCGAGAGCAGCGCGTAGTGGCTGAGCCGGAACATCTTGACCATCATGCCGAGCCACGGCCGGAACTCCGCCAATCCGGATGCCTTGATGGCGATGGGTTTGTCGGCGGTGGCGCCGGCGATCTCGAAACGTCCATCCGCCGCGAACAGCCGGCACATGGCCTGCAGATCGCCCCGGATCCGGGCGGCATGCAGCTCGGTCACGACATCTGCCACGAGACTGCGTTCGATCATGTCGTTCTCCTGCCGTGCATCACGGACGCGGCGCCAGCTGTGCGCGGATTTCGGCGCCGATCTGCTCCCAGGCGCGGCGCGCGTACGGGATGACGGCGCCCAAGCCATAGAACAGGTGGATCATGCCCGCGTGACAGGTGTGGGTCACGCGGCACCCGGCGGCCGACAAGCGAGCGGCGTAGTCGCCGGCCTCGTCGCGCAGCGGATCGTATTCCGCGGTGTGCAGGATCGTGGGCGGCACATTCGCGAGGCTCGGGAACCGCAGCGGGGAGAGCCGCGGGTCCGCCGCATCGTCGGCTTCCCGCAGACAGCACCGGAGATCGTGCGCGAGCGTCGCCTCGTCGATGAGATAGCCCGACGCGAGCTCGCGGCGCGACGGGCTCTCGCCGCCGTAATCCAGAATGGGACAGAGGAGTACCTGCAGCGCGAGCCGCGTACCGCCGGCCGCCGCCATGGCGTGGCACACCGCGGCCGCCAGGGCGCCGCCGGCCGAATCGCCGCAGATGCCGATTCGGGCCGGATCCATGCCGAACTCGGCCGCGTGCTGCGTGAGATGCTCCGTGGCGGCGAGAGCATCCTCGAACGCCGCGGGAAACGGATGCTCGGGCGCCAGACGATAATCCACGGATACCACGCGACAACCGCCGGCGGCCGCCAGCGTTCCTGCGATGGCATCGTGGGTGTCGAGCGACCCGGCCACCAGGCCGCCCCCGTGGAAATAGATCAATCCCGGCGAAAGGCCGCCCGCCACGCCCGTTGCGTCATGGATGCGGATGCCGATGCGGCCGGCCGGACCGGGCAGCCCGTGGTCCCGGCCTGCGGTGGCCGGCGCCTGACCGCCCAGCTTCATGAGTTCCGCGAGCGCGCCGCGGCGCTCCTGGACGGTGGCGGTCCCGCTGCCGGGTGCCCCGTTCACCGTCAGGAGGCGGAGAAAGCGGCTGACGCGCGGATCGAGCATGGCCCCCGGCCGCTCACAACGAGAGGATCTTGCGGGTGTGCGCCGGCCAGCCTTCGCAGGCGAGGCCGTGCACGGCAAACAAGGCAACCGTCAGCCGATCGATGCCGAACGCCACGCAACCCGTGTGGGCGGCCGCGCCGGCCGGGTCGCGGATGTTCCAGGTGTGTCCGAAGTGATCCCGGTGATAGTTGAAGCTCATGCACGCCGTCGGCCGTGCTCCCGGTCGATAAGGGATCAGCAGTTCGAATTTCAACGCCTGCTGGCGCTGGCTCACGGCCATGATCTGGCCGACGCGGCCGAAGAAGGGGTCGCTCGCGACTTCGATGGTGTGCGGCAGCGCGAGTTCCTCTGCGATGCGCGCGGCGCCGTCGATGAAGCGCTCGCGGAACTCGACGACGGCCTCCGGCGCACCGATGCGCACGAATTCGCGCATCCGGAACGACTGCAGACGGTCGAGATCCTCGGACGGTTCGCGCCGGAAACAATCCGCTTCGATGTCGAACACCAGGCCGCCGGGCGGCACGCCACCGCCGGCCGCCACGATGGGATACAGCGGATAACAGGCCGCGGGCGTGAGCACCATGTCCGACGCAGCGAGCGCATCCGTCCAGTTCTCGCCGCGCTTCAGTCGGTCCGCCGCCGCCCGGATCGACGACTCCGTTCCATGCAGCGAGCAGACGCAGCCGAGCAGGTTGGGAAAGCTGCCGAGGTAGCCCGATTTCTCCAGCTGGCTGCGGCTCATGACCGGCGGGAACCGCATCACCACGGCGTTCGCCGGACGCAGCCCGGAAATGTAGGCGTGCACCGCATCGAACACGCGGACGTACGGCGCGGTGCGCGCATACACGCCGGCGACCCCCATGGGCCGGAAAATACCCGACGCCACTTCCGCCGCTGACGCCGCGGCGCCGTGGCCGTCGTCAGCCACTGATCGAGACCGGCAACGGGGTCATCAACGAACTCGACGTGAGATTCGCGAGGATGCGTTCGTTGTTGATCATCAGCGGCGCCGACAGCACGTCCCGCAGATGCCTGCCCAGGCTGAATTCACCGTCGTTGCGATAACCGGACAGTCCGCACGCGCGCATGGCGCTCATCACGGTCGCGCAGGCCAGTTCGGAGGCCTGAACCTTGGTCAGGGTGATCATCGACTGAAATTCCAGCGAGGCCAGCGCCTTCTCGTCGTCCATCGCCGATTCGTAGCTGCCGAGCGCGGCCGCGAGCACGCTGCGCAACGACGACAACGCCTCGGTGAACAGCGCGGCGCCCGGCGGCGGCTGACCGTTGGACTGGCGCAGGGCATGCCGGATGAAGGTCTGCGCCCTGGCGGTCGCCGCCGCTGCGATGCCGGCCCACACCGCGCCCCATGCCAGATGTGCGAACGGCACCATGGTGCGCGCGTGAATCCGCTCGTACGGGTCCGCCAGCACCTGCTCGGCGCTCGCGCGGGCGCGCAGGGTGAATCCCTCGCTCTGCGTTCCGCGCATGCCGAGCGTGTCCCAGCCCTGGACGCGCTCCAGGGTGTAATCGGGCTTGAGCAGCACCACCAATACCTGGTCGGATGCGGGCGCCTGCGCATCGCGACGGGCGGTGGTCACGATGCCGTCGGCATGCATCGCATAGGAAATGACGGTGGCCTTGCGCTCGAGGGTGATCTGCGTGCCGCAGCGTTCGACCGCCGCTTCGCTGGAGCGCACGTTGCCGCCGCGCTGGCCCTCCGTGGTGGAGGAGGCGAACAACAACTGTTCCGTCGCCGCCTGCCGGAGAATCCGCTCGATCGTCGGGTTATGGGCATGATGCCGCACCACGCAACCCATCTTGACCTGGTGCATGGCGTAGATGAGTGCCGTCGAGGAGCAGACCTGGCCCAGGGCGTAGCACACGTCGACCACCTGCCGCAGCGGCACACCCTCGCCGCCCAGGGACTGTGGAACCAGGATGCCGAGCAGCCGCTGCCTGCGGATTTCGGCGAACGCCTCACTCGGAAAACGCGATCCGGCATCCACCGCGACGGCATGCGCCGCCGCCGTCGCGACCGCGGAACGCAGGCGCGACCCGAGATCATCCACGCGCCGGGGCTCGACCAGCTGATCACCGGATGAAATTCTCAGCAGTTCCGTCATGAAGCGAGCATCCCTGACTCCTGTCGGTATCTTAGCGCGTGACCGCGGCAGAACGCACGCCTCGTCGCGACGCGATTTTTTTTGCCGCGGCTTTCGGGATGCTTATGTCACATGTGGATGGCCATGGTATTCGCGGCCGCCCGCGGCGTATGCTGCGGGCTACCGTTTCCGATGCCGATGGCCGATGAGGGAATGTTTTGATTGAACACTGAATGCTCGAGCGTACAGGAGCGGCTCTTCGGCCTGGTCGATCAGGTGCGTGGGTCGGGCACCCCGGTCGCGGGGCCCGCCTCGGCGTACGTCCGGCTCAGCGACCTCGGCGTGAGTTCCCTGGCGATGGTGAATCTCATGCTCGCGCTGGAGCTCGAGTTCGACATCACCATCCCGCCGCACGAGATCACGCCGGAGAATTTCCACAGCGTGTCGTCCATCGCATCGATGCTCGACCGCCTCCTGCCCGATCCGGGGCGGTGATACGCACGGCGGTTCGCGCAAAGTCGGCGGTTCGCGCGGGAGCAACGGTTGGCACGGCATCAGCGGTGCTCCCGGGAATCAGCGATTGTCGTTGAGGGTCCGGACCAGCTCGTCGACGTCTTCGAGCACGGTCTCGCCGTTCGTCGCGCAGATGCGCACCACGTCCCGCCCTTCGAAAGTGGCCGGCGCCACCCAGGCGCGTCCGGAGGCGACCAGCCGGCGCACCAGATGTCGGACGTCGGCGCTGCCCGCGGGCGGCAGCACGTCCAGTACCGCGAGCGGCGAGTCGTTGACCACGGTCCATCCGGTGGCGCGCAGACGGCGTTCGACGTGGGCGATCACCTCCACGCCGCGCTCCACGTGGGCGCCGAGGCCGTCCCACCCCGCGGCGGCCAGCGTGATGAACAGCCGCAGGCCGAGGAAACGTCGCGACCACTGCACCGAATTGAGGTAAGGATCCGTTGCCGCGACGTTCGACGGCATGAAACTCGTCGCTGCATGAAACGCTTCGGACAGGACGGCGCCGCGCCGGGTGATGAACATGGCGCAACCCATCGTGGTGGCCAGCCATTTGTGGGCATCGATGGTGACGGAATCCGCGCGTTCCATGCCGGCCAGCAGGGACCGCATGCGCTCGGACGCCAGCGCGGCGCCGCCCCAGGCGGCATCCACGTGGTACCACAGACCCTCCCCGGCCGCGATGTCGGCACAGGCCGGCAACGGATCGATCATGCCGCCTCCCGTGGTGCCGGCGGTGGCGACGATCATCACGGGAACCCGGCCGGCGTCACGATCGTCGCGGATGGCACGGGCCAACGCCCGGGCGTCCAGCCTGCCGGTGCCGTCGGTGTCGACGAGGCACAGCGCATCGCGACCCACGCCCGCCTGATGCGCGCTTTTCAGCCAGGCCATGTGGCATTCCCGGGATGCGTAGAACCGCGGGGCACCGGCATAGGCGCGAGCGCCGTCGCGCGCGAACCCGGGATGCGCGTGGGTCAGGGCGCAGATCAACCCGGTGTAATTCGCTTCGGATCCGCCGGTGGCGAAATGCCCGGCGCCGGGTGCGATCCCCGCGCGGCGCGCGAAGGCCTCGATGACGTGCCGCTCCATGGCCACCGGGACGGGTGAGGAGGCCGAACTCGCCAGCTGCGGATTGAAGGCATTGGCGATGCGATCGGCGCACAGGGCGGGAAACGTCGGTCCGGGATTGAACAGTCCGAAGTAGCGGGGATGCGTCATCTGCACGATCCCATGTTCCAGGCGCTCGATCGTCCATTGCAGCGTTTGGTCGAGCGGCAGGGGCCGGTCGAAGTGCATTCGCCCGAGTTCGGCGCCGAAGGCCGCCGGTTCGAGATCCGGTACGACCGCGCCGGCCTGCACGCGCGGCCGCGCGAGTTGCAGCTCCTGCGTCAGCCAGGACTCGATGCGTTCGCGTTCGCGCGCCGCGGGAAACAGCGCCTCGACGACGGCGCGCAACGCCGGCCGCTCGGCCTCAGGCGGCGACGCCAAGTGCTTGATCCAGGTCGGCGAGGATGTCGTCGATGTGTTCGATGCCGACGCTGAGCCGGATGCTGCCGGGTCCCACGCCGGCCGCCAGTTGTTCGGCCGGCGACATCTGCCGGTGCGTGGTCGAGGCCGGATGGCAGGCGAGCGACTTGGCATCGCCCAGATTGACCAGGCGCTTGAACAACTTGAGCGCGTCGTAGAATCGCGTGCCCGCGGCGAAGCCGCCCCGGATCTCGAAGGTCATCAGCGAGCAGGCGCGTCCCCCCAGATATTTGTCGACCAGCGGACGATACGGATTGTCGGGGAAGCCGGCGAAATTGACGTGCTCCACCCGGGGATGGGCTCGCAGGAAGTCGGCGACCCGGACCGCGTTCTCGACGTGGCGGTCGATGCGCAGCGCCACGGTCTCGATGCCTTGCAGCAGGAGGAATGCGCTCATGGGCGAGAGCACGGCTCCCAACGTGCGCTGGTAGACGCTGCGGGCGCGGCCGATGAAAGCTGCCCGCCCGTAATGCCGGGTGTACACCAGGCCGTGGTAGGACGCGTCGGGCTCGGTGAACATGGGGTAACTCGCGGCGTGGTCCTCCCAGGAGAAATTTCCGCAGTCGACGACCATGCCGCCGAGCGTGGTGCCGTGGCCGCCCATGAATTTGGTCAACGAATGCACGATGATGTCGGCGCCGTATTCGCCCGGCCGCACCAGCATGGGGGTGGCGACGGTGTTGTCGACGATCAACGGCACGCCGTGCCGGTGCGCGACGCCGGCCAGCGCTTCGAGGTCGCAGACGTTGCCGGCGGGATTGCCCACGGTTTCGCAGAACACCGCCCGGGTGTTCCCGTCCATCAAGGCCTCGATGTCGGCGTCGCGATCCGACTTGGCGAAGCGCACGTCGATCCCGAGCTTCGGCAGCATGTGGGCGAACAGCGTGTAGGTCGTGCCGTAGAGCTGCGGCACGGACACGATGTTCCGCCCCGCTTCGGTGGCCGTCATCACCGCGTAAGACAGGGCGGCTTGCCCCGACGCCACGCTGAGCGCTCCCACACCGCCCTCGAGCTGGCAAACGCGATCCTCCAGGATCGCCGTGGTGGGGTTGCTGATGCGCGTGTAGCGGAACCCCTCGACCTCGAGATTGAACAGCGCCGCCCCGTGTTCTGCGCTGTCGAAGGCATACGCGGCGGTTTGATAGATGGGCACCGCCACCGCCTTGGTGGTCGGATCGCAATCGAAGCCGCCATGGATGGCGATGGTTTCGCGCTTCATTTCCTGAGATGATCGGGGCGGAAGAGTGTACCGCGTAGTTTTCATGTTACGTTCTGCGACCGCCGCTGTCATGCGGGAAAGACGTTGAGCGGCACGGCCGACGAGCCGTCCCGGCAATCCCGCGATGCGTGGCTTCGAGCCCTGCAGCGCACCGCCTCAATCGAACGCCGTCCCCGGGAAACGCTGCCCACGCTGCTCGGGATGCTGGCGGACCGGCACGACGCGGCGCCGGCGCTGATCTCCGCCGAATCGACGTTGAGCTATCGCGAGCTGTTCCTTCGGTGCAATCAGTACGGCCGGTGGGGCCTGTCGGCGGGGCTCGCCCCGGGGGACGTGGTCGCGCTGGTGATGCCGAACTGTGCCGAATATCTGGCCGTCTGGCTCGGCCTGTCGCGCATCGGCGTGATCGTGGCGCTGGTCAACGGCCAGCTGTCCGGCGAACTCCTGGCCGCGGCCATCACGACCGCCGCGCCGAAGTGCGTCGTGGTGGGCGCATCGCTGGCGCCGGCGCTCGCGGCCGCGCGACCCTGGCTGCATTCCCGCCCGACGCTGTGGGTACGCGGCCATCATCCCGAACTGGCATCGCTCGACCCGGACTTGATGCGCTGCTCCACGGCGGCGCTGTCGGCGGCGATGAGCCCGCCGCCGTCGCTCGATGCCACGGCTCTCTATATCTACACGTCGGGCACCACCGGCCTGCCGAAGGCCGCGAGGGTCAGCCACCATCGGGTGATGCAGTGGAGTCATTGGTTCGCGGGACTCCTGGACACGTCCCCCGCGGATCGCATGTACGATTGCCTGCCGCTCTCGCACAGCGTGGGCGGCGTGGTCGCCACGGGCGCCACCCTGCTGGGCGGCGGGGCGGTGGTGATCCGCGAGCGCTTCTCGGCCTCCGAATTCTGGCGCGACGTCGTCGAGCAGCGTTGCACGCTCTTTCAATACATCGGCGAACTCTGCCGTTATCTCCTCGACGCGGCGCCGCAGGCGGCGGAAACCGGCCATCGTCTGCGGATCGCCTGCGGCAACGGACTCAGGCCCGAGATCTGGGAACGATTCCGACGGCGATTTCGCATTCCCCGCATCCTGGAGTACTACGCCTCGACGGAGGGCAACTTCTCGCTCTACAACTGCGAAGGCGAGGTGGGCGCCATCGGGCGGATTCCGCCCTACCTGCGGCACCGGCTGCCCGTGGAGATCGTGCGCTTCGACGTGGACTCGGCCGAGCCGTACCGGGACGGCGCCGGACGCTGCGAACGCTGCGCCGACGGCGAGCCGGGTGAGGCCCTCGGATCCATACCGCCGGCCGGGGCCGCGGGCGCCGGCCGCTTCGAGGGCTACGCGGACCCGGCGGCAACCGAGCGCAAGATACTGCGCGACGTCTTCGTGCCGGGAGACGCCTGGTATCGCACGGGCGATCTGATGCGGCGCGACGCACGCGGGTTTTATTACTTCGTCGATCGGGTGGGCGATACCTATCGCTGGAAGGGCGAGAACGTGTCGACCGGCGAGGTGCTGTCGGTGTTGACCGCGATCGACGGCGTGAATGGCGGGGTGGTGTACGGCGTCGCGGTGCCCGGTGCCGACGGGCGGGCCGGGATGGCGGCGCTCATCGTCGCTCCCGGCTTCGATCTCGGCGGGTTTCGTGAGGCCGTGCACCGCCGCCTGCCCGCCTTCGCGCGGCCGCTGTTCCTGCGCCTGCTGCCGGCGCTGGCCGCGACCGCCACGTACAAACCCATCAAGAAGGATCTGCAGGACGCGGGTTTCGACCCCGCACGCATCGACGACCCCTTGTTCTTCGATTCGGCCGCCGCCGCCGCCTTCGTACCGCTCGATGCCCGCCTGTATGCCGAGCTCGGGACGGGCGGGGTGCGCCTCTAGGCGCTCGTTCCCGCATCGAGGGTGAGCACCGCGCCCGTGATGTTGCGACCGCCTTCGCCCAGCAGAAATTCCACGCTGCGTGCGATGTCGACGGGCTCGACCATCCGGCGCAGTGCGCTCCGCCGGATGATCCGGGCACGCTGCGGGGCATCGATCTGCCCGGTCATGGCGGTGTCGACGAACCCCGGGGCGATGGCGTTCACCGTGATGCCCAGCTGTCCCACCTCCCGCGCCAGAGACCGCGTGAAGCCGATCAGCGACGCCTTCGTTGCGCTGTAGACGGACACACCCGCGTAGCCGCTCGACGCAACGATGGAGCTGATGTTGACGATGCGGCCGGCGCGCTCACCCATCATGGAGCGCAGCACGTGCTTGGTGAGGACGATGGGCGACACGGCGTTCAAACGGAACAGCTGTTCGATACCGCGGTCCGGCATCATGCCGAGCACGCCCGGCGTCCCCAGGCCGGCATTGTTGACGAGCCCGTACAGCGTGCCGAATTCCGCCCGCAGCGCGTGCACGAATTCCGGCATGCCGTCGAGGTTGGCCAGATCGTAAGGCCTGAAATCGATGGCGC
>CAZZWZ010000075.1:0-12779 GCA_964657955.1 uncultured Steroidobacteraceae bacterium
TCGCCCGCGCGTGCGCCGTCGCCGCCGGCCCGCCCGCCGTCGCCGACTTCGCCGGGGACGAAGGTTGCGTTCTTGAACGAGAGGCTGGCGACTTCGTCGAGCCGGCTGCCTCTGAGCACGCCTCGGGCTTCGCCCGCATGCACGGAAAAGCCGTCGAAGCGGCCGGCCTCGGCGAACACCTTGAGGGGCAGGGCTTGGGGCTCGGCCGTGCCGAATTGCCGCACCAACAAGGTCATGGTCCCGGCCCTGGCATCCTGCAACGGCAACTTCACCTCGACTTCATTTGCCTTCACCGTCTTCCAATCGGCCTTCAACTCCTTGCCGGCGGGGTCCCTCAACAAGATGCCGTCGACGCAGGTGACGTCGTCCGCGCGCAGCCGCACGGTATCCTGCCGTCCGACGATGAGCGCCGGATCGTCCCCGGCCAGCTCCCAGGTTCGTGCCCTGGCGTTCACGAGCCGAAAGCGCGGACCCGCGTAGGCATCGAATCCCCAGCGGCCGTGCAGCGACCCCTGCACGCCGTCGCCGGGCAGGGTGGCTCGGATGGCGGCGGTGTCCACGACGAAGCCGCCCTGCGTGGCATCCGCCACCGCCGGCAGCTCCAGCGTTCTGCCGTCCGCCGCGGTCAGGCTCAGGGCGACGTCGTGGGCGAACGCCGTGGAGAACACCAGCGGCGCGCCCTCGACCGGCAGGATCAGTGTGCTGCGCGAGGCGCAATACAGGGCCTTCGGGTCCACGGCATGCAGCGGAGGAAGCTGGGCCTGCTCGACGGCGGGCAGCGCGGTCACCAGCACGGACTTGGGATTGTGGAACGACGGCGCGGTGTTCAGCGTGAGCGCCATGCGGTCGCCGTGCTGCGAGGCCAGCGCCGGGATGTACTGATACTGTGCGGTGCCGAACGACTCGAAGATGCGCGCGATGTCGAGCACCGAGGCGATGTAAGGGCTGTAATAGCCGTAACTCAGCTGGGGGGTGTAGCTCGCCTCCATCGCCAGGTCGCTGCCCGGACCCGACGTCAGCGCCTCGACGATGGAGGTGCTGTGACCGTCGTTCAAGATCAGGGCCTCCTGTCCCAGCATCAAGCAGGGCGCCTGCAATTCGGGAAGACGGTCCAGGCACTTGTCGTCCACCTTGATCGCCAGGCTGCGAGCGAGCAGGGGCGCAACCTGCGAGAGTTTTGCGGGGTCGGCGTCGTTCAGATCGCGGATGGTCGCGAGGTAGCGCTCCAGACGCGAGCGGTCCAGCGCTGCTTGGTTCAAATCCTGCGAGGTGCGGACGAATGCGCCGGGCCGGCCGCGCACGGCGCTCGTGAGCGTCTTGAAGTCGCCGCTGGTCTGCGGCGCCAGGAACACCAGCGCCTGTTGGGCGCCCTGCGGCACCGTGACGTGCAATCCGTCCTCGGCGCACCGGCCCGTCCACGTCTTGCATGGGAAGAACCAGTCCTCGGGTGGCGGGTTGGTGGCGCCGCGCAGAAAAGCGACCACCAGCAGGTAGTGCACGGATTGCGACGGCGGCAGCTGGGCCTTCAACGCGATGCGGTCACCCGCGGCGAGATTCGGCACCTGCGCGCCGGGCAGGGTTGCATCGCCGCGCCGGACGGTGACCTCGAGCACGGGACCGGCCAGGTCGAAGGGCGCGGGGGCGGCGGGCGCCGCTGCGGGCCACGTCGCCGGCGCGAGAAAAGCGGCTAAAATCCAGGCTCTTTGCCACGCGAACATCGGCCGTACCTGTCACGAAGAGGGCCGCGATGTGCGCGGCCTGCGGATGGGCCCGGGATGGCCGGGCCCGCGAATTACTCTATGATAGCGCGATGACAACGGACATTTCCGCGAGCCGGCGCACGGTGCGACAGGCGCAGGTGGCGTCGGTTCTCGCCGGCATCCTGCCGAGCGAACGCCTGTTGATCCGCACCGAGGACACGCGGCCGTACGAATGCGATGCACTCACCGCGTACCGGCAACTGCCGCTGCTGGTGGCGCTGCCGGAAACCGAGGGCGAGGTGGCGGCGGTGCTCGCGGCCTGCCATGAACTCGACGTGCCCGTCGTGGCCCGGGGTGCCGGCACCGGATTGTCGGGCGGCGCCCTGCCGCACGAGGCCGGAGTCACCTTGTCGCTTGCCAAGTTCAACCGCATCGTCGACGTCGATCCGCGCGCCCGCACGGCCACCGTGCAATGCGGGGTGCGCAATCTCGCCATCAGCGAGGCGGCCGCGCCGTTCGGGCTGTACTACGCACCCGACCCCTCGAGCCAGATCGCCTGCACCATCGGCGGCAACGTCGCGGAGAATTCGGGCGGCGTGCATTGCCTGAAATACGGATTGACGTTGCACAACGTGCTGCGCGTCCGCGGTTACACCGCCGCGGGGGAGCCGGTGGAGTTCGGGTCGGCCGCGCTCGATGCCGCCGGCTTGGACCTGCTGCCGTTGATCGTGGGCAGCGAGGGCATGCTGGTGGTCATCGTCGAGGTCACGGTGCGCCTGCTGCCGCGGCCGACCGTGGCACGCTGCGTGATGGCGAGTTTCGCCACCGTGGAGGCGGCCGGCGCCGCCGTGGCCGCCGTCATCGCGGGCGGCATCATTCCGGCGGGCCTCGAGTTGATGGACAAACGCATGACGGCTGCCGTGGAGAATTTCGTTCATGCCGGATACGACCTCGACGCCGCCGCCATCCTGCTCTGCGAAAGCGACGGGACGCCGGCGGAAGTGGAGGAAGAGATCGGGCGCACCATCGAGGTGTTGCAGGCCAACGGGGCGACGCAGGTGCAGATCAGCCGCGACGAGGCGCAGCGCCTGCGGTTCTGGAGCGGGCGCAAGAATGCCTTTCCCGCCTCCGGATACATGAGCCCCGATTACATGTGCATGGATTCGACCATCCCGCGAAAACGGCTGGCGCAGATGCTGCGGGCCATCGAGGAGATGGAAGGCAGGTACGATCTGCGTTGCGTCAACGTGTTCCACGCCGGCGACGGCAACCTGCATCCGTTGATCCTCTTCGACGCCAACGATCCGCAGGAGCGCGCGCGCTGCGAAGCCTTCGGCGCGGACATCCTGGAGACCAGCATCGCGCTCGGCGGCACGGTCACGGGCGAGCACGGCGTCGGCGTCGAGAAGCTCAACTCGATGTGCGTGCAGTTCTCGCCCGCCGAACGGGCGCAGATGAACGCGGTCAAGGCCGCCTTCGATCCGCGCGGCACGCTGAATCCCGGCAAGGTCATCCCCAGCCTGCAACGCTGCGCGGAATACGGGAAGATGCACGTCCACCGCGGCGCGTTGAGTTTTCCCGAGCTGGCGCGATTCTGATGGATGCACGGTCCGCGGCCTTGCGGCGCCTGCTCGACCGGGTGGCCGCCGCCGCCGAGGCGCGCACGCCGCTCGAAATTCGCGGCGGGGGGACGAAAGGATTCTACGGTGAGACGCCGCGCGGCGACGTGCTCGATACCCGGGAGCTTCAGGGCATCACGAGCTACGAACCCACGGAGCTGGTGATCACGGCGCTTGCCGGCACGCCGCTGTCCGAGCTCGAAACGACGCTCGCGAGCCGCGGCCAATGCCTGTCCTTCGAGCCGCCGCGGTTCGGTGCCGCCGGCACGGTCGGCGGCATGGTGGCCGCGGGTCTGGCGGGCCCTGCGCGTTTCAGTGCCGGCGCGGTACGCGACTACGTGCTCGGCGCGACGGTGCTGAACGGAGCCGGTGAGCTCATGACGTTCGGCGGGCAGGTCATGAAGAACGTGGCGGGATACGACCTGTCGCGCGTTTACGCGGGCTCCTTGGGCATTCTGGGGATCTTGTGCGAGGTCTCGCTCAAGGTGATGCCGGTGCCCCCCGCGTCCGCGACCCTGATCTTCGATCTGGAACAGGAGCCGGCGCTGGAGCAGCTGCACCGATGGGCCGGACGGCCCCATCCCATCAATGCCACCGCATGGCATGCGGGTCGGTTGTGGATCCGCGCGGCGGGGGCGCGCTCCGCGGTCGCCGAGGCGCGCGCGCGGCTGGGCGGCGGCGAGATGGAGGCCGCGGCCGCCGAAGTCTGGTGGCGGGACGTACGGGACCAACGGCACCACTTTTTCTCCCCGTCGGGCGCGCCCGACCGCGACGCCTGCCTGTGGCGCGTGTCCGTCCCCGATACCGCCGCACCCCTGGCGCTGGCCGGCGAGCAGTTCATCGAATGGGGCGGCGCCGAACGCTGGTTGCGCAGCACGTCGCCGGCGGCGCAGATCCGTGCCGCCGCCGCCGCCGCCGGCGGGCATGCTACCCTCTTCCGCGCCGACGACAAATCGCCGGGCGTGTTCGGCGCGGTGTCCCCGCCGCTGCTCGCCATCCACCGCCGTCTGAAGCAGTCGTTCGATCCGGCGGGCATCTTCAATCCCGGACGCTTGTACGCGGAGCTGTGATCGTGCCATGCAGACCAAGCTGAGTCCGGAATTCGAGCAGACCGTGCGTGGCACTGCCGCCGACGCCATCCTGCGCAACTGCGTGCACTGTGGATTCTGCAACGCGACGTGCCCCACGTACCAGATCCTCGGCGACGAACTGGATGGTCCGCGGGGGCGCATCTATCTCATCAAGCAATTGCTGGAGGGCGGTGAGGCCGGGCGCAGCACGCAGGTCCATCTCGACCGCTGCCTGACGTGCCTTGCGTGCGAGACCACCTGTCCGAGCGGCGTCGAGTACGGCAAGCTGGTCACCATCGGCCGGGAGATCGTCGAGGAGCGGGTGCGGCGGCCGCCCGTCGAGCGCATGACACGCTGGCTGCTCAAGGTGGGATTGCGCTCCGCGCTGTTCGCGCCGCTCTATGCGCTGGCACGGCATCTGCGTCCCCTCCTGCCGGCACTGCTGCGGGACAAGATCGCGCCTGGCGGGAGCCGGGCGGTCCGGCCGGGTGCGCACGCCCGCAAGGTGCTGCTGCTCTCGGGGTGCGTGCAGCCGGCCATGATGCCCAACATCGACGCGGCCACGCTGCGCGTGCTCGACGCGGTGGGAATACAGGGCGTGTTCGCCGCGGGGGCGGGGTGCTGCGGCGCGCTGCCGGAGCACCTGAGCGATCCCGAGAGCAGTCGTGCCGATGCCCGGCGCAACATCGATGCCTGGTGGCCGCTGGTGGAGGCGGGCGCGGTGGAAGCCATCGTCGTGAATGCCTCGGCCTGCGCGCTGGCGGTCAAGCATTACGGCGAGGCGCTGCGGCTGGACCCCGCGTACGCGGACAAGGCCGCGCGCGTGGCTGCGATGGCGCGCGACCTGAGCGAACTGCTGCCGGAGCTGGCGCCGCGGCTCGCACAGCGCCTGGCTGCGCATCTCTCGCAGGGGGGTGGCCGAGCACGGATCGCGGTTCATTCGCCTTGCACGCTGCAGCACGGACAGCGGCTGCGCGGCACCATCGAATCGCAACTGGCCGGGATGGGGTTCGACGTCGGGCCGGCGCCGGCCGACGCTCATCTGTGCTGCGGCTCGGCGGGCACCTATTCCATCCTGCAGCCCGATCTTTCCCGGCAGCTGCGCGACCGGAAACTATCGAATTTATTGGCATCCGAACCGCAATGCATCGTGTCGGCCAACATCGGTTGCCTGCAGCACCTGCAATCCGGGACGGCGGTTCCGGTGCGGCACTGGATCGAGATCCTGGACGAGGCGCTGGCCGCGCGCTGAAGCGGTATGCGCGCTGCGGGCGCATTGTGCGCTAAGGGCGGCGCGGGTGGCCGGCAGGGGCGCGCGGCCGCGAGCCGGCACGCGCGCGCTCAAGCGTTGTGTGGAAAATCCAGGTTGCGGCCGGTGTCGATGGCCATGAATTCTTCGTCGGTCAGCTCGATGCCGGCGGCGGCGACGTTCTCTTCAAGATGCGAAAGATTGGCCGTGCCGGAGATGGGCAACATCACGCGCGCGCGTTTCAACAACCAGGCCAGGGCGATCTGCCCCGGCGCCACGCCGTGGTGCCGGGCGATGCCGTCGAGCATCGAACCGGGCTTGGCGAGGTCACCCGCGGCCAGCGGAAAGAACGGGATGAACCCGATCCCCTGCTCGTCGCAGTGTTGCAACACGTCCTCGCAGCCCCGGTCGAGCAGGTTGTAGCGATTCTGCACGGTCGCCACCTCGAAGACCTTGGCGGCCGCGACGATGTCGTCCACCGTCACGTTGCTCAATCCCGCATAACGGATGATGCCGCCCTCGATGAGGGATTTGACCGCATCGAACTGCTCCGCACGCGGCACCTTGGGATCGATGCGATGCAGCTGCCACAGCCCGATCTGTTCGACGCCCAGTGCCCGCAGACTCTTGTGAGCTTGCTGGATCAGGTACTCGGGCCGGCCGAGCGGCGTCCACTGGTTGGGGCCGGTGCGTGCCAGCCCGGCCTTGGTGGCCACGAGCATGCCCGGATACGGATGCAGGGCCTCGCGCACCAGGGATTCGGAGACGTCGGGGCCGTAAGAATCCGCGGTGTCGACGAAATTGACGTCGAGGTCCGGCAGCCTGCGCAGCGTGCGCAGCGCGCCGGCCCGGTCGGCCGGCGGTCCCCAGACACCGGGTCCGGTGATCCGCATGGCGCCGAATCCCAGGCGATTGACGGGAAGCTCACCGCCGATCTTGAAGGTTCCGGCCTTGCTCGCTGAAATGCTGGTTGTCACGTGAATAACCTGTAATTGCAGACCGCGACGTCCCCGCGTCGGGCTGAACGATGCGCCGGATTGAGAGTACCATTTAATCTCCCCGGCGGCTTCCCACGCGGTCGCGAACGGTGCGATTCCGGTCACCGCCCCGCCTTTTTTCGAAGAGATCATCACCCAGGAGTGCGTACGACATGTCGGCAGAAAAATCCCGATTCGACCCCCCTTTTCTGGAGGCCAAGCGGCGCGAGCTCACGGCATTGCGGGAGCAGTTGCAGGGCACCCGTGCGGCGGCCGTCGCCGAACAGGAAGCCGAGCAAGCCAGTGCCGCCGAGGCGCGCGAGTACGGCGACGACGCCCAGAAGCTCGTCACGTTGGAGCTGGAGGGCAGCCTGGAAGCGCGCGACACCCAGCGTCTGGTGAACGTCGAGCGGGCCTTGCGAAAGATCGACGAGGGCACCTACGGGCTGTCCGACGAAAGCGGCGAACCCATTCCGCTGCCGCGATTGAACGCCATGCCCGAGGCCATCTACACCCTGGCCGAGCAGGAAGCGCGGGATTCGAAGAGCTGAGAGAGCGGGAGAGCGGGGCGCCACCATGCAAGAACCCACCATCGTTTGTCCGCAATGCAGCGCGGCGATCCGGCTCACCGAGTCGCTGGCCGCTCCGCTGATCGCCGCGACCCGGCAGCAGTTCGAACAGCGCCTGCTGGCCGACCGCGCACGGGTCACCGCGGAGGAGTCCAAGAAGGCCCGGCTGGCGGTGAACGAGCAGATCGAGAGCCAGGCCGGCGAACTGCTCGAGCTGAAGACGCTGCTGGGTCAGCGCAACGCCAAGCTTGCGGAAGCCCAGCAGGCGCAGGCCGAGCTCATCAAGCAGAAACGCGAGCTGGACGATGCGCGCCGGGAACTGGACCTCACGGTCCAGAAGCGGGTGGAGGACGGCCTCAATGACGTGCGGCTCAAGGCGCGGCGGGATGCCGAGGAGGGCTTGAAGCAGAAGGTGCTCGAGAAGGATCAGACCATTCTCTCGATGCAGCGAACCATCGAGGAGCTGAAGCACAAGGCCGATCAGGGATCCCAGCAGTTGCAGGGCGAGGTGCAGGAATTGCAGCTCGAAGCGCTGCTGCGAACGAAATTTCCTCACGATCGGATCGAACCCGTCCCCAAGGGCGAATTCGGCGGCGACGTCGTTCAGCGGGTCCGGAATGCGGCAGGACAGGCCAGCGGCACCATCTTGTGGGAGATGAAACGGACGCGCCACTGGAGCGATGCCTGGCTGGTCAAGTTGCGCGAAGACCAGCGCGCGGCGCAGGCGGAAATCTGCGTGCTGGTGAGCCACGTCCTGCCCAAGGAGGTCGAGACCTTTCTCGCCCTCGACGGCGTCTGGGTGGCGCATCCGCGCTGCGTGGTGCCGCTCGCCTTCGTGCTGCGCGACACCCTGCTGCAGGTCGCCATGGCGCGCCAGGCCTCGGAAGGTCAGCAGTCGAAGACCGACCTGGTGTATCAATACCTGACCGGACCCCGGTTCCGGCAGCGCGTCGAGGCCATCGTCGAAGCCTTCTCGTCGATGCAGGAGGACCTGGACAAGGAGCGCAAGGTCATCATGCGCCAGTGGGCCAAGCGGCAGGAGCAGATCGAACGGGTGATGGTGGGCACGACGGGAATGTACGGCGATCTGCAGGGCATCGCCGGCAAGTCGCTGCAGGAAGTCGAGGGCCTGAGCCTGCGGTCGCTGGAACTGGACCCGTAGACCCGTCGCCCCGCAGGCGCTCAGCTCCGGCGCCGCGCAGCACCGTGCCGGGGTGCCTGCTCGTTGCCCTGCCGCGCGCCGACCTTTACACTGCACAACCACGGGCTCGAGCCGTCCGGGTAATGATCGACACTCGGGGTGTAGCTCAGACTGGTAGAGCGCTACGTTTGGGACGTAGATGTCGCAGGTTCGAATCCTGTCTCCCCGACCAATAAAAACAACTAGTTACGCGTCGGCGCCGAGATTCGGCAAGTTCGTTTTAATGCCTGCTGACTTGCTGGTGACTCAGGCACAGCCGTGACATCTTTCGTCAGGTACAGGCCCTGGCTGGCCAGCTTGGCGATGGTCAGATCGGCGCTCCGCGGTTGATTGTTGGCGGTGACGGCGACGATGGCGCCCATCGGCAATTCCATGCCATCGGTACTGGCGGTGAGGTAGTGCGCCCGGCCGTCGATGCCGTCGACCATGAGGTACCGCCGGTCTTGATGCTCATCGGCCAGGCCTTCGGCGGCGATCCGGCCCACGCTCGCCGCACGCGCCCCCGGACGGTCCCACGATTTCGAAGTCACGCCGCTCCTTCGCGAAAGTCCGCTGCAGGGTGCGGATGATGTCGCCGGGGCACCGCCGCACGTCGATCAGCTTTGAGGTCAGCGAACGGACCTTCGGTATGGATGGGACGGATCTCGACGAGCTGAAGATGTTGAACGAGAAGTAGTTAACGCGGCGATGTTCTCGGCGACTCGATTCGTGAGTGAGTCTACGAGTACGATTTCGGTGATAGCTGGCGACATCAGATCGCTGTGACTCCGGTTGCCGAACCAAGATCCGGTTGGTCCTATCCGCTCTGCGTCGCCGGCGCTGGAGCCGTACCGCCCGAAGATGTCGGTGGCGTACACGGGTACGAAGAGTTCCTGTCCGCCATCAACGATCCGAAGCACGAAGAGCACAACAGAATGTTGTAATGGATCGGCGGAGCATTTGACCCCGCAGGATTCGATCTGAACGAGATCAACCGAACCCTGCGAATTGGCCCTCGGCCATACGGAAAACCCCACTCCGATGGCTGACTTTCTCCCACCATATGGCGGTTGCCGCAAGCACACGATTTGGTTGCCGGTCCCGTCCGTCCGACTTCGGTATTCACACAATCCGTACTGCGTCTGCCCGGTACGTCTCTCTTTGGAGTCAGCATCGCAAACTTTCCGGATGCAAAAAGTATGCGTATATTCCGGAATTGCACGTAGCAGTTGGGGACCGCCCGCTATGAAAATCCCTATATGAGCGGCAGCATGCCCCTTTCAGAGTCGAAATGTCCGAGCTGTGGAGCAGTCCAGCGTGGCCGTTATTGCATCGACTGCGGCGAAAAATTCATCTCGCATGAAGATTTTGAACTGAAACAATTTTTGTTCGAACATCTGCCGGAAGAATTTCTGCATGTAGACGGCAAGCTCCCGAGAACCTTGCACCTTTTGATGATGCAGCCGGGTGCACTCGCCAAGAACTACGTTGCGGGACGGCGCCAGCCGTTCGTCAGCCCTCTTCGCATTTACATCATGGCGTTTCTACTGCAGGTGGTGATCGGCGCGGCGCTCCAAGGCCATGGCACCTCGATAGTTGAACGCGTTCAGGCGTCTGATTCGTTCGGCCTTCTCTCTGAGCTCATGAAATCACGCTCGAACGTCGATTGGCAAAGCCCGGAGATAACCGCACACGTGCGCGAGCTTGGTCATTGGTTGAGCGAACTGGCCACTTTGTTAATTTTCATGGTTGTCGCCTGTGTCCAAAAGCTGATTTTTTTCAGACTCCACCGCCGCTACCTTGAGCATGTCGCGCTCGCTCTCAATGTTGCATCTTTTTTCATGGTCGCCCTCATCGTTTGCAAGCTTCTGGTTTGGGCTGTCGATCGACACCGGCTTGCAACCCTTGATACCCAGGGTCAATCCCTGATCGCCATGACGGCGCTGCCGGTCTACTGGTGCCTGGCGATTCGTCGCTTCTACGAACTCAAGCTTCTTCCCTCGGCAGTCGCGGCCGTCGTCATTACCTTGGCCAACACATTTATCGCTGAAGGTCTCAACACCGTCGTTTATGCCATCCTGATTGAATCGGCTTAGGGACGACGGCGCTTACTTGAGCGCGGGGGCATGTCCGCCGTGTGCGCAACCTCAGATATGAGCAGGCGGTTCAACGGTCAACGAGTGTCTGCGGCGGCGCGGGGCGCTCTATCCGGTGAAAGCCGCACCCGAACCCCCAAGCCCGGGCAATTAATGGGCCGCGCTTTGGTCCCTGCTGACGACGAAGTCGCCAGACCGGGGGCCTGACGCGACCACCCAACCGGGCTTCAAGTTAAGGGTGAAGCCGTCGCCGTGGAATGTCACCGGGTCGAAACCGGCCGAGGACAGCGTAGCCACCTTGAGTTGGTTGCGAATAAGTACCCCACCGTGGTCGACTATGAGCGCGCCCCAGTCGTCCTGTAAATTCATTGCCGGATAGACGGTACCCAAATCATCCAGCGGCACCAGGCTTGCTGGCTTGAATTGAAAACTCGAATTCGCCAGCGGCAAGGTCAGCACGGGCCCTCTACGAGCCTGGCCCGGTAGCTGGCCCGCAGCGAGCGTTTCTCCTGCTCGCGTGCAACTTCGCTTGCGCGCAATATTCCACCGCCATCGTACAAGGCCTCAGCCTTTTGCAGACGCGAAAAGTCCGGCGGCGGCAAGTTCAGCGCGCTGCCTAGGCGCTGATCCAAGCGCATGGCCAGCGGGTTGTGTGAAAAGTCGTTCAACCAGTTGGGAGCAGCCCGATCCAGGAGCAGGCCATACGCAGGACCTGTCGCATAGGCAAACGACCGCACCAAGCTCGGCGCATCGGTGTATGTCGAAAGGTCACGAAGAGCGTAGCGGACGCGATCCATGGGGGTAAACAAGCCGACTCGAACCCCGGTGTACTCCGCCACACCCTCATTGGATTCCTGCGCTGCTTCGTTGCTCGCTGCACTGGGAAACAAGCGGTAGCGTTCGGCACGAAACAGAAGTGCATCGCCGATGGCGGCACGCCGCGACGAGGGTGTCGTTCCGCACCGACGCCATCACGTTCGCTACCCACCAACGGTCGATGCGACAGCTTCACCGACGGGTCCCGTTTCGTCGAGCTGCCAGCGAACGAACTTCGCCAGGTCGTCAGTCGACGAATACAGGCCCCAGGCCGCGCCGGCACTCAGGCGCCGGCGGCACCCGCCAGCGCACCCAGCACGACGACGAGCAACGGCGGTGCGCGACACGCCAGCAGCAGGACGATGCCGCCCAGCACCACCGAGAGGTCGAGGGCGGATCGCACCGCACCGACCCACAGCGGGTCGTACAGAGCCGCGCCCAGCAGTCCCACCACGGCGGCATTGATGCCGCGCATGGTGGCCTGGGCGCCGGGGCGCCGGCGAAACGCGTCCCAGAACGGCAGTGTCCCGACGAGAATCAGCATGCCCGGCAGAAAGATGGCCACCAGCCCGAGAATCGCCCCGGCGACGCCGTGAGCCGGCAGCATGACCGCCGCACCGAGGTAGGCGGCAAACGTGAACAAGGGTCCGGGTACGGCTTGTGCCGCGCCGTATCCGGCCAGAAAGGTATTCCCATCCACCCAGCCGGGCGTCACGAACGCTTCGTTCAGCAGCGGCAGGACGACGTGTCCGCCGCCGAAAACCAGAGCCCCGGAACGATAGAACGCCTGGAAGAGCTCGATGCCTCGCCATGGCCCGTGCAGCGCGGACGGTACGATCAGGCACGCCAAAAAAACCGCGAGGGCGCCCACTGCCATGCGGCGCGACACGCCGATGCGCAACGTGCCGGCCGCGGCGACCGCCGCCGCCCGGCACAGCCAGAAACCCGCCATCCCGCCCAGCAAGATCGTTCCCAGTTGAGCGACCGGCGAGGCGCCGTACCACGTCGCGAACGCCGCGGCGACGGCGATGACCGCGCGCGTGCGGTCCGTGCAGAAAACGCGGCTCATGCCCCACACCGCCTGGGCGACGATCGCCACGGCGACCAGCTCGAGCCCATGGAGCAGGCCGGCGCCCACGGGATTGCCGAACCAGCCCGCGCCGAAGGCGAACGCCGTGAGCAGGATGGCGGATGGCAGCGTGAACCCCATCCACGCCAGGGCGGCTCCCGGGTATCCCGCGCGCAGCAGGCCCAGTGTGAATCCAACCTGGCTGCTCGCGGGACCGGGAAGGAATTGGCACAGCGCCACGAGATCGCCGTAGGTCCCCTCGTCGACCCAGCGGCGGCGCACCACGAGTTCTTCACGGAAATAGCCGATGTGGGCGACCGGCCCGCCGAACGAAGTCAGTCCCAGCCTGAGAAAGACCAAGAGCACCTCGAGCGCGGACCGTTCACGCATGGCAAGACGGAGCCGCGATGCGCCGCGATGGCCGCTGGCGGCCG
>CAZZWZ010000076.1:0-389 GCA_964657955.1 uncultured Steroidobacteraceae bacterium
TGGTCGGGCACCGCTAGCAGAGCGCCGCTAGCCGCGCGCTGCTGGCCGGTGCGGTGATCACTGGCGCTTGGCGAGCCGGGCAGCTTTGGCCGCGTCCTTGGCAGTCTCGTAGTCGGCGTCGGCCCGGGCCTTGCACGCAGCCTGCGCGTCGGCGGGCTGTGTCATGCACTGCTCCGTGGCAACCTTGTGATCACCGTCGGCCTTGGCCATGGCCACGTCGAATGACCCGGTTACCTTGGCCTCGGCAACCACCTTGGAGTCCGAACCGCTGACCTTGGCGGCGCTCTTGACGTCCTTGGACGCCTCCGCACGCGCCTCGGCCACCTCGTGTTGCGCTTCCTGCTTGGCCGCCTCGATGTCCTCCGCCGTGGCCACGGGCGGCGCTTTGG
>CAZZWZ010000076.1:399-10152 GCA_964657955.1 uncultured Steroidobacteraceae bacterium
GACAGAAAAGTCCCGATTGAATGGATCGCATGGTACCTCGCATCATGATTCATCCCTCTGCCAGCGGCAGAGTGCTGCGCGGCGAATTCGGGTGGAAGTAAATTCCTGCGCTAATTAATGTCGGCGCTTTCCTGCACGATGGTGCGGCGCCGGCCGAACGCGAGTGACCACCCGCTTTCCCTAGAGTCGCGCATGCAATTTTTAGAGCTCGATTGCGATCCGTGGCGGGAACAGCCCTTTCTGGACACCGAGGAATCGGAACGCGTGCGTCTGCCCGTCAGCGACGCGGGCGCGATGAAACTGTATCCGCAGCATTGCTGGATCTACGACAAGCTGCAATTGAGCCGTTCGCAGGGCATCGAGTGCGGACCTCACGGGGTCGAGCCCACACGTTATCCCGTGTTCTGCAAGCCGGCGACGACGGTCAAGGGCATGGGAGCCGGCAGCTGCGAACTCTGGAGTGAGCGCGACTACCGCGCGAATTGCGGCCCCGGCGATTTCTGGATGCGCCTGCTGAGCGGCGAGCACGTGAGCACGGACCTCGCGGTGGTGGCCGGCGAGGCGGCTTGGTGCCGTCATGCCCTGGGAATCCCAGGCGGCCAGGGCACCTTCGATTACTGGATCGTGGAAGTCCGCACGCGGCCGCGGCTCGAAAAATATTGCATCGAGTGGGTGCGCGAGCACCTGCCGGGCTACACGGGAATGGCCAACGTGGAGAGCATCGGCGGACGGATCATCGCGGTCCACCTGCGCTCGGCCGATCAATGGCCGGACCTGTACGGTCGCGGCTGGCTGGATGCCATGATCGGTCTGTACCGGTCCGGCCGCTGGCATCTCGTGCGCGAAGATCGCAGCGAGGGCTACAGCGTCGTGCTGTTCGGCCCTCACGGGCCGCGATATGTCTATCCCGATCCGCGCGCGATGGCGGCGCTTCGAGCCGCGCCGGGGATCAGCAGCATCCAGTTGACGTTCTCCGAGAACCGGCCGCCGCAGTCGCATCCCATGCCGCCGGGCGGCTTTCGCCTGGCCGTGATCAACAGTTTCGATCTGGATGCGGCGCGCGCGGTGCGAGCCTCCATGGCGCGCGAGTTCGGCGTGGCCGTGCCCGGCACGGCACGGCGCGCCGCCGGCTGATCACTTCCGCCGCCCGATCAGGGCTGGCGGGGCAGCATCGCGGCCAGCCGCTCAGCCAGGTCGCTCAGCGTCCGACTGTAGGCTGCCGCCACCGACGCATAATCCTCGTCGGCCGAGCTCTCGAACACGTCGCCGCCGATCTGGTCCGACGCATCGCCACCGGCACCGTCCTCGGCGCGGCCGCTCACGATGCGCCAATGCGCTTCGATGCTCACGCGACCGGCGCGCCGGGCCGACATGCGCACCAGGTCCACCCGCACCATCACCGGCGGCGTCGCAGCCCGATCGAAGCCGCTGTCGCCGATCAATACGTCGGTGCGTCGCTGTTCGATGTCGCGCGCCAGCGTCTGGGCCACTTGGTCCGACAATGAAACCGCCCAGCGTTCGTGATCCAGTATCCGGATCGCATTCTCCGTGGTTCCCAGCACCATCTCGGCCCGGTCGACCAGTGCCGGGATGGTCACGCTGAGAATGACGTGGGTGGCGGGCGCGGACAAGGCGCCGCGCGGACCCGCGGGCAGCGTGTTGAGCGTGTAGAAGTGATCCGGTTGACCGGCGCAGGCCAGCAGCAGCGAGGCGGCCAGAGCCGGGATGGCCCATTTTGGCGACAGCGCCCATTTCGGCGAAAAGGCCCGTCTCACGGCGAGTCTCCCGGCTTTCCGCGCAGCAGCGATTCGGGATGGCGTTCCAGATAGTCGACCAGCGCGCTCATGGATTTCGCGGCGCGTGACAGTTCCAGCAAGGTGGCGCGAAGATCGGTCTGCAGAGGCGCATCCTGTGCCAGCACACCCCTGGCATTTTGCATGGCGCCGCGCGCCTCTTTCAAGGTGGCCGTGACTTCGGGCGCCAGGGTGCCATCGACCTGTTGAACCAGCCGGTCGGCGCTCTTCAGGGTGTCATCCAGCGTGGTCATCGTGGTGACGAGCCGCGCCGTGATGCGGTCGAACGGCACCTTGTCGAGTTTTTTCGCGATGCTGCCGATCGAATCCTGTATTTCGTCGAGCGCGCCGGACGTGGTCGGGAACACCGCCGGGTGCGCGTCCCAATAGACGCGCTCCGGGGGGACTTCATTGTGAAAGTCCATTGCCACGTATTTCTGACCCGTGAGCAGATTGCCGGTCTTGAGCTCCGCCCGCATTCCGTGCGCCACCAGGCTGTCGACGAGCTCGCGGCTGCTGGCCTCGGAGGCGTCCCCGGCCGCATGGTCGGGGCGGCGGTTGCGGCCGCGAATCCGTTGGGGAAAGATATCCACCTCCACCGGAAAGCTCAGCGTACCCGCCTTGCGATCGTATTCGACGGAGAGACTCTTGACCTCGCCGATGGTGATGCCGCGCAGATCCACGGGCGCGCCCACCGACAGCCCGCGCATCGAGCCGCCGAAGTACAGCAGGAAGGTGCGAACCTCCGTATCCGACTGGCGCATGGCGCGCTCCTGATCCGTGAACAGGGTGAACGCGGTGTCCTGCGCCACGACCGGAACCGTGGGCGCGTTCGGCGGCGACTGGAACGCGATACCCCCCTCCAGAATCGAGCTCAGGGATTCGGTGCGCAGCCGGACGCCGTCCGCGTCGAGCGACATGTCGATGCCGCTGGCCTGCCAGAAGCGGGTCGCCGGCGTCACGAACGCATCGTAGGGCGCATTGACGAAGATCTTGATGGTCACACTGGTGCCCCCGGGATCGAGTTCGTAGGCGACCACCTGTCCGGCGGAGATGTGCCGGTAGAACACCGTCGAACCCACCCCCAGCGACCCGATGTCCTCGGCGTGCAGCACGTATTCCCGCCCCGGCAGATTGGAGGTGACGATGGGCGGAATTTCCAGGCCGTCGAACTCGTCGCGCCTGGTCTCGGAGTGACCCACGTCCAGGCTGATGTACGAACCCGACACCAGCGTGCCGAGTCCGGATACGCCGCCCCCCGTCACACGCGGGCGCACCACCCAGAAGCGCGTGTCGTCCACCAGATAATCGCGCGCGTCGCGATGGATTCGTGCCGTCACGATCACCTTCTTGCGATCCTTGGAGACGTGGATGTCGGTCACGTCGCCGATGTCGACGTCGCGGTAGCGGATCTTGGTCTTGTTCGCCTCCAGCCCGTCCGCATCGGCGAAGCTGATGTCGATCAGCGGACCTTGCGCGAGCTTCTGCTGAATGACCACGATGGCCCCGATGATCACGACCATGGCCGGCAATATCCACACCAGCGGCAGGCGCGTGCGCCGCGGCCGGTCGGGTATGGCCTCGGGAAGATCGTCCGCGTCGAACGCCGGGGTATCACTCATGGGCTTCATGATCCCACAGCAAACGCTCGTCGAAGGATTGCGCCGCCAGCATGGTCAACACCACGACGCCGCAGAACGCGAGCGCGCCCATGCCCGCATGGATGATGGCGAGCGACCGGATCTGGACGAGGGCGACCAGCAGGGAAATGGCATACACGTCGAGCATCGACCAGCGGCCGATGAATTCCACGAGGCGGAACAGCTTGCTGCGCTGTGAGGTGTGGTCGGGCGAACGGCGCACCACCGACACGAGCAGCCACCCCATCACGACCAGTTTCAACAGCGGCACCACGATGCTCGCCACGAACACCAGCAGCGCCAGCGGCCACGATCCTTCGTCCAGCAGGGCGAGCACGCCGCTCATGATGGTGTCGCTGTCGTCGCTGAAGAACGTGTGGGTGTGCATGACGGGCAGCAAATTGGCCGGGACGTACAGGGCGGCGGCGGCCAGCACCAGGGCGGTGGTTGCGGCGATGCTGTTCGGTTTGCGCGCGTGCAGCGCAGCCCCGCATCGCGGGCAGCGCACCGGCCCGCCGCCGGCCCGCAGCGTGGCGCGGCAATGGGAGCATACGAGGAGACCCACGCTGCGTCCGGTCACGATCACGTCCGGGTCTCCTCCACCCAGCTCCAGAACTGTTCCGTGGGCGTGAGACTGGTCAGGCCGGCCAGGGTCAGCATGAGCGCGCCGTAGGAGAACAGCGAGATGCCCGGGATGACCTGCGCCAGGGCGGACAGTTTGACCAGCGCGACGATCGATCCGAGCAGGAACACCTCGGGCATGGCCCACGGCCGCAGCCGGGTCAGGGTGCGGAACAGCTCGTTCTGGCGCTTGGCGCGCCGCCGCTGCCGCAGGGGCAGCAGCACGTAGATCAGGCTGCCGATCTGGAACAAGGGAATCAGGACGGTGGTCAACAGCACCAGGGCCCCGATGATGCCGAACCCCTCCCGATACAAGCCGAGCGCCGCGCCGATCAGCGTGGTCTCCCGCGTGGCGCCGTTCAGATGCAGCACGACGAGGGGGTAGAGGTTGCTCAGCAGCAGCAGGATGAACGCCGAGAACGCGAGGGCGAGGGCGGATTCGACGCTCGCATCGTTGGTCCGATACAGCTCGGCCTCGCAGCGCACGCAGCGCGCGCGGGATTCGCTCGACGCCCCATGGCGCCGCTGCACCAGGTCGCACGCGTGGCAGACGATCACCGATGACATGCTTTTCCCGAACGACGCGCTGTGACAACCAGACCGCAGGTCATGCCCACGAGCATAATGCAGCGCAAGGCGTCACGCCACAGCCACCGCAACAGGACGCGGAACGCAGTTCGCGGGGCGATGTGGCCGGGCATGGCCGTGCGCGTTCGCCGGTCGATCACCGTGAGCGGTTTTTCTGCGGACCGCGCGCATGACCCGTGTAGACTTCCGGCAACGGGGAATGGCACGGCATTGCGCGGTGGCGAATGGCCGTTCCGCTGCCGGACGTCCATTTGGTCACATGAGCTGCTTGAGGATTCTCGGTGCAATGCGTTCCATCATTCCGGGAATCGTCGCGGTGTTCGTCACGCTGCTCGCCGCGTCGACGGCGGGGGCCGCCGACCCGCAATCCTATGCGGTCGAGCTGGGGTCCACCGGAAACGGGACGATCGACGGGACGTTGCGTTCGACGTCGGAGCTGCTGTCGTTGCGCACCACCGCTCCGGTCAGTCCGTTTGGGCTGATCGCGCGCGCCCGCGGCGAAATCGATCGCTTGAAGACCGTTCTGGAGAGCTATGGCTATTACCAGTCCTCCGTGACCATCGCCATCGACGGCATGCCGTTGAACGGTAGCGGGCTCGCGGACCATTTGACGGCCCTGCCGAAAGACACGCAGGCCAAGGTGGCCATCGGCTTCGAGCTCGGCCCTCTCTATCACATCGGCCGGGTGACCATCGAGGGGACCATTCCCGGCGCCGAGGGCGGTGCGTTCACGCTCAAGACGGGTGCGCCGGCCGTGGCCAACGACGTCCTCGGTGCCGGCGCGCGCCTGTCGAACGAACTGCAGGAGCACGGCTATGCCTTCGCCAAGGTCGATCCGCCGGTTGCCTACGAGGATCGGACCGAGCCGCTGCTCGACGTCACCTTCCACATCGAGGCGGGGCCGCAGGTCAACTTCGGGGAAATCCATCTCGAAGGGTTGAAGCGCCTGCACGAGAAGCTGATCCGGCGTCGGCTGACCATTCATACGGGCCAGCGGTTCAGTGCCAGCGCCGTCGAGGCGGCACGCCGGGACCTGTTCGGGATCACCCCGCTGGGCGCCGTCACGGTCAGGGTGGGCAAGGCGGTGGATTCCACCGGAGGCGTGCCCGTCACCTTCTCGTTCCGGGAGCGGCCGCGCCATGCGGTCACCTTCAATTCGGCGTATTCCACCGACCTGGGCGCGAGCGCCGGCGTCACGTGGACCGATCGCAACGTCTTCGGCAACGCGGAGCAGCTCGCCGTCAAGGCGTCGGCCATCGACATCGGCGGCAGCGCGGCCACCAGCCTGGGCTACGACCTCGGCGCCACGTTCACCATCCCGGACTACCTGCGCCGCGATCAGTCCCTGCAGTTCTCGGTGGAGGCGCTCAAGCAGTCGCTGATCGCCTATCAACAAAAAGCCGTGACCGGCGCGGTGACGCTGACGCGCAAACTCTCGTCGGTGTGGAGCGCGAGCGCGGGTGTCTCCGCCACCAAGGAACAGATCCAGCAGGAGATGGTGACCTACGATTACACGCTGGTGGCGCTGCCATTGACGCTGGCCTACGACTCCACGCATCTCGCCTCGCCCCTGGACGACCCGACGCACGGCATGCGCAACCTGCTGAGCGTGACGCCCACCCGTTCGCTGGGCCATCCCGATGCCAGCTTCATCGTGAGCCAGATCAAACTGGCCTCCTATCTGGACATGCACAGCTTCGGCCTCGGCGATCCGGGTCGTTCCGTGCTGGCCCTGCGCGCGCTGGCCGGCATCGCGGAAGGCGCGACCGAATTCAGCCTGCCGCCGGACCAACGCTTCTATGCGGGCGGCAGCGGCACCATCCGCGGTTTCCAGTATCAGGCCGTGGGTCCGCAGTTCGCCGACGGCACTCCCAAGGGTGGCACCTCGTACGCCGCCGGCACCGTCGAGTGGCGTCAGCGTTTCGGCGCGAGCTGGGGCGCCGCGGTCTTCGTCGATGGCGGCGAGGTGAGCGGTGGACAAGCCGTGGTCGCCCAGGCGGGTAATAAACCCGTGCGTTCCTGTCAGTTCTGCCTCGGCGTCGGGGCAGGCGCGCGGTATTACACGCCCATCGGGCCGCTGCGCGTCGATATCGCCGTGCCCACCCGGCATTACGGCAGCAGCGAGCCGGGGTTCGAGATTTACATCGGCCTGGGGCAGGCATTTTGAAGCGGCGTTCCGTCAGAATCGCGGCCTGGACCCTGGGGGTCCTGGTGCTCGTGGCCGTGATGCTGGGCGCCGGCGTCATGGTGGCGGGCAACACCGAGGCGGGGCGCGGCTGGATCGAGCGCCTGACCTATCGCCTGTCCTCCGGCACCGTCAAGCTCTCGCAGCTCGGCGGTTCGTTTCCCAGCGCGCTCACGCTCGGGGAATTGCAGCTCATCGACCGCGACGGCGCCTGGTTGACGGCGCAGAACGTCGCGCTGACCTGGTCGCCGCTGCGCCTGCTGGAACGACGCATCCAGATCGACGCCTTGCAGGTGGCGCGGCTGCACGTCGAGCGCGCGCCCGTCAGCGACGGCAAGAGCGGCGGCGGCGGTTCGCTGCCTCACGTCGACGCGGACCGCGTGCAGATCGAGCGGCTGGAGCTGGGCGCGCCATTGGCGGGAACCCCGTCCACCCTGTCCCTCGATGGCAATTTCCGGTTGCGCTCGCTCGAGGATGCGGATGCCGTCGTCGTGGCGCGCCGGCTCGAGGACAGCGGCGACTACCGGTTGCGCCTGCACATGGATTCGGCGCGCGTGGAGGCGGCCCTGACGCTGCAGGAGCCGGCCGGCGGCCCGCTCGAGCATCTGCTGAGCCTTCCCGGGCTGGGCCCCCTGTCGGCTCATCTCACCGTGCAGGGACCGCGGCATGCCGAGGCGGTGGATCTGGGGGTGAGGGCGGGCGATCTGCGGGCGCAATTGCACGGCGTGGTCGATCTGACGCATCGAGCGGCGGATGTGGATTATTCATTGAACGCCCCCCCGATGACGCCCCGACCCGAGCTCTCGTGGGCCGGCGTGTCGCTGGTGGGCAACTGGCACGGCACCGCGACGCAACCCAGTGCCTCGGGACGGCTGCAGATCGATCGCCTGCAGATCGCCGGCGACACGCGCATCGCGAAGTTGACTACCGACATGACCGCGGCCGCCGGCAAGCTCAGCCTCGACGCGGCGGTGAACGGCCTCGAAATTCCCGGGCCGGAGCCGCGGTTGCTGGCGAAGGACGATGTGAAAATCACGGCAACGTTGCAGCTCGATGCGCCGACGCGGCCGCTCGCCTTGACGGTCGCCCATCCGTTGTTCGCCCTGCAGGGACGGGCGCAGACGGCGGACCCGAAGGGAGGTCCGCTCACCGCCGCCGTCGACCTGCGAGTCCCTGAGCTTGCCCCCTTTGCCGCTTTCGCGGGCCAGGACGTGAGGGGCAGTGCGCTGGTGAAGATGCAGCTCACGCATCGGGCCGCCGACGATGCGGCCACCGTGAATGCCGACCTCTCGTTCACGGGCGGCAGCGCCGGATGGCTGGAATTGGCGGGACCCCGTGTGAGCTTGCAGGTGGCGGGAAGTCTGTCGGCCGCCGCGATCAAGATCGATACGCTGCGACTGGGCACACGGGCGGCGACGCTCGCGGCCGGCGGCAGCGCGGAGCGCGCGCCGCCGATGAGCGGCACGGGGCCGGATACGCGCCCCTTCCTGGTGAGATTTGCCAGGCAGCTCCAGGCCCGCTGGCAGCTGGACGTCGGCAATCTGGCGATGCTGTCCAGCGACCTGGCCGGGGAGTTGAAGGCGTCGGGCACCCTGGGCGGCGCACCGGCGTCATTGGCCGCCGACGCGGACCTCGGGGCGCAATTATCGGTGCGCGGTTCGCCTTCGGGCGCCGTCAAGGCGACGCTGCACGTGCGCGGTCTGCCCGCCGCACCCAGCGGGTCCGTGCAAGCCCACGGCGATCTGGACGGAGCGCCCCTCAATTTGGATGCGGCGATCGAACGCCAGGGAACCGATGCGTTTCACGTCATGGTCCGGCAGGCCGATTGGAAGAGTGCCCACGTGGACGGCGATCTCACGGCCGATGCGGCGCTCACCCAGAGTCATGGACAGCTGAACATGCGCATCGCGCAGCTCGGCGATCTCGACCGTCTCCTGGGGACCACCATCGCCGGCAGCGCCGAGGGCAGCGTGCGTTTCGCCCCCGAGCGTGGCCAGACGCAGGCCCAGGTCCAGCTGGAGGGCAGGGATCTGAAAGTCGGATCTTTCGCCGGGAACGTACACCTGCGGGGCACGGGAGTGCCCGCCGCTTTCGGCCTGCAAATGACCGCGGAGGCGCCCGACCTCAACGGTCTCCCGGCGAGCCTGACGGCGGCGGCCGATCTCGATCTGCCGGCCAAGAACCTGCGGCTCGCGAGCGCCTCGTTCGCCTATCACGATCAGACCGTGAAATTGCTGGCGCCGGCGCAGGTGACGTTCGGCAAGGGATTGAGTGTCGATGATTTGCGAATCGGTGCGCGCGATGCCGTGCTCGAGGTGCGGGGTCAGATCTCGCCCGCGCTCGATCTGCGCGCCTCGCTGCGCCAGGTGAAACCGGACGTGATCGACGTGTTCGCGCCGGGCCTGTTCACCGGCGGCCTCGTCGAGGCGCAGGCACGGCTGCAGGGCACCTTGTCGAGCCCCACCGGCCAGGTACGGCTCGACGCCACCGACATGCGCCTGGCGGACGATGCGGCCACCGGCCTGCCGGCGTTGGCCCTGCACGCCACCGCGGAACTCGCGGCGGGTGCCGCGAACATGACGGCCAAATTGAACGCCGGCTCCGGATCGCAGATGACGGCGTCGGGCAACGTGCCCCTGGGCGAGGGCGCACTCGACGTGAAGGTGGGCGGCAAACTCGACGTCGGCCTGGCGAATCCGTTTCTCGAAGCGCGCGGCATGCGCGCCGGCGGCACACTCACCGCCGATGCGAGCGTGACGGGAACCTTGTCGGCGCCCCAGGTGGGCGGAGGCCTCACCCTCGCGGCGGGCAGTTTGCGCGACTTCGGCCACGGCGTGAACCTGACGGACATCACGGCCGACATCGTCGGCAACGCCGACGCGGCCGGATTGCCCTATGGCCTGGGCTCGATGCTGGAGACCCGCTT
>CAZZWZ010000076.1:10162-12766 GCA_964657955.1 uncultured Steroidobacteraceae bacterium
CACGGCCGACATCGTCGGCAACGCCGGCGGCCTGCAGATCAAGAGCTTCGACGCGAAGGCGGTGTCGGGGAGCGTGGGAATGACCGGGAGCGTGGGCCTGCTGCAGCCGGGACTGCCGGTGGACCTGCGGATCACGGCCAAGAACGCGCAAGCCGTGACCAGCAACACGCTCACCGCCAACCTGGATGCGGACGTGCACGTGGCCGGCACCGCGAAGCAACGGCTCGACGTGAAGGGCGTCATCCACGTCAATCGCGCCACCATCGGCATTCCCGATTCATTGCCGCCCGAAGTCGCCGTGCTCGACGTGCGCCGACGCGGCACCAAGGCGCCCGCCGCCGCGACGGCACAGCTGGTCATCGGGCTCGACGTCGCGGTCCAGGCGCCGCAGCAGATTCTCGTTCAAGGCCGCGGGCTGGATGCGGAGATGGGAGGCGAGATCCATGTGAACGGGACGTCCGATGCACCCGTGGCCAGCGGCCGGTTGGATTTGTTGCGCGGAAATTTCACCATCGCCGGGAACAAGCTGGTGTTCTCCCAGGGCAGCAACGTGAGCTTCGACGGCGAGGGTCTGCGCAAGAAGATCGACCCCACCCTGGATTTCACCGCGCAGAGCACCATCGGCGACACCACGGCGACGTTGCGCATCACCGGCGTCGCCGATGCCCCGAAATTCACCTTCAGCAGCGTTCCCGAGCAACCGCCCGACACCATCCTGGCGCTGCTGTTGTTCGGCCAACCGGCCGCAAATCTCTCGGCCGCGCAGATCGCGCAGGTGGGCTACGCGCTCGCCACCCTGAGCGGCGCCACCGGCGGCGGCGGCGGACCACTGGTCAAACTGCAAAAGTCGCTGGGCCTCGACCGGTTGACCGTGGGCACCAACACGGTGAACACCGCCACGGGCGGCACGGAGAACTCCGGTTACGCGATCGCGGCGGGACGCTATGTTTCCAAGCGGGTGTACGTCGAGGGCAAGCAAACCTCCACGGGCACCAGCCAGGTTGAGGTGGACGTGGACCTGACCAAGCATCTGAAGCTGCAGACGCGCCTCGGCAATGGCAGCGCCGCCGTTCAAGGCACGACTCCGGACAACGATCCGGGCAGCAGCATCGGCATTTCCTACCAGTTCGAATACTGACGCGCGGCGCCGCGGAGGCGGCGCGGCTTACGCCGCTCTATTTCGGCAGCGCGTAGCGGTCGGCCAAGGTCTGGTAGAGCGGCGGCGTGATGAGTTTCGACAGGCCGGTGGCAACGGCAGCCGTCACCATCAGCGGCAGCACCATGGCGTGCTGCGACGTCATTTCCATGACGATCACGAAAGACGTCAACGGCGCCTGTGTGACTCCCGCCAGATAGCCGCACATGCCGAGGATGGCCAGGGGCACGGCCGAAGGTTCATGAAGCTGGTCGGCAATGAACTGTCCCAGTCCGGCGCCCACCGACAGGGACGGCGCCAGCAAACCCGCGGGGATGCCGCTGAGGTACGACAGCAGGGTGGCGAGGGCGCGAGCGAGCGCGTAGTTCCACGGCAGGTGCGCGTGACCTTCCAGAATCGAACGCGCTTCCTCGTAGCCGGTGCCGTAGGTCAGACCGCCGGACCAGGCTCCCAGAACCGCGATGCCGAGCCCGCAGAGCGCGGCGAACACGGCGGGCCGGTCACGCCGCAGCCCGCCGATCATCCCCGGCAACTCCGCGGCGCAGGCCAGCGTGACACGGCTGAAGGCACCGCCCGCGACCCCGCACACGGCGGCCACACAGAAAAGCGCGGGGGTCAGCCGATAGGCGTCCGGCGACAAGGTCGGCGCGCCGAAGTACGTGTAGTCGCCGACCAGGGCGATGGCCACCACGCCCGCCAGGATGACGGCGGTCAGGGTGGTGCCGCTCGCACGTTCTTCGAACGATCGCGACAGCTCCTCGATGGCGAACACGATGCCGGCGAGCGGCGTGTTGAAGGCGGCGGCCACACCGGCGGCCCCGCCGGCCAGAATCATCGCCCGGCGCTGTCCCTCGGCATGAGCCTTGGGCAGCCAGCGCGCCACGCCGTGCACGATGACGGCGCCGACATGCACGGTGGGCCCCTCCCGGCCGATCGAGCCGCCGCACAGCAGGCCGGCAACGGCAAGCCCGACGCGCCCGATCACCACCCGCGCCGCCAGCAGACGTTGACCTGCGTCTCCGGCGTTCGGTCGCAGCGCGAAGATGGTCTGCGGGATGCCGCTGCCCTCGGCACCGCGAAAATAGCGCCGGGTGAGCCACGCGATGACGTAGAAACCGACGGGAGCCAGCAGCCAGGGCGCCCACGCGTGCACACCGAGCAATACGCGCAGTGCCGCTTGGGCCAGGTCGGCGAGTTTCGCGAACGCAACGGCCGCCACACCCACCGCCGCGGCCGATCCCCACATCAGCAACCGTGTCTTCCAGCGGGGAGCCGATAGTAACTGCCGATAGTGCATCGGCGGCAATATAGCAGGCGCCGTCGGCGATACGGCCGCGCAGCGTCGCGGCAACCGCCCGGTCGTCGCGATCGCAGGCTCAGCCGTTCGCGCGCTCGCGCAACGAGGTCAGTTGATCTCCCCACCAGAGGCCGACGATGCGAATGAACGC
>CAZZWZ010000077.1:0-322 GCA_964657955.1 uncultured Steroidobacteraceae bacterium
GCCAACGCCAGCCTTGGGCCAAGGCCAATGCCAAGTCCAAGGACAAGGCCTGGGCCAGGGCTCAGGCCCTGGCCCAGGCAATGCATCATTCGACGGAACATACAGCCACTGCCGAACCAGCCACTTCGATGCCGACGTTGTAATGGAATCCACTCCTGCCATGAGTGCGTGATTCTTCAGTTTGAGGATCGGAGCGGCGTAGGACGGTGCGTCGCGCGCGAAATTGCGGGAATTGTGAACCAGTCGACGGCCCGCGCGCCGCGGCCGTGGGAACGCGCCTCGCGCGGGTGAGTGACGAGAGGCCCGGGCTGGGGCGACCGGC
>CAZZWZ010000077.1:332-12714 GCA_964657955.1 uncultured Steroidobacteraceae bacterium
GGCTGCGTTTCAAGGCGATCGGCCGGGCGGGATGCCTCGCTTGGCCGACACCAGCACCTTGCCGGTCAAATTGACCCCGTCCAGTGCGGTCACCTCCACCAGCGCCTCGGAGGGCGGAGCCAGGTCCGATTGCCGCAACTCGTCGTTCAGCTTGGTGGGATTGGTGAACATCTCGGCGGTCTGTCGCACCCCCTCGTCGCGCGTGCCCGAGATGACGACGACGGTATTTCCTCCGGGTCCGTGAAAAATCGAAAAGAAACCATAGTCGCGATAGGGCGATTCGGCACCGGAATTCCTGGGTTCGCCCATGTTCTGACTCGCGGTCTGACTGATGTAACGATGCTTGGACACGGTGTCGTTCAGTTCATCGTACGAGTCGCCGATGGCGAACCGGGAGCCGGCGAAAATCCAGTCCTTCATGATGCCCATGCCGCTCAGGTAACCGATGTAAACGATGTTCGCCGTCTTGAACGTGTTCGCGGTGATGTCCGACATCATGCTCACGCCGATGCGCCGGCCGTCCACCGTGAGGATGGGCATGATGTCGCGCAAGGCGAAGGCCACCGACGTGGGGATGTAGCGCAGCCCCACGTCGATGTAGCGATCGGCGGTCTTCGGATGCTCCTGGATGTAGCGGTCCAGATCTCCCTTGGAGTTCACCGAATACTCGCGGATCAACCGCTTCACCTCCATGGAGTCGTCGGTTTCACCGACGAGGTAGTAATCGCCGATCACGATCAGCGTGGGCCGGTCGTCTTTTTGCAGCCACGACCAGACGGGGCTGGTGCGGATCTGCGCCGAGACCGGGCGGGGGGTCTGCAGCCACAGGACGCCGGCGCCGATCAGGATGCCGAGGAGTGTGGCCGCGGCGAGGGCAGGCCAGGGCGGGCGCGTCCCGCGCGGGCCGGCCGGCGGAGAGGCGGGCGGAGTCGGTGGAGCCGGGGCGGGGGCGGTCGCCGGCGCGGGCGCCTGCCGGGTCGGGGCGGCGGACGGCACGGCCTCGGGCGGTTGGGCAAGCTTGAGGGCGAGTCGGTATTCGCCGCGGGGTATGTGCAGACTGGCGCCGGGGGCCTTGGCGTAATAGTCGCTCAAGGTGCGCCGCAACTTGTGGATGTACACGCGGACCAGGGCATCCTGGGAGACGTCGAACCCGGCGCCCTTGCCGAACACGTCGATGGCGATGGCCATCTCCTTGGGCACCTGTCCCCGCAGAGAATTGCTGGCGAGATACTCGAAAAGGCGCCGCAGGCGGGCATCGCCGAGGATGCCGCTCTCGCGGATGCGCTCCAGCTCGCGGCTCAGCGGTTCGAGTTCACCCATGCCGTCAAACATAACTCATCGAGCGCTTTCGCGGGGGACGCGATCGCCCGCCGGCGCCGATGTTTAACGTTAAATAACGTTATGGGAAACAGTAAATTACGTGCATTGGAGCCGGGCCTGCCGCATTCTCTGGCCATGCGCATCGCCATTCTGATCCTCGTGACCATCGGTCTCCTCGCCGCCATGGAGGTGCACCGGGAGCGGCAGGTGGGGCAGCTGCTGCGCGCCGATCCGGATTCCATTCCGCGCAATCCCGCGCTCCTGGGGTATGCCCTGGACCGGGGCCGGACGGGTTATCGCTCCCATTGCGCCGCCTGCCACGGGGAGGCGGGTCGGGGCGATCCTGCGCGCGGCATTCCGAATCTGGCCGACGCCGACTGGCTGTACGGCAGCGGCGAGGTCAGCGACATCGAACGGGTCGTCTCCTACGGCATCCGCTCGGCCCATCCGCAGGCGTGGAATCTGGCGAGCATGCCGGCCTACGCGAGGATTCAGCCCAGCAAGACCGACCCGAAGATACCGCCGTTGAAGCCGGGCGAGATACGCGACGTGATCGAATTCCTGCGCTATCAGCAGCACCAGGAGGCAGACCCCGCCGCGGTGTCGCGCGGCGCGGCGGTGTTCAGCAACACCGGCGGCTGCTACGACTGCCATGGCGCGGATGCGCGCGGCGATACGGCCATCGGAGCCCCGAATCTCGTGGACGCGGTCACGCTGTACGGCGACGGCAGCGCCGCGGCGCTGTTCGACTCCATCGCACATGGCCGCCAAGGCCTGTGCCCGGCCTGGGTGGGGAAAATCACGCCGGCGGGCATGCGCGAAATCGCCGTGTACGTCTACAGCCTGTCGCATCCAGCCCGAACCCCTGTCCAAGGTGATCTCCGTGTCCGAAATTGAATCCCTGTCCGACCGTTCGAAAGCGCCCGCGCTCGAGGCACCGGGTGCCCGCGAGGCGCTGTCCGCGCGCGAGGGACGCGCCGGCCGGGAAGCACCCCCCGAGCTCGGCGCCTGGCGCGACATCCAGCGCGTGAGCGTCGGACGCTCGCTCGTGTTGCTGGGCATCGGTGCCGTCGTCGGCCTGGGGCTGGCCGGCTATGCGCTGTTCACCGCGCGGGGGACGTCGACCCTGGTGGTGCCCGCGGAGGACGTGGCCCTGGTGAATCAGCAGCCCATCTCGCGCAGCGACTACCTGCTGCAGTTGCAGGCGCTGTACGCCGTGGATTTGCAGCACGCCACCAAGGAGGAACGGGAGAAGGTGCTCAACGACATGATCCGCGAGGAGCTGTTCGTACAACGCGGCAAGGAACTGGATGTGGCGTCGAACGACTCCGAGGTGCGCAGTGCCATGGTCAATGCCGTGGAACTGGAAATCGCGGCGGACGCCCTGACCACCCAGCCGACGGAAGCGCAGTTGCAGGCGTTCTACACCGAGCACAAGGCCAATTACGCGGGCGAGGGCATCATGACGGTCCACGACTACGTGTTTCCCAGGGCGGCGGCCGCGCAGGCCGCCGCGGCGGCGCAGAGCCTGCAAGCCGGTCCGCCCGCGCCGGCGGTGCTGGCGCGCTGGGGCGCCAAGGACTCACCCCTGGTGGGAGACGAAGAATTTTATTTCGCCGCGAAGATTCATCTGGGCGAGCGTCTGTTCGACGTCGCGCGCGGCCTGTCCGACGGCGCGAGTTCCGCGCCCATCGAGTCCGCGGACGGCATTCACGTGCTCTACATGGTCCAGAACAAGCGTCCGGTTCCCTACGATTACGCCGCGGCGCGCGACCAGGTGCTGAACGATTATCGCAACAAGGCGATTGCCCGCCTGAGCAACGGCGACGAGACGTTCCTGCGCAAGCGCGCGAACGTACTGATCGCGGACGATCTGCAGTGACGTTCGGGTCGCCTCGTCGCGGTCCGGGGCGTGCCCGGTCGGCGCCGCGCCGAGGTGGGCGCCAGCGCGCGGGGCTTGCGGGGCTGATGGCCGCGGCACTCGCATGCCTGGGCCTCGCGGGCGCCGCCGCCGCCCACACCCGCAGCGAGTCGCATTCGGTGTGGGAGATCAACGGAGCCGACGTGGATCTGGCCATCACCATCCCGGTCCTCGAGCTGCGGCGCTTGACGTCCACCGGAGACGTGCCGTCGGACGAGCTGGTGAAGAAATATCTGGAAGAACGCACCTATCCCAGCGCGGCCGGCAAGCGCTGTGCGCTGGTGCCGCCCATCGACACCTTGTCGGCCACCCCGGGCTTTCGCAAGTACGACTTCACGTTCAAGTGCGCGGCGGCCGATGACTTGAAAATCCACTCGGCCGCGTTCTTCGACGTGGTGTCCAGCCACACCAATTTCGCCCAGGTGCAGAACGTCGCCACGGGCGAGTTCACCGAACAGCTCTTCACCAACGAGCACCAGAACGTGGACGTCACGGGCGGCAGCGGCAGCCGCCTGAAGAGCGCGCGCTTCTTCGAGTTCATCCGCATGGGCACCATGCACATCTTCACCGGCGTCGATCACATGTCCTTCCTGCTGGGACTGGTGCTGATTTCGCGCCGCCTGCGCGACCTGATCTTCGTGGTCACGGGATTCACCATCGGGCACAGTCTGACGCTGGCCCTCGCGGTCACCGGCGTGCTGCGTCCGCATGCCGAATACATCGACGCGCTGGTGGCGCTCACCATCGCGCTGATCGGCGCCGAGAACATCGTGGTGCAGACGCAAAGACCGCGGCTGATCGGGCTCGCGGTTGGCGGCTGTCTGATCGGGATGGCGGTGGTGGAATGGCTGGGGTACGGCGGGCTGCCCGGTTTGCTGCTGCTCGGCGCGGGACTGTTCACGGCGAATTATCTGATGATCTCCGGGAACCTGCGCGACGCCGGTCGGCTGCGCATGCTGATCACGCTGGTGTTCGGCCTGATCCATGGTTTCGGATTCGCGGCCGACCTCCTGGAGCTGCAGCTGCCGCCCGAACGGCTGGCGGAACTGCTGGTGGGATTCAACCTGGGGGTGGAACTGGGCCAGCTCACCCTGGTCATCGGCGCCACGCTGCTGGTGGTGATGCTGCGCAAAGTTCATTGGGCCCTTCCGCGTCCCATCGTGGTGGACGTCGCGTCGGCCTTCCTCGTCGGCCTGGGCGTGTTCTGGTTCGTCAGCCGCAGCTACGCTTGAACGGCCTGCAAGTCGCCGCTGGCCGGCCGTGAGCGGCCTCCACGAGACAGAGTGCGTGGTGATCGGTGCGGGGGTGATCGGGCTCGCCGTCGCCCGCGCCCTGGCGGAAGGAGGACGACACGTCGTCATCCTCGAACGCGAGCGGCGTTTCGGGACGGGGATCAGTTCGCGGAGCAGCGAGGTGATCCACGCCGGAATTTATTATGCCGCCGGATCGCTGAAAGCCCTCACCTGCGTCGCCGGCCGCGAGAGCTTGTATCGCCATTGCGCAGCGCATGACGTCGCTCACCGGCGCTGTGGCAAACTCATCGTCGCGAGCTCCGCCGCGCAGCTGCCGCGCCTGGAGGCCATTCGAGCGCAGGCAGGCCGCAACGGGGTGGAACTCGAGTGGCTGGACCGCGGCGCTCTTGGCCGCATGGAACCCGGGCTCGTGGGGCATGCCGCGCTCTTCTCGCCCGCCACCGGGATCGTGGACGTGCAAGGCTACATGTCCTCGCTGCTGGCCGGGGCCGAGGCGCGGGGGGCCGTCATCGCCTACGGTACGCCCGTGCTGGCCATCCGGCCGCATGCCGGCGGGTTCGACGTGGCGCTGGAGGCGGGCGATAGCCTGCGGTGCAGGATGCTGGTCAACGCCGCCGGCCTGGGCGCCCGGGACGTTGCGGCGGCGGTGGACGGCTTTCCGGCCGCGCTGATCCCGCCGCTGCACTACGCCAAGGGCAGCTATTTCGCGCTGTCGGGCGCCGCACCGTTCCGCCATCTGATCTATCCGCTGCCCGAGGCCGGTGGTCTCGGCATCCACATGACGCTGGACCTTGCCGGCCGGGCGCGCTTCGGACCGGACGTGGAGTGGGTGGAGGCCGTCGATTACCGCGTGGACCCCGAACGCGCGCCGCGCTTCTACGCGGCGATCCGGCGGTACTGGCCGGCGCTCGGCGACGGGCAGCTCACGCCGGCGTACGCCGGCATTCGTCCGAAGCTCACCGGTGCCGGCGAGGCCGAGGGCGATTTTCGTCTTTGCGGTCCGGCGCTCCATGGCATGGCGGGTCTCGTGCATCTGTTCGGCATCGAGTCACCCGGCGTGACGGCGTCATTGGCGCTGGCCGAGCGCGTGGTGGCGGCGATGGTGGAATGCGCATGACCACCCGGTGCGGGTTCCGGCGTCCGGACGACCGCGCGTCCCGCATGACCTCGATGTACCATCGATGCGACCGGCCGTGATCGCATGCCGCCCGTACGATACGGCGTTCTCGAAGCTGTCTGCCTGACCGGTGCGCTTCTCGGCTGCGCGTCGTTGCCCGCCGCCGCAGACCAAGCCATCGCCGATCCTTCCGATGACATGCAGCCCATCACCGTGACCGCGGCGCGCATGAGTCTGATGGGCACGGCCTCCACGGCCAGCCAGGGCATCATCGTCAACGATGAGATCGCGCTCACGCCGGCCTTTCGTCCGGGCCAGGTGTTGGAAACCGTGCCGGGCCTGTCCGTGACCAGCCACAGCGGCGAGGGCAAGGCCAATCAGTACCTGCTGCGCGGTTACAACCTCGATCACGGTACGGACCTTGCCATCTTCGTCGACGGCATGCCGGTGAACGAACCCACGCATGCGCATGGCCAGGGTTACAGCGACCTCAATTTCATGATCCCGGAGCTGGCCACCGACATCAGTTACACCAAGGGTCCTTACTACGCGAACACCGGCGACTTCGGCACGGTGGGCTCCATTCATATCAATTACCTGGACCACGTCGCCGACCAGGTGTCGCTCACCGCGGGAACGCTGGGCTTCGAGCGCGTGTTCGCCGCGGGCTCCACCGACCTGGCCGAGGGTTCCCTGCTGGGCGCTCTCGAACTGCAGCACTACGACGGTCCCTGGAAGAATCCGGACAATCAGCGCAAGATCAATGCCGTGCTCCGGTATTCGGAGGGCACCGCGGAGGACGGCTTCTCGGTGACCGGCATGACCTACCACGGCAGCTGGAACGCCACCACCGACCAGCCGGTACGCGCGCGGACCGGGGGGCTCATCGGCCGCTACGGCAGTCTCGACCCCACGGACGGTGGCGATGCGCAGCGTTCGAACTTGACGTTTCGGAGGAACTCCACGGTCGCCGAGGGCCAATTCCACGTCAACGCCTATGTGTTCACCAATCGTCTGACGCTGTGGAACAATTTCACGCACTACCTCATCGATCCGGTCAACGGCGATCAAGAGGCGCAGCACGAGGACCGGACCACGCTGGGCGGCGAGGTGAGTTACGCGCATACAGCGCCGCTATTCGGATTGGAGAACGAGGTGTCGTTCGGGGCGGATGTGCGCAACGACCATAACGACCTGTCGCGCCTTCCCACCCGGGATCGAGGGCTGCTGACCGCGGCGCAGGACCCTTTGAGTTTCAGCGAGTCCGACCGGGTGCGATTGTCGAGCGCCGGGGCCTACCTGCAGACCGCCACACATTGGAGCGACTGGTTCCGCTCGATTCTCGGAGTGCGTTACGACCGGCAGCAGGGGTCCGACACAGGCACCAACACGGGCACGGCGAAGGCAGACCTCTGGGAACCCAAGGCCAGCCTGATCTTCCGACCCGTCGAGTCCAGCGAAATTTACCTGAGCGGCGGGCGCGGCCTCCACAGCGACGACCTGCGGGGCGTCACCGCCGCCCAGGCGGGCGGCAGGGCCGGCACCCCGTTGATCGCCAGCCAGACCGGCGAGGAGCTGGGGATTCGCGAGCATTTCACCCCGAAGTTCACGGCGACGCTGGCGCTCTACGCGCTGACCGCGCAATCAGAGACCACCTACGATCCGGATGCCGGCATCGACAGCGCGGGTCCCGGCAGCCGCCGCCGCGGGGTCGAGCTCAATCTGACGTATCAGGCATCGCACTGGCTGGAATTCTACGGCAGCTACTCCTACAACCATGCCCGCTACACCACACCCTATGCCGACGGCACCGGCCACGTGGGGTACTTCCTGCCCAATGCGCCGTTCGCCTCCGGGTCGTTCAACGTGTACGTGAAGAATCTGGGCGATTGGAGCGGCAGCCTCGAATATCGCTACATCAGCGCCTCGCCGCTGTCCTCGGACGACGTCGTCCAGGGTCATGGCTACGGCGAATGGAACGGCGATGTGCACTACGACATGGGCAAGGGCTGGAGCACGAGCTTGGGCGTGTACAACATCACCAACAAGAAGGCCGATGCCGCGGAATTCTGGTACGTCGACCGTCTGCAGGGGGAGCCGGCCGCCGGCGTTGCCGACATCCACACGCATCCGCTCGAACCCATCTCCGCGCGTTTGACGATTGCCAAGAAATTCTGAGCCGGACGGGTGGCGTCGGCCTCCACTCGGTTCGCCGTGGACGTCGCGCCGCGGTCCGTCACCCCGCTGCGGGCGCAACACTGGCGCGCATGGAGGTGCTCTGGCATTGTGCGCGCTCGACCTATGAGCAAATCCTCGTTGAGCGCCCGGCGGCAGTCTCCATGGACCGGCATGCTGCTGGCATTGCTGCTGTTTCAGTCGTATGTTCCGGCCGGCTTCATGCCGGCGACCGGAACGCCGTTCTTGCTGGAGCTGTGTCCGGCGGCAGCGCCCCTGCCCATGCCGGTGTCGATGGTCATGAAGGGGCATCACCATCACTCGGGCACGACTCACGATCAGTTCCGAAACTGCCCCTTCGGCAGCGCTCCATCCACCGGTCCGATCGCGCAGCGGTTCGCGGTGGCGCCTCCGGCGCCGCTGGTTTTCCATTCCCTCGTCGCGCACGAGTCCTTGCGTGTCCGCCAGCGCATCGACCGTGCTCATCCGCCTCGCGGACCGCCCTCCCTGCTGAGCTGAGTTCGCGGCCGGCAAGTTCGCTGCGTTGGTCCGCCACCGCAGCACTCCAGCCCTCTTTCACAGGATGCAGGAAGCGGCCGCCCCGGCGGCTGCGGGAGTTTTTCCATGATTCGTTCAGTCGATCGGTGGAGCGCGGCGATGCTGTGCCTGTCCGTCGCTCCGTCAGCGAGTTGGGGCTGCGCCACGTGCGGCTGCACCGTCAATTCGGATGGCGCCATGGGGTATTCGTCCGCCACGGGCTGGCGCGTGAACCTCGAGTACACTTACATTGACCAAGACCAGCTGCGCATCGGGACCCGCTCAGCGACACCCGCCGAGGTCGTCAACGATCCCTCCAATCCGGGGCTCGGCGGCGGCGAGATCGAGAAAGACACCATCAACCGCTACCTCACCCTGGGCATCAGCTACCGACCGGACGGGGATTGGGGCGTGAATCTGCTCGTCCCCTACGTCGTCCGCACGCACACCACTTACGGCACGCAGCTGCAACCGTACACGCCGGCTGAAACGGCACCGGATCAAGTGAGCGGCGCACACGTGGACAGCCTGGGCGACGTCAAGCTGCTCGGCAGCTACCAGGGACTGCTGCCGACGCAAAATGTCGGATTGCAACTGGGTGTCAAACTGCCGACCGGACGCTACGGGACGGCCGTGAATTTCGATCACGGGCCGAATGCGGGAAGTCCGCTCGATGCGAGTCTGCAGGCCGGCACCGGCAGCACCGACGTGATCGTCGGCGCCTACTACAGTCAACCGGTGGGCCAGGATTTCGACGTCTTCGCCAACGCGCAATTCCAGTCCGCCGTCGCCCACGAGCAAAGCCGACCGGGCAACGACTTCCGCCCGGGGAATCTGGAGACCTTCAGCGTCGGCGTGCGCTACGACGCGCACCCGGCATGGATACCGCAGCTACAGCTGAACGTACTGCACCGCAGCCCCGACCAGGGCGCCTTGGCCGACAGCACCGACACCGTGGGGACGGTCGCCTACCTCAGTCCCGGCCTCACCGTGCAACTGACCCACGGCCTCCACGGCTACGGCGTGGTGCAGGTGCCCATCTACAGCAATCTCGACGGGTACCAGTTGTTCCCGCATTACACGGCGACCGCGGGCATGAGCTATGCGTTTTGAGAGTCGCGAAGGCCCACGCGGGTCCGAGACGCAGAGCCGCAACCGCCGCATCAACCGCCGCCAGGTACTGCTCGGGATCGCGGCGGCGGCCGCCGGTTATGGGTTGTACCACGCGGCCCGAAGGCTCTTCACACCACGTCCCGGCTCGGAGCTCGCCGCCGAATCCGTGCAGGTTCCCACCCGCATCTACGGCGATGATACCCATCCGGTTGCCTATCGCCGGCCGCTGACGCTCGACTCGCCCCCCGCCCGGTACACCGGCTTCAAACCGGGCACGACGCTGCTGAAGGCCGGCACGGTGCGGCGCCGGGGCGCAAGGGCGCTGACCTGCGACATCGTCTTCGAACGGGACGTGCCCGTGACCTTGCGCGACGGCACGGTGATCTACACGGACGTGTTTCGTCCGACCGGCGCGGGCCGTCATCCGGCGATCATCGCCTGGAGCCCGTATGGCAAGGAGATCGGCGGTCAGTGGCTCGACGACGTGCCGTTCAGGGCCAACGTTCCGCTGAGCGCGGTATCGGAATTGCAGAAGTTCGAAGGACCCGATCCAGCGCTCTACGTGGATCGCGGCTACGTGGTGCTGAATCCGGATGCGCGCGGCGCCTATCGCTCGGGCGGCAACATCAATTTCTGGGGCCGGCAGAATGCCGAGGACGGCTACGATTTCGTCGAATGGGCGGCCATGCAGAGCTGGTGCTCGGGCAAGACCGCATTCGCCGGCAACAGCTGGCTGGCCATGTCGCAGTGGTTCATCGCCGCCGAGAGGCCGCCGCATTTGTGCGCGATCGCGCCGTGGGAGGGGGCGAGCAGCAAGTACCTGGAAGGGGGCATACCGGTCGTGACCTTCGACGAGGTGATCGTGCAGTCGTTCGCCGGCAACCAGCTGGTCGAGGACCTCCCCAGGATGATGGTCACCCATCCGCTCATGGATGCCTACTGGGAAGACAAGGCGGCGCGGCTCGAGAACATCGACGTGCCCGCCTATGTGGTCGCGAGCTACACCAATCAGGCGCACACGCAGGGCACGTTCGCGGGCTTTCGCCGCATCTCCTCGCCGCAGAAGTGGCTGCGCGTGCACAACACGCAGGAGTGGCAGGATTTCCATCACCCCGAGCATGCCGAGGACCTCCTCAAGTTCTTCGATCATTTCCTGAAGGGCGCCGACAACGGCTGGGAATCGACGCCGCGCGTGCGCCTCGCGGTGTTGAATCCCGGGGGCATCGACATTCTCGATCGGCCCGAATCGCAGTGGCCCCTGGCACGCCAGCGCTTCGAACGACTGTATCTGCACGGCGACGAGACGTTGTCCCCGAGGCCGGCGGCACAGGCCGCGGCGGTGAGCTATGCCGCCGACGGCGGGTCTGCGCGATTTATTTTCGCATTCGACCGCGACACCGAGGTGACCGGTTACATGAGCCTGCGGGTGTGGTTGGAGGCGCAGGGGTCGGACGACATGGACGTGGTCGTCGCGGTCGAGAAGCTCGACTCGAAGGGCAGGTCGCTCGGCTCAGCCTCGGCATTCCCGCCGGGCGGTCACATCGCGACCACGACGATGCTGCGGGTGTCGCACCGCGCCCTGGATCCGCATCGCTCCACGCCATCGGAGCCTCACCAGAGTCATCGCATCGAGGAGCTGCTGCAGCCGGGCGACATCGTGCCGGTGGAGTTCGGCCTCTGGCCGATGGCTTTGCTGTACCGCGCGGGCGAGCAGCTCCGCGTGACACTCACGGCCTTCCAGGGCGGAAGCAAATTTCCACTGGAATTCGGCACCGCCAAGGTGCCGGTTCCGGCCGACGGGGGCACCTTCGCGCCGGGCTCGCATCCGGAGCTCGTCGAGCTCGGCGGCCCGCTCTGGACCAAGCCTGCGTACGTGGCCCGGCAGAGCGTCCCGGCTCCGCCCACCCGCAACCGCGGCACGCATGTGGTTCACCTGGGAGGCCGCTACGACAGCTTCCTGACGATTCCGGTGATTCCGGCCGCCGCCGGGGCGTGAGGCAAGGGGTGGTCGGCCAGGAGCGATTAGCCGGCGTTCTGTAGGTGTTGCACCCATCCCCGAATCGCGCCCGTCACCCCTGCGAGAGCGGACCCATGACCGTCGTGAACGTCGCGGTCACCAGCAGGATCAGGGCGGCCAGCAGCATTTCGATCTGAATGGAGCGACGCAGGCGGCGCACGGCGTGCGCGTCGCCGGACAGCAGCTGCGGGGTGATGCGCAGCTTGTTGAGGGCGGCCAATCCCAGGAGACACGCCACCAGTCCCAGTTTCACGAGCAGGGCCCGGCCGTACGGACCGTTGCCGAGCGCCGCAACCGAGCCGACCAGGACGTAGAGCACCGTTGCGCCGCACAGGATCAGCGCCGCGACGATGCCCGCTGCCACGCGGCCGAACCGGTGGGCCAGGGCCGCGATGCGTCGCACCTCGCCGTCCCCGGTCACGATGAACAACGGCGCCAGGGCGCCCATCCAGAAGGCCACGGATGTCACGTGAATGGCGAGGAGACCGGTCGACAACCATGCGACCGACACCGCACGCACGTGACCGATGGCGGCGAAGGAAGCCGCAGCCAGGGTCGCGCCCAGCAGCGCCGGCAGGGAGGGGCGCCGGTTCGAGAAAAATGCCAGGCAGACGAGTGCCAGGCCTGCAAGGCGCAGACCCGTCGCGCGTCCCTCGCCGGCGCCCAATAAAACCGATGCCATCTCGCGATCGACCATGCCGGCGATCTCACCGCTCATGGAGCCCGTGAGTATGGCGATGCGCGCACAGCTGACCGCCGCGGCCACCAGCGTCAACGTCTTGATCAGCCGTTCGATCCGCCGGATATCCGACGCGCCGAGCAGATCTTGGCTGTACGCGAGAAAGTACACGGCGCCGGCGGCGCCCAACGTGGCGGCGTAAGTGAAGGCCTTGGCCATCACCGCCGCCACGTCCCAGAGGGTCAGCGAC
>CAZZWZ010000078.1:0-12663 GCA_964657955.1 uncultured Steroidobacteraceae bacterium
GCGAACCCGCGTCCGACGCTGGGGGTTCTGATCGCGGCGTACAACGAAGCGCCGGCGTTACCCACCACGCTGGAGGCGTTGTTGCCGCAACTGTTGCCCGGTGACGTGGTGCTGGTGGTGGACGACGGCTCGGAGGACGGGACGGCGCGCATGCTGCACGAACGATTCGCCGTGGACTGGCCCGCACCGCTCACTCTCGGAGGATCCCACCGACACCCGGGTCTGCAGATTCTGCGCACCTCGCACGGCGGCAAGGCGCGCGCCTTGAACGTGGGCCTTACCCGCCTGACGACGAACCTCATCGTGACCGTGGATGCGGACACGAAGCTCGCGCCGGACGCTCTCGGGGGACTGCGGCGCGCGTTCGCCGAGGAACCCGCGATGGTCGGCGCCTGTTGCGTGATCCGTCCGGTGTGCGCACCCGCCGCGCTGGCCCGCTTCTTCCAGTGGTTCCAAACCTACGAATACATCCGCGCCTTCTGCTCGCGCATCGCGTGGATGCGCGTCGATTCCCTGCTGCTGGTGTCCGGTGCGTTCGCGGCCTTCCGGCGCGACGCGGTCGTGGCGGTGGGCGGTTTCGATCCCGAGTGCCTGGTGGAGGATTACGAACTCATCCACCGGCTGCATCGGTACAGTTTCGATCACGCCCTCGGCTGGCGGGTGCGGGTGCTGAGCGCACCGCGCGCGCTCACCGATGCGCCCGCCTCGCTGCCCAGTTTTCTGCGGCAGCGCCGGCGCTGGTTCTGCGGATTCCTGCAGACCCAGTACTGGAACTGCGACATGACGTTCAACGGCCGGTACGGGACGCTCGGACGTTGGATGCTGCCGATCAAAGCGCTCGACACCATGCAGCCGGTGTTCGGACTGACCGCATTGATTCTTCTGCTGGTGTTCGCGGTGCTGGGCAAACTCACGATCGTCGTGCCCGTGCTGTGCGTCATCCTCGCCAAGATCGCGTTGGATCTGTTCTTCCATGTCTGGTGGGTGCACGTGTACGGGCGCTGGACGGGTCAGCGCGTCTCCCACGCCGGGCTCGGGCTCGCGCTGCTGGCGGCGCTTGCGGAGCCTTTCAGCTTCCAGCTGCTGCGGCACCTGGGCGCCACCTGGGGCTGGTGCAGCTTCATCACCCGGCGGAATCACTGGGGCATCACCGCCAGCGTGCCGGCCACGGGAGGGCATGCCGAATGACGGAGTTCGTGGGACGGTACACGCGGGTGGCGATCGTCTTTCACTGGGTGATCGCGGTGCTGATCGGCTGCAACGTCGCGCTCGCGCTGAGCGCGGATTCACTGCCCGAGGACTGGACCCGGACGGTGATCGACACCCACAAGTCCATCGGCATCACGGTGCTGGGTCTCGGACTGCTGCGCCTGTCGTGGCGCGCCGCGCACCCGCCGCCGCCGTTGCCGGCCGGCTATCCGCGCTGGCAGCGCATCGCCGCGCACGTCGCGCACGGCGTGCTGTACGCGTTGATCCTGGCGCTGCCGGTGTCGGGATGGATGCACGATTCGGCGTGGAAGGACGCCGCGGCCCATCCCATGCGCCTCTTCGCCCTGGTGCCCTGGCCGCGCATCGGGTGGATCCAGAACGTCGATCCGGCGGCGAAGGAGCAGCTGCACACGCTGTTCGGCAGCGTGCACACCTGGCTGGGTTACGTGCTGTACGCGATGGTGGCGCTGCACGTGGGGGCGGCGCTCAAGCATCAATTCATCGACAAGCATCGCGAGCTGCAACGCATCACGTTTTGATCGGGTGGGGAAGCTCGAGAAAACAAGGGCACTATCTCCCCCGTTGCAACTGTGCTACGATATCTATATAGATTCTAGTATCACGTTGAGGTATCCATGGGCGACGTCACCAGCTTTGCTCTCGATCCGAAAAGTAGAAAGGCGCTCGCGGAATTGCGTGAATCCTTGAATGCCACTTCCAACGCAGAAGTCATCCGGCGTGCTCTCACATTGCTTCAACTGGCATCCAAAACGACGAGCAATGGCGGCCAGGTCATTCTTCGCCAAGACGGCAACGATCGCGAAGTCGTCATGGGGTGAGCGGTGGATGCCACGGGCTCCGGTGACTTGACGGGGGCGACATCGGCCAGCAGTGCCGGTGCGCGAGTCTTCCAAATCGATCTGGCGAAAGAAACGGCGAGGGAAGAATTCGCCGGCTTCGATCCAGCCATCGGTATTCAAAGCCAGCGCTGGTACATGCTCATCGTGATCGGCGTCGTGTTCACCCTGCTCAACGCCGCGGTCGTCGGGTTGATCATCTATGCGATCAATATCGATGTGACCTTCATGACCGCACACCCCGAGTTCGTCGAAAAGCGAATCATCACGAGCGCGGTTTTTCACACGCTGATTGGCGCAACGGTCGTGCAGACGGGTGCCGTAACCTGGGCAATGGCTCGTTTTCTGTTTCCCACCCAAGCGGATTGACGTCGCTCGACAAACTGATTGATGCCGTTGCGACCTTCTGTGAATTGGTCGGGGAGACAGGATTCGAACCTGCGACCTCGTGGACCCGAACCACGCGCTCTACCAGTCTGAGCTACACCCCGAAAATTGACCGCCGGGTCACGTCGACAACCGCATCGAGGTGGCCGCCCGACTCAGTGCTTGCGCGCCACCGCGAACCGCGCGAGTTCGCTCAACCCCTCCTTGAACACGGTTTCGGGAAGGGGATCCAGCGCGGCAAGGGCCTGATCCGCCTCGCATTGAGCGAGTCGCGCAGTGTACGCAAGGCCCCCGAGGCTTGCAACGGCATGGGTGATCTCATCGAGGCGGTCCAGGCCGCCGTTTTCGATGGCGTGACGGATCATCTCGCGCTGCGCCGGGCTGCCGTGTTGCATCGCGTAGATCAACGGCAGCGTGGGTTTGCCCTCGGCCAGATCGTCGCCCAGATGCTTTCCCAGGCTGGCCTCGTCGGCCTGGTAGTCGAGCGCATCGTCGACCAGCTGAAAGGCGGTGCCGATGTGCCGGCCGTAGCGCGCCAGGGAATCCTGGATCGACGGCGGCGCGTCGCTCAAGATCGCCCCGATCTGCGCACCGGCCTGGAACAACCGCGCCGTCTTGCGCTGGATGACGTCGATGTACCGCGATTCCGTCGTGTTGGGATCGTGCGCATTCATCAGCTGCAGCACCTCGCCCTCGGCAATGGCGTTGGTGGCGTCGGCGACGATTTCCATGATGGGCATGCGATTCAACGCCACCATCATCTGGAAGGCGCGGGAGTACAAAAAATCCCCCACGAGGACGCTGGTGGCGTTGCCGAACACCTCGTTGGCCGTCTCGCGGCCGCGACGCAGGGACGACCCGTCCACGACGTCGTCATGGAGCAGGGTGGCAGTATGAATGAACTCGACGATCGCGGCGGCGTCGATGTGCTGTTCACCGGCATGTCCGCACGCCCGCGCCGCCAGAAGCACCAAAAGAGGGCGCAGGCGTTTGCCGCCCGCGTAGATGATGTAGGTGGCCACCTGATCGACGAGCGCGACCTGGCTGTGCAATCGACGCTTGACGACCCGGTCGACGGCTTCGAAGTCACTGGTCACCAACGCTCGAATCTGTTCTATTTTCATGAACCGCCCAAGGGAATGATCCATGGTACCTAAGATTGGGTCGGCCCGGGCGACACCCTGACCGTTCCGCCCAGATATCGGTTTGATTTCCAGCCCACGGCGCCGTACACTTCGCGGCTATTTTGCGGTCGCCCCAGGCCGTTCAGCGGGAGAGAGCCATGTATGCCGTGATTGCCACGGGCGGTAAGCAGTACCGCGTCCAAGAAGGTGCGGTGGTGCGGATCGAGAAGCTCGACGCGGACCAGGGCGCCAGCGTCGAATTCAATCAGGTGCTGCTGGTGGGCGCGGGAGCCGATGTCACCATCGGCGCGCCGTACGTGGGCAGCGCCAAGGTGGTCGGCACGGTGGAGACTCACGGCAAGGGCGACAAGGTGCGCATCGTCAAGTTTCGCCGCCGCAAGCACTACAAGCGTGAAAAGACGCATCGTCAACCCTATACCGACGTTAAGATCACGTCGATCGTGGCCTGAAGTTTCTGGCAGGAGATCCATCGAATGGCACATAAAAAGGCGGGCGGCAGCACACGCAACGGCCGCGATTCCCACTCCAAGCGGCTGGGCGTGAAGAAGTTCGGCGGCGAGGACGTGCTGGCGGGCAACATCTTGATCCGGCAGCGCGGGACGGTGTATCGGCCCGGCGTCAACGTCGGCATCGGCACCGACCACACCCTGTTCGCCACGGCGCACGGCACGGTGGAATTCCGGGTCAAAGGTGCGGAGCAGCGCACCTACGTGAACGTCGTCGCGAAGTGACCGGGGCGGGCGTCGCGCCCGTCGCTGGATTTTACGAGAAGGGGGTCAGGCCGAAGCCTGGTCCCCTTTTTAAATTCTGAACGGTGGTGACGCATGAAATTCGTCGACGAAGCGAAGCTTAAAGTGGAGGCCGGCAACGGCGGACGCGGTTGCGTGAGCTTTCGGCGCGAGAAATGCGCACCCTTCGGCGGGCCCGACGGCGGCGACGGCGGGTTGGGCGGCAGCGTGTATCTGCGGGCCGTCGAGGGCATGAATACGCTGGCGGATTTTCGCATCGCGCGCACCTACAAGGGCGGAAACGGCGAGGGCGGCAGCGGCAACGATTGCACCGGACACGGCGGCGAAGACCGCTTCGTGAACATTCCGGTGGGCACGGTGGTCTGCGACCTGGAGACCGGCGAGCAGCTGGGCGATCTGGCCGTGGAAGGGCAGACCCTGCTGGTGGCCAAGGGCGGCAAGGGCGGCTGGGGAAACACCCGTTTCAAGTCCAGCACCAACCGCACGCCGCGAAAATCCGGACTGGGCCTGCCGGGCGAGAAGCGCGAACTCCAGCTGGAGCTCAAGCTGATCGCGGACGTGGGTCTGCTGGGTCTGCCCAATGCGGGCAAGTCCACGTTGATCCGCGCGGTTTCCTCGGCGCGGCCCAAGGTGGCGGACTATCCCTTCACCACGTTGTACCCCAATCTCGGCGTGGTGACGGTGGGACCCGGCCGCAGTTTCGTCATGGCCGACATCCCCGGCCTGATCGAAGGCGCCGCCGCCGGCGCCGGACTGGGCATTCGTTTCCTGAAACATCTGCAGCGCACGCGGGTGCTGCTGCACCTCATCGATCTGGCACCCATCGACCCCGGAGCCGATCCGGTCAAGGATGCCCGCACAATCGTCGCGGAACTGAAGAAATACGCCGCAGACCTGGGGTCGAAGGAGCGGTGGTTGTTGATCAACAAGATCGACCTGATGGAGCCGGCCGAAGCCCAGCGACGCGCCCGCGATCTGGTGCGCCGCCTGCGCTGGAAGGGCCGCGTATTCCTGCTGTCGGGGGCCACGGGCGAGGGCACCGAAGCGATCAAGCGTGCCGTGATGCAGTATCTGGAGGAAAATCCGCGTCAACCGGTGGGCGGGTTGGCGAATTCGGTGGCGGCGGTCGCGGCCGAACCCGCGATGGCGACGGAGGCTTGACGGAAAACGGCCGGCGTCCTTACTGCGGGCAACGTGCCTCCTGCCGGAGGACGACGGCCGGGGGTTGCCTGCGGCGCTGCGACTTCGCGGCGAGCGCGCCCCGCAGACGCCGTTACTTCGCGGCGAGCGCCCGCAGCTGCTTGGTCAAACGGCTCTTGTGCCGTGCCGCCTTGTTGCGATGGATGATGCCCTTGTTGACCATGCTGTCGATGATGGGCGTGGCATGACCCAGCGCCGCCGAGGCCTCGTCGTGTTTTCCGGTCTTGAGGGCCAGCGTGGCCTTGCGGATGGCGCTGCGCAGCTGCGAGGTCAACGCGTCGTTGCGGGCGCGGTGAACGGTCGACTGTCGGGCGGCCTTTTCAGCGGATTTCGTGTTCGCCAAGCGTAAGACTCCTGAAATTAGCCGCGTAGTCTGCTCACGGGCCCGGTGCTTGTCAATGCGCGCACCGAAACCACGGTCGTCGCTGGCGGGAACGTGCGTATAATCCCGGGTTTTCGCCATGGAATTAGTGCGCGGTCTTCACAATCTCGGCCGGAATGTTGCCGGCCGAACGGCCGGCCGCGTCACGGCTGCCGCCGCCGGGAACGGCTGCGTGCTCACCGTCGGCAACTACGACGGCGTGCACCTGGGGCACCGGCAGATGATCGGCGTGGTGAAACAGCGGGCGCTCGAATACGGCAGCGCCGCCACCGTGCTGGTGTTCGAACCCAGTTCGAAGGAGTTCATCGACCCCGCCGGCGCGCCGCCCCGGCTGACGCGGTGGCGCGAGAAGTTCGTCGCCCTGGCCGGGCTCGGGGTGGACCGCCTGGTGACGCTGCGCTTCGACGAGCGCATGCGTGCCAAGTCGCCGCGGGAATTCGTGCAATCGTTGCTGGTGGACGGTCTGGCCGTGCGTCACATGGTGGTGGGCGACGATTTTCGCTACGGCACCATGGCCCAGGGCACCATCGAAAGCCTGCGCGCGGCCGGTGCCGAATACGGTTTCGGGGTGGAGCAATTGGCGCCGTTCGTGCTCGATGGGGTGCGCGTCAGCAGCACCGCGGTTCGCGAACGGCTGGAGCGGGGCGATTGCGACGGCGCCGCACGACTGCTGGGCCGGCGCTATCGCATGATGGGCCGGGTGGTCCGCGGCGCGGCGCTCGGCCGCACGTTGGGATTTCCCACCGCCAACCTGCGGCTGATGCGGCGCAAATCGCCGCTGTGGGGCGTGCTCGCGGTGCGCGTGCACGGCATCGCGCCGGGGCCCCTTGACGGGGTGGCGAGCCTGGGCACGCGACCCACCGTGCACGGCATCGAGCCGCTCCTCGAGGTGCATGTGTTCGATTTCTCCGGGGATCTGTACGGGCGCGTCATCGAGGTCGAATTCCTCGCCAAGTTGCGCGACGAGGTGAAATTCGATTCGGTGGACGCGATGATGGTGCAAATGCGGGTCGACGCCGAGCAGGCGCGCGATCTTTTGTCGAAGGTGAGCTGTGACCGACTATAAAGACACGATCAATCTGCCCAGCACCGGGTTTCCGATGAAGGCGGATCTCGCGAACCGCGAACCCGCCATGCTCGAGGTGTGGGAGCGCACCGGCCTGTACGCGAAGATTCGCAGCATGGCCAGGGGACGCCCCCCGTTCGTGCTCACGGACGGCCCGCCGTATGCGAACGGCGCGCTGCACCTGGGGCATGCGCTCAATAAAATCCTCAAGGACATCATCGTCAAATCCCGCACGCTGGACGGTTACGATGCCCCCTACGTACCGGGCTGGGACTGCCACGGCCTGCCCATCGAGATGCAGGTCGAGAAGACGCATGGGCGGGTGGGGCAGAAGATCGATGCCAGGGCGTTCCGCGCCGCGTGCCGCGCATACGCGGCGAAGCAGGTGGACGGGCAGCGCGCGGAATTCAAACGGCTGGGTGTGCTCGGCGATTGGGATCATCCGTACCTCACGATGATGCCGCGCTTCGAGGCCGAACAACTGCGTGCCTTCGCGCTCATCATCGAGAACGGCCACCTCTACAAGGGTTTCAAACCGGTTCACTGGTGCTTGAACTGCCGCTCCGCCCTGGCCGAGGCCGAGGTCGAGTACGAGGAGAAGACCTCGCCCAGCGTGTACGTGCGCTTCGGGGTGGCCGACCGGGACGACCTGGCGAGGCGCATGGGATTGCAGCCGCGCGATCAAATGGCGTTGTTCGACGACGTGCCGACGTCGCTCGCCATCTGGACCACGACGCCGTGGACGCTGCCCGCGAACCGCGCCGTCACCGTGCACCCGCAGTTCGATTACTCTCTGGTGGAGTTCGATCTCGGCGGGGGGCTCGAACGAGTGCTCATGGCCACCGAACTCGTGAAGACCGTCATGAGCACCCTGGCAGTCACGATGTGGGTGGTCATCGCCGAAGCCAAGGGCGCCGCACTGGAGCAGTTGACGTTGCAGCACCCGTTCTACGACCGCCGCGTGCCGGTGATCCTGGGCGAGCACGTGACGCTCGATGCCGGCACCGGCGCCGTGCACACGGCACCCGGCCACGGACTCGATGACTACAACGTAGGCCGCCGCTACAACCTGGAGATCGACAATCCGGTGGGCGGGGACGGCCGGTTCCTGCCGACGGTGGAGCTGTTCGCGGGCGAGCAGGTGTTCGACGCCAACGCCCACGTGATCGCGGTGCTGCGCGACGTCGGGCGCCTGCTCAAGGATGAACCCTATCACCACTCGTATCCGCATTGCTGGCGTCACAAGACGCCCGTCATCTTTCGCGCGACGCCCCAGTGGTTCATCGGCATGGACCGCGCGGGCCTGCGCAAGGGGGCGCTCGAGGCCATCGCCCATGTGGACTGGATGCCCGCATGGGGCGAGCAGCGCATCAGCAGCATGATCGCCGGACGTCCGGACTGGTGCGTTTCGCGCCAACGGACCTGGGGCGTGCCCATCCCGTTGTTCGTGGACAAGGCGAGCGGCGAGCTGCACCCGCGAACCGGGCAGCTCATCGAGGAGGTGGCGAAGCTGGTGGAGCGCGACGGCATCGATGCCTGGTTCGATCTCGACGCCGCAGCCCTGCTGGGAGCCGACGCGGACCGGTTCGAGAAGTCCACCGACGTCATGGACGTGTGGTTCGATTCCGGCGTGGTGCATCACTGCGTGTCGCAGCTGAGGCCCGAGATCACGGTGCCGGCCGATCTGTATCTCGAGGGGTCGGACCAGCATCGCGGGTGGTTCCACAGTTCGTTGCTCACCTCGGTGGCCATGCATGGGCGCGCGCCGTACCGCGGCGTGCTCACCCACGGCTTCACGGTGGATGAGAAGGGCCGCAAGATGTCCAAGTCCATCGGCAACGTGCTGGTCCCGCAAAAACTGACCAGCAGCCTGGGTGCCGACGTGCTGCGGCTGTGGGTTGCCGCCACCGACTATTCGAACGAGATGAGCGTGTCGGACGAGATCTTGAAGCGCATGGCCGATTCCTACCGGCGCATGCGCAACACGCTGCGTTTCCTGCTGAGCAATCTGCACGGCTTCGATCCCGAACGCCACGCGTTGCCCTGGACGGACCTCGTCGCCATCGACCGGTGGGCGATTTCCAAGACCTTCGCGCTGCAGAACGACGTGGTCACCGCGTTTCGGAATTACGAGTTCCACGACATCTATCAGCGCATTCACAACTTCTGCGTGGTGGAGCTCGGCGGCTTCTACCTCGACATCATCAAGGACCGCCTGTACACCACCGGCGCGCAGCGCGCCCCGCGGCGCTCGGCGCAGACGGCCATGCTGCACATCGCCGAGGCGATGGTTAGGTGGCTCGCGCCCATCCTCAGCTTCACGGCCGAAGAAGCATGGAAGTTCCTGCCGGGCACCCGCAACGAATCGGTGTTCCTCAACACCTGGCACCGCTTCCCCCCCGGCGCCGAGCGCGAAGCCGAGATCGACTGGCCCCTGTTCGTCGCGTTGAAGACCGACGTGTCGCGGGAACTCGAGCGCCTGCGCTCGGCGGGCGAGATCGGCGCGCCGCTCGACGCCGAGGTCACCGTGTTCGCGCCGCCGGCCCAGGCAGCCCGGTTTTCCGCGTTGCAAGACGAATTGCGATTCCTGCTCATCACCAGCCAGGCGCAGATCGTCGAGACCGACACGCCCACGGGAAGCGCCGTCCCGTCGAGCGCCGAGGGCGTCTGGATCGAGGTGCGTCCCAGCACCCGCCCGAAATGCGTGCGCTGCTGGCACCTGCGCAGCGACGTGGGCAGCGATGCCCGGCACCCGGAACTTTGCGCCCGCTGCGTCGTCAACGTCGAAGGCCCGGGTGAGGAGCGGAAATTCGCATGAACGTCGCCCAGAGCGTCCAGATGGCCGAACCGCGCAGCCGCGCCAGCGCATGGCTGTTGCTCTCCGCCGTGGTGATCATCGCCGACCAGGCGACGAAGGCCTACATCGTCCGGCACTTCGGCGTCTTCGAATTCACCAGCGTGCTGCCCATCCTCGACATCACGCGCCTGCACAACGTGGGCGCCGCCTTCAGCTTCCTGGCCAACGCCTCGGGCTGGCAGCGCTGGTTGTTCATCGGGCTCGCCGTGGCCGTGAGCGTCGCCATCACGGTCTGGCTGGTGCGGCTGCCGCGAGGAACGCGCGGCCTGCTGTCCGCCGGTCTCGCGCTGGTGCTGGGCGGCGCGGTGGGCAACGTGATCGACCGCATCCGCTTCGGTCACGTCGTCGATTTCATCCATTTCCATTGGGACCAAGCATACTTTCCGGCGTTCAACGTCGCCGATTCGGCCATCACCGTCGGTGCGGCATGTCTGTTGCTGGATGCCCTGTTCGACTCGAAACGGAGGCACTGATGCATATTTTACTGGCAAACCCCCGCGGTTTCTGCGCCGGCGTCGACCGGGCCATCGACATCGTCGAGCGCGCCATCGATCTGTTCGGCGCCCCCATCTACGTGCGCCATGAAGTGGTTCACAACAAATACGTGGTGGACAAGCTGCGCGCCATCGGCGCGGTGTTCGTCGAGGAACTCGTCGAGGTGCCCGACGGCGCGACGGTGATCTTCAGCGCCCATGGCGTCTCGCGTGTGGTGCAGATGGAGGCCCAGCGGCGCGCCCTGAAGGTGTTCGACGCCACCTGTCCCCTGGTCACCAAGGTGCACATGGAGGTCACGCGCTACGCCCGCGAGGCGCGCGAAGTGTTCCTGATCGGCCACGAGGGGCATCCCGAGGTCGAGGGCACCATCGGGCAGTTCGACACGTCGTTCGGCGGCAGCATTTACCTGGTGGAGACCGTCGAGGACGTGCAGCGCGTCGTCGTCAAGAACCCCGCGCACCTGGCCTTCGTGACCCAGACCACGCTGTCGGTGGACGACACCGCCTCCATCGTGGCGGCGTTGCGCGCACGCTTTCCCGGCCTCAAGGCACCCGTGAAGGAGGACATCTGCTACGCCACGCAGAACCGGCAGGACGCCGTCAAGGACCTGATCGGCCGCTGCGACGTGCTGGTGGTGGTGGGCTCGAAGTCCAGTTCCAATTCGAGCCGGCTGCGCGAGATGGCCGACAAGATCGGGATACCCGGATATCTGGTGGACGGACCCGCGTTCCTGCACCGCGAGTGGTTCGACGGCGCCAAGACCGTGGGCGTGACGGCCGGCGCGTCCGCACCGGAGATTCTGGTGCAGGGCGTGATTTCGCAGCTCAAGGAGTGGGGCGGAGCCGTGGTGGACGAGTTGAAGGGCCGGGAAGAGCACGTGATTTTCGCCCTGCCGAAGACGCTGCGCGACGTGACCAAGCGGGTGGGCAGCCTTTCGTCGGACGGCTCGGCGGGGTAGAATTCATTGTCGTTCGCATGCCGCAATAGCTCAGTTGGTAGAGCAACGCATTCGTAATGCGTGGGTCAGGGGTTCGAATCCTCTTTGCGGCACCATTGTTTCAAAATGCACGGATAACGATTGTCGGGCCCTGAAGTTCGTCGCGGTAATTCGAACCCCTGACGGACAACAAGCCGGTTCGACAAAATTGCGCAGCCATTTTGATCGCCCGCAGGGCGCCCCGAAGGGGCGAGGCGCGCAGCGCCGAGATAATCCTCTTTGCGGCACCAATAATTTTAAAGCTGTGACGACGGTCAACGGCGGCAGTACCGCACACGTGTGTCAGTCCATCGCTGGGCAATAGGGGAGAAGCCGCGAGGAGCGTCGGCTTTTCCACTTTATGTGCGTCAAACATCTCCGTGAATGCTGTCGCCCCCAGCGACCCTCCACCTGGCATCAAGTGCCCGTGGCCAGCGCAATCATTGTCCACGAGAGTGCTCCGGCGGCGTGAATATCTTCGATTGCGATTTCGCGGGTCGCCTTCACTGTCTCTCTATGCGGAATGGCCGAAGATACCGTCAGAGGCAAAGCAAGCAGCTGAACAGCCCTCTTCGCGTGCCCAATAGCTGCCAGTCGCGAATGTCTTCATCGGATCGAGAGAAGTCCACAACGACCAAGATCGAAATCATGCCACCCGATGGACGTCATCCAATTTTGCGAAGTTTCGGTCGAATGTAATGACCGGTAAGTGACCGGCTTTTCTTGCAATTTCTAACACGAGACAGTCCGAAAACTCGACAGCTGAGCGCCGACGATACTGTGCCAGCGCCGTGGTCACAACTTCCGCGTCTTGAACGCTCAGTTCCCTATGATTCAACAGCATTTCGACGGCCATGGCGATCTGTACCCGAGAAAGATCATAGACAGAGTCTAGAACCCACAATGTTTCCGCCAGGACCAATTGCGACACCCAGGCTCCTTTAGAGATCAAGTTCTCTGCTGCGCGAACCTGTTCGGCGTCATCACGTGCTAGAAGCCGAACAAGAACATTCGTATCAACTGCGAGCATGTTTCTTCCGAATGGCTGCGCGAAGGGCGGTCTTTACGTCGGGCACGCTCCTACCCTTTGATGTGCCCTTCGGGAACAGTGCGTTGTGGACATCGGACGAACTGTACCGCCCAGCCCGACGCACCAACACATTGCCGTCTTGTTCGTGCCACTCAAGCACAGACCCGGGACCGATCCCGAGCTTCTTACGCACCTCGGCTGGGACAGAAATCTGGCCCTGCGCAGTTACTTTGGAATGAGGTATCGACATGCCATTACATTACCTGGGTAATGGGCAGGGGTCAACCGACGGTGTAGACTGCTCGAAAGT